>JBEKAT010000007.1:0-35067 GCA_050015775.1 Sedimentisphaerales bacterium | reverse complement strand
TTTCGCAATTTCGCGTTCTTCGGCTACAGGAACATCTGCTGGTCACAGACGCGGGGCAACAGCTTTTTCGAAACACTGGCCAAAGCCGGCTTCACGGCGCACACTCTAACACAAAGCGGACTGGAATCTATGAACACGCGGTCTAAAAGAAGCGGGCGTTCCGAACTGGGCGAATGGCTTTGCTCGCTGCCTAAACCGCTGGCATTAATGGCTTGTAACGACGACCGCGCCTTAGACGTGTGCGACGCCTGCAAGACAATGGGCCTGCATATCCCTCACGACGTGGCCGTCCTCGGCGTAGATAACGATGACCTGGCATGTGAACTCGCTAATCCGCCTCTTTCCAGCATAGCCGTCAATAACGAAAGGGCCGGCTATGAAGCCGCTGCGCTTTTGGACCAGTTGATGTCAGGAAAAAATGGCGATAACAAACATATTACCGCCATCCCCACTCATATAGTAACGAGACAATCTACTGATATATTCGCCGTTGCAGACCCGGAGGTTGTCAACGCCCTGAATTTCGTCCAGCAGCATTCCACCGAAGATATTCATGTGGACGACGTGGTAAGAGCCGTGCCATTATCCCGCCGGGTTCTCGAATCACGATTCCGAAAAACAGTTGGTCGTTCAATTTTGAGCGAAATAAGACAAGCCCGTGTCCAACAGGTCGTCCAAATGCTTGTCGAGACCAACTTACCCATCTCTGAAATCGCGAAAAGCTTGTCCTACTCGGGCATTGAACACATAGCCAGATACTTCAGGCGGGAAAAAGGCATGAGCTTGATTGAGTACCGCAGGCAGTTTGGGCAAAAATAATAGATATCACGACCTGGTACCATATCAAAAACACCGAAGAATATTTGAGAATATTATTTTGATGTTTTTTCGGATGCCAAATGAAAAGCGTTCCTAAGATTACGCTGCTGATAGATTTGTCTGCGACGCCGGGCAGGAATCTCATGCGCGGAATCGCGAGGTACGCGAGGATTTACGGCCCCTGGCAGTTAAACCATGTTGCCAGCGATTTTTATGATGCGTCGCCTCAACAGGCAGACATCTTAAAAATCCTCACGGAGATAATGAAAAATTCTGATGGTATAATAATGTTGGAGCCGGACTTGGTGGACTTCTCCAAAAATCTTGACTTTCCCATTGTTATAGCGTCTGCCATTAGAGATACCAAGGTATCCGCACGACCTACAGTTCTGACAAACTCCAGAAGAATAGGTGAAATGGGGGCAAACTACTTTATTCAAAAGGGATTTAAGAATCTGGCTTTTTGCGGATTCAGAAAAATGCTCTGGTCCGAGCATAGAGAAAAGTACTTTACAGACACGGCAGAAAAAGCCGGACTTAAAACATTTGCCAGCAAATTGACTTATCCCCAGAGAGAAAGATTTAAGGATTCGAACCTTGAACGCATCGGTGAATGGATTCAGCAGCTGCCGAAGCCGGTCGGGATAATGGCCTGCAATGACCCCTGCGGCAAGTTCATAATTGACTCCTGCAGGAGGGCCGCAATCTCGGTTCCGGATGAGGTCGCCGTCCTTGGAGTTGATAACGATGACATTATATGCGACCTGACGTACCCGTCCTTATCGAGCATCTCGCTCAACACCGAAAAAGGCGGATTTGATGCCGCCGCATTGCTGGATAAGATTATGAAAGGCATTGCTGTAGATACACAGATAATCCTGATTGAGCCGGTGGGAGTGCAGGAAAGACAATCAACAGATATAATCGCAGTGAACGATAAGATTGTATCGGATATAATAAATTATATAAAGAGAAATTCCAAAACACTTCTGCAGGTCCCCGATATTATTGAAGAATTTCATATCTCAAGGAAAAATCTTTATAAGAAATTTAACGACAACCTTGGCACAAGCGTATATGAGCAAATTAGAAAAATAAAAATCGAAGAGATATGCAAAATGCTCGCAGAAACCGACAAGAGCGTCAAGGAAATAGCTCTTGAGTTCGGGTTTTACAATGTTGACCATATCGCCAGATTCTTCCACAAAGTAAAAGGTCTCACCCCTACTCAATACAGGAACGAATATTTTCGAACCTGAAACCGCATTGTCCCCGTTGAATTACAGCCAGCAAACAGATGCGGCGCAAGTTTATTTTTCTGTTGTAGTTTTATTTGCTATCCGCTGCCGATTGACGAACTCTTTTTGGTAACGCGTTGAATTAAAAATTGACACTAATTGCGTAGATTATGCGAGAACTTTCTGGGATAATCATCTTTATCCTAAGTAAAGAGAATCTGCGATGTTTGATTTTAATTTAGAGAAAATTGAAGACCTGCAAAAGCTTTCGGCGTCGTTATCAATCAACATACCGATGCAGAAGGACGTTTCGATTCTCGGCGCCGCCGTTAAAATCGGACCGCTTACAGCGCCGAATCGCCTGGCCGTTAACCCTATGGAAGGCGCAGATGGGAATAGCGAGGGCTGTCCCGGCGAACTGACTTTGAGAAGATATAAACGTTTTGCCGCGGGCGGCAGCGGTATTTTATGGGTTGAAGCAATCGCTGTAGTTCCCCAAGCCCGGGCAAATCCCCGGCAGTTATGGCTTCACGACGGGAACAAGGATGCCTTCACAAATATGGTTGCGGAGATGCGAAAGGCCGCTCGAGAATCGATTGATAGCCAGCACCGCCCCATTATCGTCGCGCAATTGACACATTCAGGCCGATATTCGAAGCCGGAGGGTGTTGCGCATCCGATTATTCCACAGCGGGACCCATATCGCGACGCGATGATTCAGCAACAGCCTCCGATAAAGAATACTAAAACAACGATTCCTGATAACTGGCCGATAGTAACCGACGGCTATCTCGATGAGTTGGTTGAGCATTATGTAAAGGCCGCGAAGCTGGCGTTTGAGGTTGGTTTTAATGCGGTTGATATCAAGGCTTGTCATGGCTATCTAATCAGTGAATTGCTGGCGTGTTACAACCGGCAGGGCAGATACGGAGGGTCATTTGAAAATCGTACACGGCTCTTGCTCGCCATCATTGACGCGATTAAACAAAAGCTTGGAAAAGACAGGACTATTACAACGCGTCTGGGTATTTATGACGCGATACCATACCCTTACGGCTGGGCGGTGGATAAAAACGATTACACAAAACCCGACCTGACCGAACCCAAAAAGCTGTTTGCTTTGCTTGCCGAGCGTAATGTCCCGATGATAAATGTTACGATTGCCAATCCGTATTATAATCCGCATTATGGCAGACCGTATGACAAGCCAATCATTGGCGGCTATGAGTCGCCGGAGCATCCCCTTCAAGGCGTGGAAAGAATGATTCGGCTGACCGGTGAAATGCAGAGGGCGTTTCCGCAAATGGTTTTAGTGGGGCCGGGGTACAGTTGGCTGCGGCATTTGTTGCCGTATGTTGGGGCTGGTGTTTTGAAAAATGGTATGGCCGGCATAATCGGCGCTGGTAGAATGGCTCTGGCGTATCCCGATTATGCTAAAGATATACTTATCAAGGGGAAGCTTGACTCTAATAAGGTTTGTATTGCCTGCAGTGCCTGCTCGCAGATTATGCGTGACGGCGGCACAATAGGTTGCGTCGTGCGGGATAATAAGGTATATGGCCCGATTTACAAACAGGGCAGGGCAAAGTGAGGATGTATGAACGCAAAAGAATCACTCAAGGACAAACGACAAGTCGCCATCGTAACCGGGGGAAGTCGGGGTATCGGCAGAGCAATCGCTATCGAGCTTACAGGACTCGGGTTTGACATAGTTATCAATCACTATGATTTCACAGCGGATGGCAAACCTGATGAAAAGGCGGCACAAAAAACATCGGACGATATTGTAGCTAAGGGTACCCGCTATATAATATTGCGGGGGGACGTCAGCAGCGAGGCCGACCGTGCGGCACTCGTAAAAGCGGTGAAAGACCAATTCGGCAGATGCGATATGCTCGTCAATAACGCGGGCGTTGCGCCACTGAAACGAGTGGACCTGCTTGAAGCGAGCGAAAAAAGCTTTGACAGGGTGCTGGGCATTAATCTCAAAGGGCCGTATTTCCTCACGCAGCTTGTGGCTAACTGGATGATTGAACAGAAAAAGCAGTATCCGGACAGGAGTTACCGCATTGTGAATACCAGCTCGATGTCATCCTACACGAGTTCGCCGGCCCGCGGCGAGTATTGTATCAGCAAGGCAGGGGTTAGTATGATGACTATGCTCTACGCCGACCGGCTCGCGGAATTCGGGATAGGCGTATTTGAAATTCGCCCCGGCATTATTGAAACCGATATGACAAGTGTCGTTAAAGAAAAATACGATAAACTTATAGCCGATGGGGTAACGCCGATTAAACGCTGGGGTCAGCCTGAAGATGTCGCAAAAGCCGTCAGTGCAATTGCCGAAGGCAAACTCGATTTTTCGACGGGGCAGGTTATCAACGTCGATGGCGGATTCCATTTGAGAAGATTGTAAGGGATTAAAAAATGGACATCAAGACAACAGTGCAGGTTTTACTCAGGGATGGTTTTATTCTCGTTTTCAATGAGGACCGGCTCGATATCGTTAAAACAGCCGAATCTCTGCTTGAGGCGGGCTTCGGCAATATGGAAGTTACCTGCCGAATTAAAAAACCGCTGGAAAAACTCAAGCGACTTGTCAGGGAATTGCCCGAATTTGTCGCTGGCTCCGCGAGTTTGATAGATTATCCTGAAATGCTCAATATCGCCAACCGGGACCATAAGGATGCCCCCCTGCCGTCCGTCGAAGATGTCGTTAACGCGGGGGCATATTATATTGTCTCAGCAGTCAATTTCAGCAAAGCGACTTATGAAAAGTACGCCGGCAAACTACCAATTATCCCGGGCTGCTCCAGCGCAACGGAAATAGTAACGCAGTTTTCGCTTGGCGCGAATTTCTGCAAGGTTTTCCCCGCGAAAGAGCTTGGCGGGCCATCCTTTATCAAGGCGGTTGACCCCGCTATCCATAAGTTAATCTCACTTGTCCCGACCGGCGGCACAAACGCACAGAATATTCCGGAATATATCGACGCGGGCGTTTTGGTGCTCGGCGGCTCTTTCAGCGCTATTGAAAAACCGCAGTTGCAGAAGATTGTCGAGCAGCAGGATTATAAGCTCCTTGCCTGCGAATTAAAAAAGACCAAAGAGCTTATCGACAGCAAGCGAAGTCAGAAGTGGCCGAAGCTCGACTTCGCGAAGGCCTCGATAGAGCAAATCAGCCGGTTAACGGGCAGAAACTTCAATATCAGGTAGCTTATGGAATCAGTGAAGATAGGAAAGCAAAAAATCACCGTCCATAGATTTAACACCGTTATCGTCGGCGCCGGTGCGGCAGGGATGAACGCCGCTATCCACCTTTATGAATTCTTCACACAAAAAGGAATCAGGGACGCCCAAAACCGTATTGCGGTAGTAACCGCCGGCGTATCTCTTGGCGCTTCCCGAATGAGCGGCTCAGACAAGCAAACCTATTATAAAATGGGCACCAGTCCTGATGTCCCTGACTCAGCCGAGGCATTTGCCAAAAGCATTACCGCTGCGGGTTGCTGTCACGGCGACCTGGCCCTTGCCGAGGCGATTGGGTCGCTTCGGGAATTTTATCATCTCGTCCAGGCAGGCGTGCCGTTTCCCCACGATTCAACAGGCAGCTTTCTCGGCTATAAGACCGACAATGACCCGTATGAGCGGGCCACGTCCGCCGGACCAAAGACAAGTAAAATGATGTGCGAATGTCTGCAAAGGCAGGCCGCTGGTTACGGCATCAGGATTTACGATAATCAGGAGGTTGCGCATCTGCTCACTGCCGGCAAAAACAAGGACAAACGTATCACAGGCGTCGTTACAATTGATAAGAAAACGCTGAACACCAGAAGTTTCGGCATCAATGTTTTCCAGTGCGAAAATCTTATTCTCGCTGCTGGCGGGCCGGGCGAATTATACAAAACAAGCGTCTATCCCAAAGGGCAGACGGGTATTCACGGCCTTGCGTTCAAAGCCGGCCTCGTCGCTGAGAATCTTACCGAATCACAGTTCGGCCTTGCCAGCACAAAGTTCCGCTGGAACGTATCAGGTTCCTATATGCAGGTTATTCCCCGCATTTTCAGTACGGACGCAGATGGTAACGATGAAAGACAATTTCTTGCCGACTATTTTCCCAGTATGAGCAAGATGGCTACCGACATTTTTCTCAAGGGTTATCAGTGGCCGTTTGACCCGCAGAGAATTGCAAATTATCAGTCGTCGCTGATTGATGTGCTGGTATTTAATGAAACACAAAAGGGTCGTAGGGTTTTCATGGATTTTCTAAAAAATCCGATTGGCACAAAATCCATGAAGAAATTTGAGTTGAACGACCTCGAAGAGGAAGCGCTTGTGTATTTGCAAAAGACGGGCGCGATGCAGAATGCGCCAATCGAACGTCTTGCCTGTATGAATCAGCCGGCTATCGATATTTATGCTGAACACGGCATCAACCTCTGGAAAGAGCCTTTGGAGATTGCCGTCTGTGCCCAGCATAATAACGGAGGATTTGCCGTCAATCACTGGTGGGAATCGAATATCCAGCGGACGTTTGTCGTCGGCGAAATGGCGGGAACCCACGGCGTAAAACGGCCCGGTGGAGCTGCCCTTAATTCCGGCCAGGTCGGCTCGCTGCGCGCCGCTGAGTTCATCGCGAATGTCTATGGTGCGGATATGCCTTCAAAAAATTCGGCCATAAAAGAGATTAAAGCGCAGGTAGAGGGGCTGATTGCCGGATTAGATGGTTTTATGAAGTCAAAGAGGCTTAAAGCCAAAGACGTAATCGCCGAAATTCAGGCCCGTATGACCGCTTCGGCGGGTCATATTCGCGAGATTAATGATGCCCGTAATGCGCTATCACAGGCAGTTGCCCTAGTGAACCGTATAAAGGAGGAATGTATTTCGATAAACAGTCCAAAGGACATTCCCGCGGCTGTCAGAGCTGAGCATCTTGCACTGGCAAGCGTGGCGTATTTGAAAGCGATTATAACGCTGTTGGAACAGGGCAGCGGTTCACGCGGCTCGTATTTAGTGCTTTCGCCGGATGGCGTTCATATTGCCGGCACCGAGCTAAAATACAAGCAGGAAAACGAGGGATTGCGCAATTCAATTCTGCGAATTGAATACGACCCCGAACTGCAGGACTTGTTTCGTTGCGAAACAGTGGCACCGAGACCCGTCCCAACCGAACACAAAGCGTTCGAGCCTGCATGGAAAGATTACCGACAAGGGAAAATCTATGATTGACCAGCCGGTATCCTGTGGTGAGCAAAGTCGAACCACCCGATATGCGCTGACAATGACACTTGTGGCGGCGTTGCTTGGGTGGATGTTTGACGGGTTTGAGATGGGACTTTTTCCCCTTGTGGCCAGACCCGCGTTAATGGAGCTGATGGGGCCGCAAGCGAGCAGGACTATCGGCACCTGGTTTTCAGTCATAATTGCCATGTTCCTCGTGGGTGCGGCGTGCGGAGGCATATTCTTTGGCTGGCTCGGCGACCGCATCGGCAGGGTTCGTGCGCTTGTCTGGAGCGTGGCAACATACTCTGTATTTTCAGGTTTGTGCGGTTTTGCCACGGCACCGTGGCATCTGGCGGTCTTGAGATTTATCGCATCGCTCGGTATGGGCGGCGAATGGGCGCTGGGGGTTGCGCTTGTGATGGAGGTGTGGCCTTCGTCTTCAAGACCAATGCTGGCGGGGCTTATAGGCGTGGCTTCAAACGCGGGATTTCTTCTGATTGCATTAATGGGGCTGGGCCTCGTAAAGATGATTGGCAGCATCGATTCATTTTTCACTTTTGTTGGTATGCCCGCGGAATGGAAAAATGCCCTGTTATCCAACTCGGCCTGGAGATTGCTTTTATTTCTGGGGGCGATGCCGGCGATTTTGACTTTTTTTATTCTATTGTTCGTTCCGGAATCGCCTCGCTGGAAACAGGCCGCGGCGCAATCGCCTGCAAACCGCGTTTCAGATATTTTCAAAGGCGGACTGGCAAAATCAACAATACAAGGTTCTATTCTCGGGGCGATTATACTTTTGGGGACGTGGGGTTCAACGCAGTGGCTGCCGGCCTGGGCGGACAAATTAAGCGGACAGATTCCAACAGCCAAATCATGGGCACAAATCTGGTCGGCCGCCGGCGCGATTGTCGGGGCTTTTCTTGCGGCATATCTGGCGAAGTGGACAAGCAGAAGATGGGCATATTTCATCCTGTGTATTTTGGCCGCCGGTTCTTGCGCTTATCTTTTCAGAACGCCTTTTGCATACGGCAATGCGTTTTTGTTCTGGGTGTTTATTGTCGGAGGTGTGACGGCGAGTTTCTTCGGCTGGCTGCCCCTGTATCTGCCGGAGCTTTTCCCGACGCGGATTCGAGCGACCGCGCAGGGTTTTGCGTATAATATCGGGCGGGTGCTTGCCGCAGCAGGAACACTGGGGGCTGGGCGGCTTTTGAATTATTTTAATGAGGATTACGCGCGAATGTGCGCTGTTGTGAGTTTGGTTTATATCCTCGGAATTGCATTTATCTGGTTTTGCCCTGAAACAAAGGATAGGCCTCTGCCGGAATAGTAAGCTGTATTATCCTGCCACGCAGTATATAAAAACTTATGCCCCTGTTATTGCTTGTGGCTTCTTGTAGACCAGTTAGTTACGACTGGCCTTTTTCGTTTCTTTTGGTCACCCATTTTGGGCTTAGGCGTGCCGGACGCTTGTTTAGGCGTGTCGGTATTGTCCTGGAAAATAAATTTCACTTGACGGCCCTGAGTATGCAAACAGTGGCTTGTGAATTGAGCGCGTCGCATTCAAACCACAATCCAGAACTTCATATAATTAGCGCAAACGAAATATGCCGCAATCGGGATCGCCGCTTGGTTCAAACTCGCCCACAATGATATGTTTTGTGCACATATATCGTGTTTCCACATTCGGACATCTGCCAAGAGCTTGAGCTATTCTTTGTATTGGTCCGACGGAGTGACCACCCCCTTTCCCTTTTGCAGTTCCATATGAATGCTCCAATTCTCTACATAAATCAGGGTTGTCTTGTTCTAATAACAACCATATCTGATAAGCGTTTAAGAATATTCTTTCACTTGCATTTTCTGGGTGATAGGCAACGCTTTCTAAAACCGGACTGCATGCTGCGACGATTTGTTGATCTGAAATTGACATGAGCATTATCTCCTTTTTATTTGAACATTTTTATTCAAGTATTAATTCGGTCGATAATCTTGCCGAAAACCAGTATGCTTATTTCCTCTGCTAAAGGTTGAATATTTTTTTCGCGATCAGTGTAACGACGAGGGTGACACCATCGACTCAATCTTCGGTATGTTTCTACATCGAGCATAAGCTGTTTGTCATCGGATTCAATTTTCTCAATCAATTGCTTCTTTATCTCTCGTGCCAATGTTATGCCAGCTTTTTTCTCGTATATCTTATCCACTTTCTTGAGGAGTTCCTTCCTGTCAAAGCCTTTAATGACAGGAACCAAATCATCTGGTGCCGCCGATACTATTTCATTGCTTTCAGAAACCACTTTGGCATCAGGCAAGCGAACATTAGGAATGAGAGAGGTAAAAGTTTCTGATAGGCTCAATTGCAATTTATCAGCAATCCATTTCATTCTGCGATGTTCTTCTTCTGATAGACGAATTGTAATTTCGACATCTTTTTCTTGCAGCATTATTTTGCCCCTTTCATTATATAAAACAAAGTTATGTATAACACAAGCATTGTTACCATAACAATACAATAATACGCTCAGCTTGTCAAGGTATTTTTAGAAAAAATCTTCATACTATGCCATATGTCTTTTATAAACAGTCACTTACGGTTTATTTATTCTGTTGCAAAAAGTAGGCGATTTTTGGGCTTAGGCGTGTCGGCTGGACAGATAGAACAATCCTTGCAAGAGAAAGAGATAACGATACAATCTAACAACAGAAACTGAAGTCGTCTCCATAACGCGGAAAGGAAAATGAAATGAAGTATGGGTTGAATATTCAGGAAAAGGGTGAGCTGGATTTTGTATCGCTGGGTGCGTTGGTGCACCGGCTGGACCCGGGCATTGTGCCGTTCAAAAAAGCAACTAATTTCGAGGTTCATGTCAGCGGCGGCGAATTTAACGTGGCCGCGAATCTGTCGGATTGCTTCGGCCTATCCACCGGCATAGCGACGGCTATGGTGGATTACCCGATAGGCGATTTAATAAATCAACGGGTGCGAGCGATGGGCGTCAGGCCTTTTTATAAGCATTTCAAACATGACGGCGTTCAGGGGCCCAATATGGCCACCGTGTACAGCGACCGCGGCTATGGCGTGCGTGCCCCCGTGGTATTCTATAATCGCTGCAACGAGGCGGCGGCACAATTGAAGCCCGGAGATTTCGACTGGAAGTCGATCTTCGCGGGCGGCGTGCGGTGGTTCCACAGCGGCGGTATCTTCGCGGCGCTTTCGCCGACAACGGCCGAAGTGATTATCGAAGGTATGCAGGCAGCCAAGAAAGCCGGCGCAATCGTATCGTTCGACCTCAACTATCGAGCCAAACTCTGGAATATATCCGGCGGCCACGAGCGAGCGGTCGCGGTTTTAGACCGGATTGTGAAAAACGTCGATGTGCTTGTCGGAAATGAAGAGGATTTGCAACTGGGCTTAGGGATACCGGGGCCGGAAGTGGCCGCAAAGTCAAAGCTGGATTCGAGCGTTTTCATCGGGATGATAGACAAAGTTGTCAAAAAACACCCCCAGATTAAAATCGTGGCGACGACGCTGCGTGAAGTGCATTCAACCAACCACCACAGTTGGAGCGCGGTGGCGTGGATCGACGGCACACCCTACATGGCGCCGACGTGCGAACTTGATATAGTTGACCGCGTTGGCGGGGGAGACGGCTATGCGGCCGGCTTCTTCTATGGACTTCTGACCGGCCAGACGCCTTCGGATGCGGTGAAGCTCGGATGGGCGCACGGCGCACTTTTGACAACCACGCCGGGCGACACCACAATGGTTACGGCAGAGCAGGTGAAGGCATTTGCCGGCGGCGGTTCGGCGCGAATACAAAGGTAACCGAAGAAAATGTCACCGCAGAAGAGTTTAAGTATCCTTGATTTTGGGGCTGTCGGCGACGGTGTCGCCGATAATACGAGAGCGTTTAATAACGCTATCGAGCAAGCCGACAAAAATAACGGAGGCAAGATTGTCGTTGGCGCGGGGACATATCTTACCGGGCCGATTCATTTAAAGAGCAATGTGAATCTGCATCTTGAGGCCGGCGCGAGTATTGTATTCAATGATAATTTCGAGGACTGGCCGGCGATTAAGTCAAGGTGGGAAGGCGTGGAATGCTACGGATACTCGCCTTGTATCTATGGCGAAAACCTAAAAAATGTTTCCATCACAGGCGCCGGAACAATTGACGGCCAGGGACAGGCATGGTGGAAGGAATTTAAACGACGCAAGACAAAGAGACAAGCCCAGCCCGAATCCAACCGCGACAAGGAATTCGCAAAACTTAATAAGGATACGGACCTGTCTGATTGCGGTGGAGGCGGCATTGGCTCTTTCTTTTTCAGGCCGCAGCTTATCCAGTTTAATAATTGCCAGGATGTCCTGCTTGACGGTTTTACAACATCTAATTCTCCTTTCTGGAATACGCATCTTGTTTACTGCACGAATGTAACAGTTAAAAGGACGACATTCCGAAATCCCCCGGAAGGAATCAACGGCGACGGCCTTGCTATTGATTCCTGTAACGGCGTTCAGGTTTTTGACTGTACCTTTGATGTAAACGACGATTGCCTTTGTTTTAAATCGGGCATCGGCAAAGACGGTATGAGAGTCAATCGGCCCTGTCAGGATATTGTCATAAAAAGGTGTAAAATGCTGCGAGGTCACGGCAGTGTTGTTATGGGTTCTGAAACGGCAGGCAGCATTCGAAATATTGAAATATCCGATTGTTTTTTTAACGGCACCGACCGGGGGCTAAGAATAAAATCGCGGCGAGGAAGAGCCGGAACGGTAGAAAATATTACGTTTAATAACATTACTATGAACTCCGTAGGTTGTCCGATATCCATGAACATGTATTACGAATGCGGCGCACGGCCTGAAGAAATTGCAGCCCTTTCCGACCGCAATCCAAGACCGATTACAGAAACCACTCCCTGCATCAGAAACATAAAAATAACAAATATCACGGCCTACAACGCGCAAATAGCAGCGGCCTTTCTTCTGGGGCTGCCTGAAAAACCCATTGAAAATGTACTGTTTGAGAATTTCAAAATAACGCTGGCCAAAAACGGCGTTGCCGGAGTTCCGGATATGGCCTTCGGAGTTAAGAAGATGCAGGGGCAGGGAATCATTGCCGAGTTCGTCAAGGACTTTGTCCAAAGGAATGTATGCATAAAATGAGAATAAACAAATTCATCTTAGCAGCGGTCTGTATCATTCTGTCAGGCGGATGCGTCAGCCAGACAAATTCCGGCTGGGGACAAGCCGATAAGATTTTAAGCAGAGTTAAAGCCCCTCAGTTTCCGGCTAAGGATTTTATGATCACAGATTACGGTGCAGTGGGAGATGGAAAAACCAATTGTGCCCAGGCGATCAACAAAGCGATATCTGCCGCTAATAAAGCCGGCGGGGGTCGCGTAGTAGTTCCACCCGGCACATTCCTGACCGGCGCGATCTATCTGAAAAGTAATGTTAACTTATACATATCACAGGACGCAGTTGTCAAATTTACAACTGACCCCAATCAATATCTTCCGGCGGTGTACACGCGATGGGAAGGCGTCGAGTGCATAAATTACTCGCCGTTAATTTACGCCTACAAAGAGAGAAATATTGCCGTAACAGGCAATGGAACGCTCGATGGACAGGGAAGCAATGACAATTGGTGGGAATGGAGGAGAGGTCTCCAGAGCAAGGACCGGCAGGAATTGTTTGCGCAGGGACAAGAAGGCGTGCCGGTCGAGAAGAGACAATACGGCGGCAAATACCTCAGGCCGACTATGATTGAACCCTGCAAATGCAGTAATATTTTGATTGAAGGAATAAAAATTATAAACAGCCCCTTCTGGCACATTCATCCGACGCTGTCACAAAATATTATTGTCAGAAACGTCCGGGTGGACGGTCTGGGGCCAAACAATGACGGGTGCGACCCCGAATCGTGCAAAGATGTGCTTATCGAGGGCTGCTTCTTCAACACGGGGGATGACTGTATCGCGATAAAGTCAGGCAGAAATAACGATGCCAGACGGGTGAATGTGCCAAGTGAAAACATCGTTATCCGCGATTGCCAAATGAAAGCCGGCCACGCCGGCGTTGCGATTGGCAGCGAAATAACTGGCGGCGCAAAAAATATTTTTATCGAAAAATGCGCGATGGATGACCCGAACTTAGACAGGGCAATACGGCTCAAAACCAACTCTGTCCGCGGCGGTTTTATAGAGAACGTCTATGTAAGAGATGTTACTATCGGACAGGTTAAGGAGGCCGTGCTGCTTATTGATTTCTTTTACCCCGATGTCGAGAAGGGAAATTTCAAGCCGGTTGTTCGGAATATCAATATGGAAAATGTCACCAGCAGGAAAAGCCAGTACGCCCTGTTCCTGAGGGGCTTTGATAACGCGCCGATAACCAGTGTTACCCTGAAGAATTGCACCCTTGATAATGTCACAAATCCCGATGTAATCAGCAATGTAAAAAATCTGGTTCTGGATAATGTGAAGATTAACGGCAAACTTGCCTCTGCAGGCAGCGTGGATGCCGACTAACCGAACTGACTGACGCAGCGTCAATGGACGAGGGTTTTGATGAGCAGCCAGAATGCCAGTAAAATACCGATGGTTAGAGCGGTACTGGCGAGGACGCCCCAGGTATCATCCCTGTCCCATTTGCAGAATTCCCAGTTGCTATTGGGAAACAGCTTTGTATGGTCGAAGCGGGTCGGGTTGTCGTAGCTTTTTTGCAGCTCGGCCTTGTCAAGCTCGCGGTCGGCAATAACCTTTGTTTTCATTTTGACGTAGAAGCGGGCTATGTTTTCTTCCAGACCTTTATCCCTCGTAATCAAACTTACAGGGATAAGGATAATAAACGGCAAAAGCGAAGCTATAAGATATCGTAGTGTCATCAGCGTGGACGGTTTCATATTTTGCAGGTCCAATCCTGTCATTCTGCCGACAACAAGCTCTGTTTTCAATCTGCCTAAACCGGTCATCGATGAGTTGGCATCCTCTGGATTGCTCCTTGCCACTGAATCAAAGTATAAACTTGCAGGAGGAATTATAAATTCTTTTCTTATTTTTTGTCCGACAGCCAAAGCAAGTCCTTTATCAACGTCCCGCTGTGTAGCCGATGTGCTGCGTGTAACTGTTTGTTCAGTGGTTTGCTGGGTGAGCCATTTTGAATGCTGGACTGAACTGAATAGAGGCAATATTTCAGGCAGAACCGCGAACAGTATTGTGCAGATTATTACCTGTACATAGACGGCTTTCAGGGTCAGGCGCTTCCAGAACAGCAGGAGCATTACCGGTGCACCGAAGATAATATTCAGTAAGGGCTGCATCTTAATTATATCAATCAGACTTTTGTAATGTACCGCGATGTAAATAGCGAGCAGAAGAACGCCAGCAATAGCGATTCGCGATACGTTAATGTAATGACGTTCGCTTTTGTTTTGGACAAACGGTCTATACAAATTTCGAACGAATAGCGCCGAGAGGTAAACACAATTGCAGGCGAGTGCCGCCATATTAGCCGCCAGGATGCCTGCTATCATAATGCCTCGCAGTCCAACTCCGAGCAGATTATTGCTCATCACGCCCCAGGCGGTATCGGGGTCGGAAATGGAACTCTGGTAGAGTGCATAAGCAAGCAGACCGCACATCGCCCACATAATAGTGAGAACTCTTTTTGTATAGTTGCCGCCCAAGCCCCCGACTCTTGCCGTGATTTCATCTTTAGCTGAGCCGTTGTGGGCCATATTCCCCTGATGGCCGGTAATGCCGATGACATAATTGGCCAGCAGAAACGCGGCGATTGAACCTAAGGAGAATTCATCCAGACCGGAGCCGAACATGGACAGCATATGCTCAGGCACTTTTGCGGCAAATATATTCCAGCCCCCCAGTTTGACAAGCGCAAGCGGTATCATCATTATTGAAAATGCGAATATTAAAAGTCCCTGGATTACATTGTTCCAGACCGTTGCCTTAAGCCCTCCCATTATTACATACGCGCCTACGAAGATTGTATAGATTATATAAAACCAGGAAGCCGGTGTGTAAGATATAGAAGCTTTGATTTGCTCTTTCAGATACATACTATCGAGAGCTTTATATCTTTCGGTCTTTTCTGGCGGGAGTTGTTTTGCTTTGTAGAGTTTGTTGAGCTGGTCATATTCCTGGAACAAAACCATTTGTTGTTTTTCAGCGGCGGTGCATTTCTCAACCGGTTTGATTGTCATTGCCTCAAAAGTTCGAAACGTGATTTTGTAGCTCATTCCGGCGAGAATTACAGTCAGCCAGATTCCAACGCAGGCATAAAAAACAGACAGGAATTTACTTTTGAAGCGTTCATCGAACAGCTCAGCCATTGTAATCAGCCGGACTCGTCTGAACCAGCCGGCTATGAACCAATAGTAGGGCCCCGAAAAGATAGGGGCCAGCAGAAGCCATACGCCGGCGAGTCCTTTGCTGAATGCGAAACTGGCGGTACTTACAGCGTTGCTGGCATCAATTATGGTGGCCATGTTCATAAAGTACTGGAGAAGTTTGCCTACCGAGCGGCCGGCCATAAAGAAGTCTTCCTGGCTGCGCACTTTGCCCACGGTTCTTTTACCAACGTAGGTGATGGCCGCCAGATAAACCACGATTAATAAAACATCTATCGGGTGAAAACCCAAAATATACATGCTGTCAGTCCTCTCACTTATGGCTACAGTGCTAACTACGCTTTACTAGAGGGCATCTCAAGGTGACATCCGCTCATATCTAAGGTTTAGCTGCCTCGTTTGTGTCCGCAACGGGTTCGCTGCGGAAGAGCGGCTTTAATTCCGGTGCGGCCCTGGTAAGTCCCTCAACGACGAGACGGGCAAACATCACGCTGCCTTTGGCATTTAGATGTGTGTTGTCATATTGATTGTTTTCCTTCATGGGACTGAATTCCAAGCATTTTTCTTTGCCGAGTTTCTCGCATAATTGTTTGCTGCTGGTGTACAGGTCGACAACCGGCACGTTCTTTTCCTTAGCGAGCGACTTAACTGCTTCAGCATAGGGAGTCAGGGTGGAGTTAATCTTATTGGGGTCGGATTTGTCCCACTGGCGGCGCACCATCGAGGTTACCAATATCGGCTTTGCTCCGATTGCTCGAACTTCATTTATGTATTGTGTCATATATTCACGATAGGTGGTATTGGGGTCTGTGGTGCGTTCGCCTTTGTTGGGTTCATCGTTGTGGCCGAACTGGATTAAATAATAATCGCCTTTAATGGCCAGCGCCTTCGTCAAGCGGCCCTCGCTAATGAAGCTTTTGGAGCTTCGGCCGCCGACGGCCGTATTAATGCACTCCGCACGGTCGGTAAGAAAACTCTTGAAACCAGGTCCCCAGCCCTGCCTGTCTGAGACCGTCGAATCACCCATCAGGACGAAACGAATCTTATGGTCCGGCAATTTTGCCGTAACAGGCGGCCCCGCTGCCGCATTGGTGTCCTGCACAGTCCCGGCCCAAAGGAAGCCGGGGGTGATGAATCCGGTCAAATTAAAAATACAAACCGTTAAAACTAATCCTGTAATCATTTTGCACTTCATAATAAATTTCCCAATTTAACAATAAAAAACCGTAATGTTAGAAACCCTAATATTATTCTGAAATTGCAGGTTTTGGCGACAGACTGCAATTTTTGAAAGTAAGTCCGGAGGTTGAATTAGAATCGATTGTCCATGATGGTGTACTGTTTGTAATATTGATTGTGTCAAATGTGCTGTTTGTGCAATATTTGATATAGGCTCCGCCGGACGCGGCGCCATCTATAGAAATGTTGCTCAGAGAAAGATTAGTATGCGGTGTGCCGGCTAATCCGCTGACATAAATTCCATACTTTTTAAGGTTGGTGCAGGTAATGTTCTTTACTGTGATATCCTTAAATTGTCCCGGGCCGCCTGAGGGATAATCGCAGGAATAAGAACTGTCAAAAAATATCGCAGAATGTTTTGCAATATTTTTGATGGTAATGTCCCTGCAGAGAACGTTTCTGGCGCCGCCACCCTGCTTGGTGCCGGTTTTGAACCGAAGTCCGATATCTGTTCCGTCAAAAACGCAGTCCTCTACTAAAACATTTTGAATCCACGCCGCTGTAAAACTGCCGAAAACCACCCCGCCATGGCCTCGCTTGGCTATACAATTAAAAGCCCTGATGTTGTTATCCGGGTAATTTTCTTTTACGCCGTCAACGCCGACGCCAGCATTAAAATTAATACAATCATCTCCGGCGTCGAAACTTGAATTGAAAATATATGCTGTGTCACTTGTCGCAAGGTCAATGCCGTCGGCATTATGAATATCGTAAGTAGTAACCGTAAGTCCGTTTACTGTGATATTTTTGGAGTAGCTGATAAAGATGACGTGCATCGGGGAGTTTACCAGTGTGAGTCCGCCGAGATATAAGCCATCAACACCTTTTACGGTAATCATATCAGCTCTGGCGCTGTCTTCATTGGCATCCTTTGCCTGGTTACTGCCCAGTATTGTATCCTTGTGCCCGATTATAGAACCGACAGCATCGGAGCCGCCGTTTACGGTGCCTGAACCGCATATCCGAACATTAGTAATGCTTCCATACGTTTCGGTATAAGCGTTTATCAGGCCCATATAATTATTGCCTGATGCATAATAGGGGAATCGTTTGCTTGTTAATGGATAATCAGCAGCATTATCGCTGCCTCGCAAAATTCCGTCGATTTGAAGTGTCATGTTGCTTTTTAAGAAAAGAGCGCCGCTGACAAATGTGCCGGAAGGAATCAGGACTTTGCCGCCCGGTGTGCATTCATCAATGGCTTTTTGGATTGCGGCGGTATTTAGTGTTTTGCCGTCGCCGACTGCGCCGTATGCCGTAACATTAAACACTTTCATTGCAGGAGCTGTTGATTGTATGACTTTATTGCTGGGCCCAGATTCTTCTCCGGATGCATCTACGGCTTTTACAGTAAGTGAATAAGGAGAATTGGCTTCCAATCCTGTAATATTGTAAAAAAGGTTTTTTGTGTTGCCGGCCAAAGACCC
This sequence comes from Sedimentisphaerales bacterium, assembly GCA_050015775.1. Lineage (GTDB taxonomy): Bacteria > Planctomycetota > Phycisphaerae > Sedimentisphaerales > Anaerobacaceae > Fen-1362. The sequence continues at coordinate 16,749 of JBEKAT010000007.1, read as the reverse complement.
GTTTTGATAGACGTTGTAACTGACAACAGTTGAATAATCAGACGGTTTGCTCCAAATAGCCGTAATGCTCGAATCATCATAAGCCATAGGGGGAACCATCAATTTTTGAGGTGTGGCAACGGATACAGCTTTACTAACGGCCGTTTTTGGTGCGTTGGAATCGGGTATAGTTGAACTCTGGGCCTGTTTTTGGAAAACAGCACAATCAAACCATATTGAAAAGACGACGAATAGAACGAGGTTTTTTCGCATACCGGGCACTCCAAATATTTTATCAAAATACGGCCTTTAAGGAACTTCCATTCTAATATGCCGCTAAGTTTCCAAGGTAGTCTTTTTGCGCAAAAAAAAGGATGAAATCGCGCAAATATTCCTACCCGGCTGTAATTTTACCAGGTTTTATGGTATAATGGCATATTGGGTAATGTTCTATAATGATTTCCTTTCGGAGTTGTTGAGTGATGAAGAGAACTCTTTGGATGTTGCCGCTGATGCTGTGGATACTTTTTGCGGCGTGTCCTGCGTATTGCAGCACTTATTTTGTCGACCCGAATGGCAATGACAGCAACGACGGGTCCATAGACCACCCCTTCCAAACGATTGGCCATGCTGTCGGAGTGGTAGTTGCGGGCGATACTATTTACGTGCGAGGCGGAACATACACATACTCAGGCACAAGCACCGCTGTCACTCTTCCTTCGAAAAGCGGTTCAAGTCCAACCAATAGATGTTCTTTGATCGGCTATAACGGTGAACGACCGCTCCTGGATTTCTCATCGATGCCGGGCACTTCATCTGACGGTTTTAAAATCAACGGCAGTTATTGGTATGTCAAAGGCATAGATTTCAAAGGAGCCCCGCATAACGGAATAAAAATCAGCGGGGGAAACTACAACATCGTCGAATTTTGCCGCTCATACGAAAACAGGAACGCCGGTGTACAATTGGCGTCAGGAGCATCGTACAATCAAATCATAAATTGTGATTCCTATTATAACTATGATGCTTATGATGGCGGAGGGAATGCAGATGGTTTCTCGCCGAAACTGGATGTCGGCACAGGCAATTATTTCTACGGCTGCAGGTCGTGGCAGAACTCGGATGATGCGTATGATGGATATCTGAGGCCATCTGATGATGTAAATACTACTTATGACCACTGCTGGGCTTTTAAGGCCGGTTATCTCAAAGATGGAAGTGTTTGCCCGGGTGGTAATGGCAATGGATTTAAGATGGGCGGAAGCGATGACAAAACCCTGAGACATAATGTCACCCTGAAGAACTGCCTGTCATTCTCCAACAAAGCCAAAGGATTTGACCAGAATAACAATAAAGGTTCGATGACTCTCTACAACTGCACTTCATTCAGCAACGGCTCATATAATTACAGCATTCCCTTAGCGCTGGCGAGCGGCAAGACGGCAACAGTTACCAATTGTGTGTCTTTTACAGGATCAATAACCTTGGGTAGTTTTGTTGTGCAGACAACAGATAGCTGGATGCCCCCGTTTACCGTCAACAACACGGATTTTGTCAATACTGACCCTTCTGCGGCGTATGGCGCAAGAAAAGCTGACGGCAGTTTGCCGGACATTAATTTTATGCACCTTGCGGCCGGAAGCGACCTCATTAATGGTGGAACGTATGTCGGGTTGCCTTATCACGGCAGTGCACCTGACCTCGGATACTTTGAGTATGGCGGCTGTACAACCCCGTTCGCCTCTGACCTCAATGGCGACTGCGAGGTGGATTTCTTCGACTATGCCCTACTGGCTGATGCGTGGGGAAGCAATCCGCCGGAGGTTGATTTGAACAACGACGGCTATCTGGATTTTCTGGACATAGCTCAATTCGCAATTGACTGGCTGAGCTGTAATCGAGACCCTTCCAGCGAGTGCTGGCAGCCATAAAAGGTCTTTGCACTAAATGAACTTTTTCTTTGCGCGATATTGACTTGCTTTTTCAGCTTAATTTTCTAATAAATGAGAATAGGATAATTCTTATTATTAGATAAGGATGGAGCAGGGTTATGTGCAGGAAATCGATAAGCAGATATATTTGGTTTGTTGCTTTGTTTTCGGTGTTAGGATTTCTGTCAGGCCCAGGTGTCAAAGCTGCGGATATGACAATAACCAGTGTTTTTCCCGCAAATAACGCGGTTGAGGTATGCGCAGATACAAAACTGTGGATAACCTTCGGCACGGCGCCGATAGTAGCGACCGACAGCAACCTGCACCTGCAGATATGCAGAGTATCGGATAATAACGTTGTCTATCAGCTTGACCTGAACACATTGCCCAGCGATGCTTACGGGCACATTTCGACAAATTGGCCGTACAAGATAAACCTCAACGGAAGGATAGTAAACTACGAGCCTTTTGCCGTTAGTGGTAATACGGTAGAGATATACCCATCGACACGTCTGGCTTATAACACGGCATACTATGTGAATATGACGGCAGGTTTCTGTACGGACGCCAATGGCAATACTTCCCCCGAAATAAACGACAGTACGACCTGGCGGTTTACAACCAAGGCATCTGCACCGGCGGCAGACCACGATTATACGGTAGCGCTGGATGGAAGCGGAGATTTCTGCACATTGCAGGGCGCCGCTGATGCAGTAAGCAACAGCGACCCCTGCCGGACACTTGTAAAAGTGAAGAAAGGCACATATAGAGAAATAGTCAATATACCCAGCAATAAAACTAATATGACGTGGCTCGGCGAGGACCGTGATACAACGATTATGGCGGCGTATAACTTCGAAGGTTTTAATTCGGGCAACGACTACCGAATGCTGATAAGGACTTCGGCCAACGGCTTCAGGATGTACAATATGACATTTCACAATCTCAGGCCAAAGGCTGGAGGTAATAATCAGGCGGAAATAACAAAGCATTCATCGAATCAGGGCATGGCTGTGAACTGCAAATATATGAGTTATCAGGACACGTTGTGTATCTCCGCGGGGCAGATGTATATGAGGGATTGTTACATCGAAGGGGACACGGATTATATCTGGGGAGCAGGGACAGCGTACTTCGATAAATGCGAGATGCACTCGCTGAGTACAAAATCTCACGTGACACAGCCAAGGGCGGCGGCGCCGCCGGCCAATGGCCTTTTCCTTGTGGACTGCAATTTGACCGCTGCGCCGGGGATTACACAATGCGATCTTGGTCGAACGACAAACGACAGTTATCCTTATTGTCAGAGCGTTTATATAAACTGCACGATGCCAAGCACGGCCTTCTTGCCGGCGGGATGGACAATTGCGTCAGGCACAACCACGACAAACCTGAGATGGTGGGAGTATAAATCGGTTGACCCATGCGGCAATTTGATTGACGTAAGCGGCCGAGTCCCATATTCAAAACAGCTTGATGATGCCAATGCGTTGTGGTGGAGAGATGCGAACAATGTTTTCGGCACGTGGAATCCCCAAACCCTTGGCGAATTGCCAACCGCTTCCTGGCAGCCTCAGCCGGCAGACGGGGCAACAGGAGTTGCTCCCGAAGGTATCTCGCTGACATGGGCGGCGGGTGCGGAAGCCACATCACATATGGTATATTTCGGGACGACTAACCCGCCGGAGTTTGTCGGCGAACAAACGGGCACGTCATTTGCGACGGGAATGTTGCCAGATGCGAATTATTACTGGCGCGTCGATGAAAAGAATTCGGTAGGTACGACAACCGGCACAGTGTGGAGCTTTACTACGACATATACCTGCACCGACCATATCATTTCCGATCTCGATGGCGACTGTCAGGTGGATTTCTTCGACTACGCTCGACTGGCTGATGCGTGGGCAGGCAACCCCCCGGAGGTTGATTTGAACAACGATGGCTTCCTGGATTATTTTGACATAGCTCAATTCGCAATTGACTGGCTGAAATGCAATCGAGACCCTGCGAGCGCGTGCTGGCAATAAAAGCAACTCGAACTAATGGTTTGGCAAGCGGACTTTTCGCGCAAAAAAAAGATAATATTGCGCAAATTTCTTATATGACAATAATTTGGAAAAGATTTGTAGTATAATAGATGTGAATACGTATTTTGAAGGAGATGTGAATGAAAAGAGCATCTTGGGCGTCAGGAGTTGCTGTAATTACATCGTTCCTGGGGGGTATCTTAGTTCTATTTCTGTGCTTTTCATCAGATGTCCTTGCCGCTGCGGATGGCTGGGCCAGTATGAACGGCGGCACCACAGGCGGCCAAGGCGGACCGACTGTGACTGTAACTGATGAACCCAATCTCATTAAGTACGCCTCAAGCACTACACCGGGTCCCTATATTGTCCAGGTCTCAGGCACTATCACTATCACTAACACGGATGGTATTCGCCTCAGTGCGAAAAAAACCCTCAGGGGCATAGGTGAGAATCCGACGCTCATAGGAAACATCAATTTTACAAACCGTGATAGTAATATGGTTATTGAGAGACTGAACATTACCAATCCTCATGCAGGAAGCGCATACGATGGCATAAGCCTGAAGCAGGACATAAACAATGTCTTTATCACAAAGTGCACTTTCTATGATTGTGGTGACGGCGAACTTGACATAACCAACCGATCCAACTATGTTACCGTATCATGGTGCAAGTTTTACTATACCCCTTCTGCTCCGGATCCCAGCCACACCTTCTCAAGTCTCGTTGGTGCAAGCGATAGCCAAACCGCTGACAGGGGCAAGCTAAAAATAACTTACCACCACAACTGGTGGACCACTGGGTGCAAAGAAAGAATGCCTCGCGTCCGTTTCGGCCAGGTTCACGTCTATAACAATTATTACAGCGATCTTACGGCCGGTGGCTATTGTGTTGGTGTAGGCGTTGAATCCAACATTCGGGTAGAGAACAACTACTTCAATAGCGTACCCAATCCCTGGGCAGATTACTATACCGGAAATGGGGCCGCGGGAGCAATCGGCTGGAATACCGGCAATGTATTTTACAACTGCACAATTCCAACATGGGCAGATAACAACTACGCGACCATCTTTACGCCGCCTTATTCTTATACACTCGACAATGCTCAAGATATCCCAATTATCGTACAATACGGTGCAGGCGCTGATGGCAACGATACGACACCGCCGCACTGGCTTTACACCTTTTACGGTGATTTTGACCGCAGCGGCATAGTAGATATGAACGACCTTCCACAGTTTGTCGGATACTGGCTTGATACTAACGGCATTGCCGACGCAGACTACTACGCTGATGGTATAGTCAATTTCCGTGAATTTACGCTTTTAGCCAGCAACTGGAGATACATTCCACCTGATACCACTGCTCCGGCAGCACCAAATGGCCTATGGGCATTAGGCAGTAATGGAACAGTCCCACTGGACTGGGACGACAATAACGAACCTGATTTTGCCGGTTATAATATATATCGTTCGATAACATCAGGCAGCGGCTACAGTAAGTTAAATGTCTCGCTTCTGAGTAACTCAAATTATACCGACAATAGTGTCGTAAACGGCACGATGTATTACTACGTTGTAACAGCTGCAGATACTTCCTCGAATGAGTCCGGCCACTCGGTCGAAGCATGTGCCGTACCCGACAGCAACACTAACATTATCCTTCAGGAAAATGCCACGGGCTTTTGCGGTGTTGATGGCCCTGTCGAAAGTGAGTGGGCGGGCTTCACCGGGGCCGGTTACGCAAATACAGATAATGCTCTGGGCAACGGCATTAACTGGAGAATAAGTGTGCCTTCCGACGGCAATTATACTTTTGTATGGAGATATGCCCTTGTCAGTGGCGATAGGACCGGCAAACTGATTGTAAACGGCGTTACACTTGTGCCGAGTATCAGTTTTCCGGCTTCCGGCGCTTTGACAACCTATATAGAAACTACACCGATTGACGTAGCCCTGACCGCCGGCATTAATGACCTGCGCCTTGAAGCGACAACTGCCGATGGACTGGGAAATATCGATAACCTGAAAATAACCGGCATTAATCCTCAGGCAGCAGGTTGTCAATAGCGGTAATGAACGCCGTCTAATGAGCATTGCTTCGCGATTAAAATCTTGAAAGTTTTACTATAAAGCTTATTTTTGAATAGATGGACGCAAGCTCAAACAGACGGTATTTTTTGATTTGCCTGATATTAGGACTAACTACCCTTGCGGTTTTTTATCAGGTACACGATTTTAAGTTTATTACTTATGATGACCCCTATTGCGTCTATAACAACCCGGATATACAATCCGGGGTCACGCTTGAATCCATCAAATGGGCTTTTACTACCGGTTGGACAGCCAACTGGCATCCGTTAACATGGCTGGCGTATATGCTGAACTGGCAGCTTTTTGGTTCTAATCCCGCAGGTTATCACGTTGTTAATCTGATTTTTCACATTATAAACACGTTGCTTCTTTTTATTGTCCTTGGGCAGATGACACGTTCGATTTGGCCGAGCGCTTTTGCGGCGGCTTTATTTGCTCTTCATCCGCTTCACGTCCAATCCGTCGCCTGGGTCTCCGAACTCAAAGATGTGCTGAGCACTTTTTTCTGGATGCTTACAATGTGGGCATATTTGCGTTATGTGAATAAGCCGGGCATCAGCCGATATTTGTGGATAGTGATATTTCTCGCTCTCGGTTTAATGTCAAAACCTATGCTGGTAACTTTGCCTTTCGTATTGCTTCTGCTTGATTATTGGCCGCTTGAGCGTTTTAAGCGGCGCACACTTTTATATTTGGTTGGAGAAAAAATTCCTTTTTTTGTTCTCATAGCGGTTTCAAGTGTTGTTACATTTCTTATACAGCAAAACAGCATGGCGGTAGTATCGCTCAATGCGCTCCCCTTAAAGTCCCGTATTCTCAATGCTTTTGTTTCTTACACAGGATATATAGAGAAAATGTTCTGGCCGGATCGTTTAGCCGTATTCTATCCGCACCTCGGCCGAAATATATCGGTGATGTATGCCGTGATATCAGCCGGTTTTCTGCTGGCCGCAACTGTTCTTGTGATTCGATTTGGAAAAAATCGCCGATACCTGGTGACAGGATGGTTCTGGTATATCGGAACGCTTGTGCCCGTCATTGGCATTATTCAGGTTGGCATCCAGGGTATGGCCGACCGTTATAGTTATATTACACTGACAGGTTTATTTATTATCATTGCATGGGGAATTCCGGACCTGCTGGCAAAATGGCGATATAAAAAAATCGTACTTGCTTCACTGGCAGTGCTGATTGTTTCAACTATATCGATATGTACTTATAATCAGCTTCGCTACTGGAGAAATACCCTGACTTTGTTTCAGCACGCCATTGATGTGACAGAGGATAATTTTATGGCGATGAACGAATTGGCCTGGTATTTAGCGGTTGACCCGAAAATTACGGCGTACAATCCTTACAGGGCAATGCAGCTTGCCGCAGAGGCCTGTAAAATTACCCATTACACAGTCCTTGGAAATTTGGATACTCTGGCTGTTGCTTATGCTGCGGCGGGCAAATTCAGTAAAGCCATAGAAATAACTGAAAAAGCCCTGGAATTATGCCAATCTTCCAACCAGGAAACGCTTAAGAAGGAACTTGAAAGCCACCTGGTTCTATATAAGGCCGGCAAACCTTATATCGAAAATGAGCAATAGACTGGCCGAGCTGCAATCGGGGCCCCGCGGGCGAGTGCTGGCAATAAATTGAACGCGGTCTAATGAGGGTGGTGCTGCTGGCGGTATTTCTGAGGCAGCATTCCGGTGATCTTTATAAAGGCACGTCTCATATTTGAGGTGTAATGAAAGCCTGAGTGGGCGGCTATTTCATCGATTGGAAGATTTGTCTCAATGAGCATTGCTTTAGCGATTTCGAAGTGCGCCTGAATGATTTCATCGTGTACGGATTTCCCAATTACATCATGGAACTTCAACTGCAGCAGGCGCTTGCTCATATAAACGTGCTTGGCGATTGCATCGACCTGAAGCGGGGTATTGCCGTTTTGCCTGATGTACTTCATGGCTTGTACGATAGCAGGGTCGTCGATTGCATAGACATCTGTTGAGCCGCGTGTTTCGACATGCGTCGGCTGAATTTCTATGCACTGTCCCTGCATGGTTTCATGTCCTGATATCATTTTGTCAAGCAGTTTGGCAGCATCGTAACCGGCTTTTTTGAAATTAAACGCGATGCTCGAAAGCGGCGGGTCGCAGATATTGCAGATAGCATTGTCGTTATTGACGCCGAGGATGGCAATTTCGTCAGGAATGTTGAAGCCAGCCTCTTTGGCCACATTGATCAAATAGCAGGCAAATATGTCGCAACTGGCCAGTATGGCTACCGGCTTGGGTAATTGTTTAAGCCATTCTATTAGTTTCTGTTGGCCCATGGTGAGAGCCGTGTTAATCCATAGTCTGGTAAATGGAGTCAGATCGTTCCTGAGAAGCACCTGCTTTTCTTTGAACACATGGACATTATAACCCTTCTTGGCCAGGTATTGGGAAAAGTGTTCCAGCCTTTCAGCGGACCACCTTGCCTGCGTAAGGCCGAAAAATGCAAGATTTTCGAATTTCTTTTTCAGCAGATATTCGCAGGCCATCTGTGCGACCTCCTGGGAATTCGCGCTTACAAAGGGAAGATTGAGCAAATTTTGTATCGTGGCCACTCCTATCACGGGTATGCCGATCTGGAGCAATTCTTTTGCCTTTATAGTTGTCTGTATGCTTACAAAAGCGCCTTTACAGCCTCTTTCCTTGAGAAACGTCAGTGACTTTAGCGAGCAATCAGGCCAGGTAATCAACTGCCGGTCTCCCCTGTCACGGATGTATTGAGAAATGCCGGCCATCAACCCTTCGGTGTTGTGAGTGATATTATTGTGAGCGAAAGCTATTTTTATTTTCTCTTTCATCTCATTATTACCTTCGTCTGTTTTTTAATTTTTGTGTGAGCACAAAAGGCTTTCGAGAAAACCGAAGTGGTGAACCATTATATCGATTTAAATGTATTTGTCAACATGCTGCAACTTACAAGCTGAGACTGCCGCACATCTCTCGCCGATTTTCATTTTCGAGACAGTGAATTTCAAATGATTTTTCGCAGGCGCAGCGACAATATTCGCAATGCAGTATAATCTGGCAAAGAGCACATTTTCTCTTTTTATTTTCGTTTTTCTTGAGCACCGAACCCCAGGGACGAGCGAATAATACGGCCTTTGCGGGTGAAACCAGGGGCAAAATTCCCAAAAAAGTAAGAATTCAAAGTATCAGCTGACAGATATCGCCGGAACATCAAAATTAGCAATTTAGCCGGCTTTTTTGGGGCCTAAGCCTAAAATATATGATTTTTTGTAAGTTCTTGAATTTTATTGCGTTAAAACTGTTGGCCAATTTTAAGAAAAAAACAGCATATCTGAGCAGAATTAGGAGCTAACCCCTTGATTTTGATGCAGTTACGGCCTTTGCGCGAAATCGACTTTATTAGTGCGCAAAATGGCCTTGTTTTGAATGTTAATTTTTGAGAGAATTGTTTAATGAAGAAGTGTGCCTTGTATATACGGTGCCTAGTGTGTGCTGGGTACCTGTTTGTAAATACAAGTAGAGAGCACGTATATTATCGTTTTAGTTTTAGGAGGAGATGAGAATGAGAAAATGTGTAGGTGTATTATTAGTTGTGTGTCTTATGGCCAGCAGTGCGTTTGCAACTAACAGTTGGACTGCGTCAACCGGCTCCTGGGGTTCACCGCCAGGTTCAGCAAACGCCAACTGGAGGAACTCGACCACCAGCATAGTGCCTGACAACACTGAGCAGGTCAAGATTCTTGCAGGCAAGATATGTACTTTGGATGTTACTACGGTAAGTTTTACCACCCAAAAAGTTACTGTAGGCACTGCCGCGGCAGTAGGCGAGCTGGATATTGTAAATGGTGGAACCCTCACCTCAGGAGTAGAGATGCAAGTTGGCGATGCCTCTGGCAAAAACGGCAAGGTAGTTCAGACCGGCGGAACTGTTAATTTGTCCGGCGGAACTGGCAACTCGAAACTCGAAGTGGGATATAAGGACGGAATCGGCTCTTACACCATATCCAGTGGTTCTATAGTTGGAGCTCCTTCTATCAGCCAATTGCTTATAGGGTGTTCCGGTAGTGTAAGTGGTGGAAATGGAACGTTTGATGTGCAGGGTACAGGCGGTTCCATCAGCGCTGCGTATCTTTATGTTGCATGCCAATCTGCTTCAGCCACGTATACCGGTACCGCTAATCTCGCATTCGAGATTAATGGCGGCGTAAGCGCCATTAATGCAGGGAGTGTTTATATCGACCCGCAAAATTACGCTGCCGCAGTTGCAAATCTGTACGTTACGCAAACTGGCGCACTTCCGACTGGTAATATCCTCCTGATCAATAATACAGGAACCAGCGCGGTGTCAGGCGCGTTTGATAATGTGGCATGGGGCGGCACTATAACTCTTGGCGGTGTTGCCTATACACTGACAAACACGTATATCGGCGGTTCGGACGGCTTAGCTAATGATGTCGCGTTGATAATTCCGGAACCTGCCACAATCGCATTGCTCGGTTTGGGCTTGCTTGCTTTAAGACGCAACAAGAAGTAAAGGGAAGTTTATCAGAATTATGAACTCAGGGCCATATTCGATATCGAGTATGGCCCTGAGGCAATTTGAACGGTCCGAAATGTTGGTCTATGCTCTTTTGCAAGTCGAAATGAACATTACTGTTGTCAAGGCGTCGTTCCGGGATTCTTACAGGTTTTATTTATTATAGTCCGAGAGCCTTGCGTAAAAGTAATAATAAACTAACAGGTGTTTTTGGTCTGAAGCGGTGCACTTCAGATTAAAATTCAGAACGTATTGTGAATTTTAATTTCTCGGCATACAGGGTTGTCTTATTATGAGGAGGACATAGCTATGAAGAGTAGAATGATATGGATGGCTTTGGCAGCGGCGATATTGGTTTCTACGAACGCGTGGGCGTTATGGAATCCCGATACGGATCCCTGTCTGGTTTTCAACATGAATTTTGAGACTTACAGCAACGCAGCGCATACGACCACGAGTACAGTGCTTGTACCCACCCCCGCCCCTCCCCATTATCCTGTTGGAACGCTGGATTCTTATAATGATGTCAACTATAATGTGTTTGGAGAAACAAGCGCTGCCGGTCTCGGTAAGGACGCTAATTTCGCGGCGGTGCATGACTTTTCCGCTGGTGCCGCTGTAGGGTCAGACGGCCCATGCCCCAATGATGTCAGGCTGGTTGTGCCGGGAAATACAGCCATCTTCGACCTTGGCCTTCCGGCAGTTAAGCATACGTGGACATTCTGGTTCAATGCGCCGAGTATCACTGATGGCACTATAATAAGACATGCAAGTAACTACGCGTACATGTACCTGACAGACCCGGACAATTATAATACGTATAAGAATTACATATGGGAAATACGCATATATGGCGGCGTACTCCAGTTTTATCACAAGAATAGCTGTCTGACAATGCAGACGGCATCGACACTGAGCGATTTGGGGCTTACAGTCAACACGTGGCATCATGCAGCCGTTGTAATTGACAGGACTAATGCTGTAGAAACATCTGTTCCTACAACGCAGCAAAGCTGTAAGATATACATCGATGGTCTTGAGGTGCCTATCATAGTTACTTCTCTTAATACTAACACTATGAATATTAACAGTTTTTATGACTCGCCTTTATGGATTGGAGCCGGTGAACGTGTATTTAACGGCTTGCTCGATGAGGTACGTCTTTTTACCGGCGACCTGAATTCGGTGCAGGTCAGTCTTCTGTATCAGTGCGATAAAACCCTGCCGATAGCCCTGCTCCCTATTCCGAGGTCTTCGGATGTGGTTATTGGAACAGGTCTGAGCTGGGTGCCTGCCGGCAGCACGCCTGCGCCTACGGGACAGAGCGTATATTTCGGCACGGATGTGAATAATATGTCTTCTGTAGCGACAGGCGATGGCTCTATGAATTCGGTATCAAATGCCCAACTTGGCGGACTATTAACGCTTGATACCAAGTATTATTGGTATATTCGTTCAACCATCAGCGGCAATGATGTGAATGGGCCCCACTGGTCGTTTACGACCGAAACAGGTAAAGCGATAAATCCGTCTCCCATCGACGGTGCGATAGATATAAATGATAGCAATGTTAATTTGTCCTGGACCACTCCTACGACGGCAACCTATACGGTTTATGCGTCAGAAACAAGGGCACTGGTGGAGTCCAATGATATAAATGCGCGGATTGCCAATGGTATCTCAGACCCCTGCGTCATCTATGACCCCTGCAGCAGAGGTCAAATCTTCTATTGGCGTGTAAACAGCACTTATAGCGGCTCAATAGGAACGGTAACGGGAGATATATGGAGTTTCCGCACCAAGCCGTACGAGCTCGTCTTCAACACCGACGATGCCGCGACGACCTATGCTGACCATACTATTCCGGGGCTGACGTGTGTGCTCCATTCGTCCGGCTGGTCAGACCCTTGTGCCACAGCTACCTTGGATGGTAATGTAGCTGTATTTAACTTCCCGAACGGCTTTAATTACGACAGGCGTTACGACATTGTCGTAGTGCCCAGTGTTCGTCCCCAAGATACTGATATTAACACTTCCACACCGCTTGCTATTCACGTAACAGGTGATTTCTATTTCGACGGCAGGGTGCAGATTGCCGGAGATGATATTACGACTACAGCTCAACTTCTTACCTATGCGCGTTCGGGCGGTTTCCCCGGTCCCAAGAACAACCAAGATACGAGTGTTTGGACGACTACACCAAGACCTGCTCCTGCTGATTACTGGAATTCATATACCTTTAATCCGGCTGATAGTACCACGATATTCCATAATCGCTTTGGTAACGATTCTACTCCTAGTGGTACCGCACACTACATTTATGAACCGACGGACGCTGCCAAGAGGGCATTTGGCCCCGGTATTCCGGTAAACCCGCCATATAAAGGCGGCGGCGGCGGCGGTGCAGGCGGCGTCGGCGGCGATTCAGGCCGCGGTTATTACTATGGCGTATTTTCCGGCGGGCCCAGCTATGGCGATAAGGAAGTGCCTGTTCCGTTTGGCGGCAGCGGCGGCGGCTGGGGCGGCAGTAGTTCTCCGGGCGGGGCCGCGGGCGGCGGCGGTATTGAGATTGTCACTACCGGCAACGTAACCCTTGACGTTAATTCCCAAATATTAGCCCATGGCGGCGGTCAACTGTGTTCGGCATCGGGCTACCCGGCAGGCGGCGGCGGCGGCGGTTCGGTAAAGATTATTGCCGGCGGCTCGTTTACCAATAATGGTATTATAGATGTAAACGGCGGCAAAGGCGGCGATGGTTCGTCAGGCAATAATTTAGGCGGCGGCGGCGGCGGCGGCCGTGTGGCCATTTTCTATGGCGGCACCTATTCGAATACCGGAACAATCGCGGCTAACGGCGGCGCCAGGGGAGCGTGGTATAACGATCCAAATTATCCTGGTCTCCCGGTTGGGCTTGCCAAAGATGGCCAGAATGGCACTATCTATGTTGTGAACAGTTCGACGGTTTCGCCCAAGAAGGCCTCGGCGCCGACGCCCGCAAACGGCGATAAGACGGTTTACACGGGTCATCCTGACCCTTGTACTATCCAGCTGAAGTGGTACTCCGGTTACGGCGGCACAACCGATGTTGTTTATTGCGATACTAATCCAAACCCGACCACTTCGCGAGGTTCGGTTTCCGCGACTCGCGGTCAGCACAGCGTAAATATGACTGTTTCTTCCGGAAATACCTACTATATGAAGGTTGTAACCGACGGTACTGTCAGCAGTGATATTTGGTCCTTCAGTACGCGTAACTGGCGGTGCCCGCTTGCAGTTTCCGGAGCTTACCCACACGCGGGTGGATTGGAATGGGACACGAATCATGACTGCGTCATTGATTTTACAGATCTCGAGTATTTTGCGGATGACTGGCTAAATATTGAATTAGGCTCGTACAGGCTCCAGTTTGTTTATTTCAGCTGGTTCGCAAATGAATGGAGACAGTGTGCGAACAGGACAGACGGCGGTTGTGCCGGCTTTTAAGCCGGTTTAGATGTGAATGAATGGTTGTTAAACAGATGTCTTTTCAGGATAGTAGGGGTAATGCCATGGAAAGAAAACAAGGTTTTACATTAGTCGAATTGCTGGTCGTAATCGCGATTATAGCCCTGCTCATGGCGGTGCTTTTGCCTGCATTGAACAGGGCCAGAGAGCAGGCCAGGCGCGTAGTTTGCGCCAATAACATAAAGCAAATTGGAATCGCGATAACGTCGTATACCTCTGATAGCGATAAAATGCCCTATTATGGCGAGACGTATCAGAATCCGCCTCCTTCTAATGGCCGTGACACCGGAACAATACATCCTTTCGTTGTGTACAGGGATGACCAGAGATTTGATGATCCTACGACGGGTCCGCTTATCCCAATGAGACTGGCCTGTCTTTATGCCCGCAGCTATGTAACAGATGGGAAAATATTTTATTGCCCGTCCAATAAGGACCCCAAATACATATATAAATCGTATACCGTAGGCACGGGTATAAACACCGACGGCAGATGGGGCACTTTGCCGCAGGCTTTTAACACAACCAATTCGTGGGTGCGCATGGGATACTCTTATTATCCGATAGATGATAGTCTCGGAAGCGGCCCTCCTGGTCTGGTGCCGGATAAGTATCTCGGTATATTCAATGTGCCTTTATATACGGCAAAAACATTTACTCAGCTCAGCAAGAATAGCCCGTATTTGACAGATGTTATTTGGTCAAGAGACGGCATAGCTCATAAAGGGGGAATAGACAGTACGAACAATCATGTACAAAATGCCGGAATCAATTCCTTGTTTAAGGATGGGCATGTCAGGTTTGTTGGAGATGAGAAGGTTTCGTATCAGCCTACGCTTGCGGATTCTATTACACAGGGCTCAATTTTCGATAATGCATATTGGACTAACTGGGATCCTCCGGGCGTCAAGCCGCCGAATGATGATGATTGCAGATTTCTTTTCTACGGTGTATTCAAGATGATTAAGCCCTGATGATTTGCTCCGGCAGTGCAGAATTGAGTCGTCATAGAATTATAATGATAATGTCCCGGTTGTTGTACGAAAGAGGTATTTTCCGGGGCAGGGATGCGCGAGGGGGAAAAGCGAGTGTTAAAGAGTAGTTCAATTTTTGTTTTTTTTTGCCTTGTGCCGGTGTGGGCAGGCAATGCCTTGGCTGTTGACGCCTTCCCCGGTGCGGAAGGTTCCGGCCGTCACGCAACAGGAGGTCGCGGCGGGACAGTTTACGAAGTAAACAACCTCAATAACAGCGGAGCCGGCTCTATCGTCGATGCCGTAAGCCAGCCAAACAGGACTATTGTGTTCAGGGTGTCCGGCACTATTGCTCTGGGGTCTGTTATTCTCCAGCCTAAATCCAATATAACAATCGCGGGCCAGACCGCCCCCGGTGACGGCATTTGTATAAAGGGCCGCATTCAAATAAAGAACAGTGTGCATGATATTATTATTCGCTATATTCGCGTGCGCGTGGATGCAGGAGGCGCCAATGACAACGGCGACGCGATTGATATTTCCTCCGGCAATAATATCATCATCGACCATGTCAGTGCCTCTTATGGGCGTGATGAAACCATTTCAGCTGTAGAAGGTGCTGACCATGTCACCGTTCAGTGGTGCATAATAAGCGAAGCCCTCACTTTTCAAAGCCACAGCTATGGCTCGCTCATCCGGGGCCAATACGGACAGGAAAAAACATATCACCATAATCTGTATGCGCATAATCAGGGCCGAAATCCGAGGCCCGGCAACTATTTGACTAGCGACATAGACCCCGAAGGGCTGCATTTCGATTTCCGCAATAATGTGACGTATAACTGGTCGGGGAGCGTTTCGGGGTACAATGATGACGGTCCCGGCTATGTCAGCCGTTATAACTTCATAGGCAATGACTTTATCAGGGGCCCGGAGTCATCCGGCGGCTTTTATGTCTTTCGCGAGAGTTCCACCGATGCCAACGGCTACTTTGCTGACAATGCCAAGAACGATGTCATACCGCCAACGCAGTGGCTTTTGGTTGATTTTAATCCTGATTATTTTACCTCCGGTGATCTGATAATCCGTTATCAAGCTTCGGCTTTAGTGCCGATGGAATCAGTGACAACAACCTCAGCGGCACAGGCCAAAATAGATGTGCTGGCCGATGCCGGCGCAAGTTATCCAAGGCGAGATATAATCGATACCCGTATCGTTAAAGACGTGCTCAATAAGACAGGACACTCCATTTACAATACTGACGCGCAGCCCGAAGGCGGCTGGCCTGCACTTAACTCGCTGCCCGCGCTGACAGACAGCGACCATGATGGAATGCCGGATATATGGGAGATTTCGCACGGTCTGGACCCAAATGATGCCAGCGACCGCAACGGTTATGACCTCGACCCTAACTACACTAATCTTGAGGTTTATCTCAATTGGCTGGTATCTTCGGTAAAGACGGACATTGTTTATGATGGTATAGTTAATTTTTATGATTTTGCGGAATTTGCCAACCACTGGAATGTATCTACCGGCAATCCGCTTTACAGCAAAAGATATGATTTTGACCCTAATGTTATGCCTAATGGTATGATATCAATGGATGATTTCTTCTATATCGCGCAGGATTGGCTGACAAGCGGCCAGGAATATTAGTCCTGCGAGGAAAATTGGTGAATCATCCATATTC
>JBEKAT010000006.1:0-40164 GCA_050015775.1 Sedimentisphaerales bacterium | reverse complement strand
TGAGCCGTGTGATTGCGTCTCTTGTTTTTCATGAATCTGTCTCCTGAAATTGTTATCGTCTCAGACGACAAATCCACCTTAATTCGCCTCAATTATGCGCCCAGTTTTTGGGGAGGATTATATTCTGCGTTCAAAATCAGCAATTAAATCTGTGTTATTTGCTTGGCTTATACAAAGGAGCCCGTTTTTTCGGGATTCTGCGGACAAGGCGAAAGGATATCGCAGGTGCTTGTATCGAGAATACCCTTAGCCGCAGAACGCAAGCCGAGCAAATGCAGTGGTAATCCGTGTCTAAGAAAAGTTCTCTGTGTTCCCTGTGCTCTCTGTGGCTAAAAAAAACAGCGTAACCAGCGCAATCAGCGTCAAATTAAAATCCATCCCTTAGGGATACCACATTTTTGCCTTTTGCTTTTTGCTCTAACTTCCCCCATCTTTACAATTAATTCCGCTAATATATCGAACTCCAAATATGGCTTCAAAACCCATCAAAACGCGCGCATTTTGGCTCACTTTTTGTCAAAATGACCTCACTTTTCATCAATTTGCCCCCAATTTGGACCACTTTTTGAGTGCTTTTTGAGATGAAATTTTTTTTCACCCTCTCCCCTCTTCTCCATCTTACCCATATTCGTTAATCTGGGCTACCTGCTTGTCTCGGCGTAGCCAAAAGCGAAGACGGGTAACGTTTATCCGTCTATTTCTTCCCAAACTTTTTTGCGAAAATCGTAAAATCATAAGTTCCCACTTATACTATTGGGAATTATGTCTTTGACAAAGTTTTCCATTTATTCCCCAAAAATAAGAGGCCCAGTTCTATAACTCCCCGATTCTGGATATTGTTCGATATATTTTCTGCCTTCTGGGTCTCGTGATATGGGAGGTTCTCTTTTTATAAACCTCATAAAACGCCTTAAAACCCCACATTCACAGCAAAAAGCCAATCGACATAAATCACCATTTGAATTAAGAACACTCAAAAAAGTTAATTGAGAGTGATCACAAAACAAAGTTTTAAGCCATCCAAGCATCTTTGTTTCCTTGCTTTGTCAAAGGCATAATTCCCATACTATTTTTGAATTTGGCGATTTGGTAATTCGAATTTGTTTAGGATTTAGGGTTTAGAATTTAGAATTTCGTATATGCCCGCCAATTATTTAGTGGAAGCGGGCACTATCCCTGTTGTTCTTTCACCAATTCATACATTCCGTGGCCGCTGTCGCGGAGCCTGCCCAGCCGGCACAGTTCCTGCCAGACCTCGCGAGGAAACTGGTTTGGCGGCTGTATCGCATAAACACCCTTAGCCCCGCTCGAAAACGGCCCGCGTCCAAGACTCGAATCTTCATCCAGCGCGGTGAGTTTGAGTCGCTTCTTGAAGGCCTTCATCGCGCTCTTGAGCGTCTCCGGCGTTATGCCGCCGGTTGCCTGCCCCGGCAATTCGTTGGCTGGGGGTGTGCCGGGTTGTTGTTGGTTTTCTGCCATAATCTGCCTCCGCTTCGGCGAATCGGGGTGACTGGATTCGAACCAGCGGCCTCTTGGTCCCGAACCAAGCGCTCTAGCCAAGCTGAGCTACACCCCGGTCAACTAAAAACATGAGTATAACACGACAAGAAACCGACTGCAAGTTATAACAGGTCAACGGGGTCGATGTCGATTGCGACTGTAACGGCAGGGCGGATTGGGGGGGAATTGCGGAGGGTCGTGAATAACTGGTGCAAAATCGCGGGCTGAGGGGCCTGAAGGATTATCTGCATACGGTGGAAGGTCTGGATTCGGCTGATAATCGCCTGTATGGGGCCGCGAACCCTGATTTGTAATTGCTGGTCGGCTACGATGCGGTCGATTTTTTCACGCATCAATTTGGCGGCAAGTTCGAGTTTTTCGTGTGTTCTGTCGCGAAGAGTAATCAGGGCTAATCGCCAGAAGGGGGGCAGATTGCAGGCGTTTCGGTGAATCAGTTCCTCTTTGACGAAACCCTCGAAATCGTTTTTGAGGGCGAATTGAATCGCGGGCTGATTCGGTAGAAACGTTTGGATGAAGACGATACCTTTTTTGGCGGAACGGCCCGCACGGCCTGCGACCTGAGAAATCAATTGGAAAGTGCGTTCGTTGGCGCGGAAGTCGGGGAGGTATAGCGAGGTATCTGCGCTGATGATGCCGACGAGGGTTACGTTTGGGAAGTGCAGGCCTTTGGCGAGGATTTGAGTGCCGGCGAGGATGTTGATTTTGCCCTCGCTGAAGTCCCGCAGGACGCGGTAGTAGTCGGCGCCTTTCATTGAGTCACTATCAACGCGGGCGATTTTGGCGTTTGGGAATTTTCGGGCGAGGTCCTCTTCAAGGCGTTGAGAGCCGAGGCCAATCATTGTCAAACCTTTGCGGCAGAGAGGACATTTTTCGGGGACGAGAGTTTGTGAGCCGCAGTAGTGACAGATTGCGAGGCCGGAGTGCATGTGACGGCCCGTGATTGTAGGGATTGGCGCGATTTGTGGCACGGCCATCTTGGCCGTGGAACCACGGGCTGGAAGCCCGTGCCACTCAGTTTTGTGGAAGGTGAGGGTTACGTCGCAATTTCGGCAGCGAAGAATATGTTTGCAGGAAGGGCAGAATATGAAATTGCTGTAGCCGCGGCGATTCAGGAGTAAGATTGCCTGCTCGTTTCTGGCGAGTGTTTCGGTGAGTTGATTTATTAACGGCTCACTCATCAGTTGCGACGCGAAATCCTTCATATCGACGAGTCGCATCTCGGGGAAGGGGAAGTCCATCACGCGTTTTGGCAGGCGGACCATATTGAAAAACGCTCTTTTTGTTTTGCAGTTTTGCAGTGTTTCCAATGATGGGGTTGCGCTTCCTAATACGCAATGTGCGTTGCAGAGTTGGGCGCGTTTAATCGCGACGTCTCTGCCGTGGTATCGGGGAGTAGTGTCCTGTTTGTAGCTTGGCTCGTGTTCTTCATCAACTACGATGAGGCCGAGATTGGCGAGCGGGGCAAAGACGGCGGAGCGTGCGCCGATAACGACGTCGGCTTCGCCCGATTTTATTTTGTGCCATTGCGTATTTCGCTGCGGGGCGGTGAGGCCTGAGTGCATAACCGCGATTCGGTCGAATCTTGCGCTGAATCGCTGGATGGTCTGGGTGGTCAGTGCGATTTCGGGGAGCATTACGATTGCGGTTTTGCCTTTTTTGATTGTTTCCTCGATTGCTTTTATGTAAAGCTCGGTTTTGCCGCTGTCGGTGACGCCGAAGAGGAGTGTGACGCCGAATCTATCTTCGTTTATTCGGCTGATAATGTTAGTGAGGGCTTTTCGCTGGTCATCGTTGAGGACGACCTTTTCCCGTTTAATGAGCATACCTTCGGGCATAGCGGGGAGGGACTTCAAAACCGTCCTCTGCGATATTTTGATAATCTGCCCGCCCTGGCGGGTAAATTTTTCGACGAGATTTTTGACGGGGACATCGGTGCAGCCGACGGCTTCGAGTAAATCGTTCAGTTCAATAGCTGATTCGATTTCGAAGGCGTTTGCATCTCGTAATTGCTGAACAATCTGTTTTTGCTTTTCACCTTTTATTTGACCGGTGATTTTGTCAATTTCTTCCGGGGCGACGGCTAAGTAAACGTATTTTTGCTTTTTTTCACCTGCGCCTTTTTTGACGGCTCCGGGGACAATCGCGCCGAGCACCATACCGAGTGGGCAAACATAATAATTGCTAATCCAGCGGGCCAGTTCCATCAGGCCCGCGTCAACCAGCGGCTCTTTGTCAACGACAGCCGATATTGCCTTGAGTTTGAATTTTTTGGTTTTGTGTTCTGCCTTGACCCCCTGTGCCGCCGTGCCGGCAGCGGCTAAACGCTGGTGAGGTAATTGGGTCGCAACACAAAAGCCCACTTCCAGTTTATTATTTTTTCCGAAGGGTGTTTCTATTCGCTGGCCGACGGCGACGGGCCAGAGTTTGTCGGGCACGAGGTAATCGAATTCGGCATCGACGCCCGACTCGAACGCCACGCGGATAATGTGGCCTGCGGGGGCTTTGTCGGTTTTGTCCTCGCCGAATAAACTGTTTTGCTCATATTTGCTCATGTTGCAGGGATTATAACACGGACTGACGCTGACTGGAACACAGACTGACACGGACAATTATGCGGTTTATAGTTTGAAGTGTTGAGTAGCGAGGGAGGTGATGTGGTCTGCGATAGCGAGGGAGGCGGTGGCGGCGGGGGAGGGGGCGTTCAAAACATGAATGGCGTTGCCGTGGGGTTCAATGACAAAATCGTCAATCGGTTTAACAAAATGACTCCTGACCCCTTTTTTGCGTTTTGTTACATATCGGGGACGACTTCGGGATATAACTGGCCCGTTGGGCTGATTTTGAAGACGTAAATCAGGCCTTCTTTGAGCTTGGAATATACGGCGTTGCCGTAAATAGCCGTGATGCCGTCCTGTTTTAGTTTTTCCACATCGTTAGCCAAATCCCAGATATTAGACCAGAACATCTCCCTTTGTTTGATGGGCAGGCGAGCCAGTAAATCAGCGTATCTCGCCGGTTCAGCGCCGGGTGATTCAATCACCAAACCATTCTGCGGGGTCATAGTTTCGCCGTAAATCCTTCGCCACAGGTACAGCGTCCGCTCTTTGCCATCCATTACCATTTTGTTGTCGAATTTAACTATCAGCGCGTCGAAGTGAACAATGTCGCCTTCGATTGTGTAGTCCTTTTCGAGGATTTTTTTAAGCTTGTCGCTTCTGGCCGTCTCGACGAATCGCAGCGTCGTCCAAACCTTGCCGTCTTTGGTTTCCTGCTTGAGTACCTTTGCGTATCCAATCTGCTCCTCGGTAGTCAGGTTTGTGATTGCTTCCTTGAGCTGCTTATTTTCGTTGAGCAGTTGATGAATGGTTATTTCCCGCAGAAGGTATCCTCGCCCGAAGTAGCCGGCAGCGACAAGTACGACTACGAGCAGGAGCAAAACTGTGATTCTGATTTTAGCAGTTCTCATATTTATCCTTTAGCTCGGCAGTGTGAAGCCCCTGAACATAAAATACGCGGCGGCGAGCAGGCACAATCCCGCCCACAGGAAATCCAGCTTGAGCGATTGCTTCATATATACGATGCAAAATACGGCGAAGACGGCCATAGTTATTATTTCCTGAATGACCTTCAACTGCGCCAGCGAGAAGAACTGAAAGCCGATGCGATTGGCCGGGACCTGGAGGCAATACTCGAAAAACGCGACTGCCCAGCTTACAACAATGGCGATGAAAACCGCCTTGCCCTTGAGGTCTTTCAAATGCCCGTACCAGGCGTATGTCATAAATAAATTAGAGCCAATCAATAGCACAATCGGCGTCATAAATCTCATAAACTTGTTATCCTTAATATACAACCATCACCCAGTTATCGTTTCCATATATCATCGACCAATACGGCTTTAGTCAATTAGCGTCTCGTATCGAAATTACACGTTACGCCCGAGGCGGGATTGGTATTGATATTTACCCTGTATAATCATAACATAAATCCCCTTACGAGCAAAAAGAACCGTTGAATTGAGGAAAATCGTGCCGATTTACGAATATAAATGCGATGACTGCGGCAAGATAACCGAGTTACTGGAAAGCAGCGGCAATAAAGGCGAGAGAAAGTGCACCCACTGCGGCAGCACCAAACTCGCAAAGCAACTTTCGGTGTTCTCAGCGCAAGTGAAAGCAGGGCAATCGAAAAAGTGTTTCGGGTGCAACGATAACAGTTGTCCACATTCGAGAAGGTAACAAGAAGACAATGGACGAAAAAATTGGCATTTACGATTTTAACGCGATTGAGAAGAAATGGCAGCAGAACTGGGAAGCCGGCAAGACCTTCAAGGCCGCCGACTGCGATGCTAAGCCGAAGTATTATGTGCTTGATATGTTCCCATACCCAAGTGCGCAAGGTTTGCACGTTGGCCATCCTGAGGGGTACACCGCGAGTGATATAGTCGCACGCTATAAACGGATGAAGGGTTTCAATGTGCTGCACCCGATGGGGTGGGACGCGTTCGGTTTGCCCGCGGAGCAATACGCGATAAAAACGGGGACGCACCCGGCCAAGACCACGCAGAATAACGTCGATGGTATGCGCAAACAAATCAAGTCGCTTGGTTTTAGTTACGACTGGGACAGGGAGGTCAATACCACCGACCCGAACTATTACAAATGGACGCAGTGGATATTCCTAAACCTTTTCAATAGTTGGTTTGATGAAAAACAGCGAAAAGCAAGGCCGATTAAAGAACTGCCGATACCGGCGGGGCTAAGCGACGCTGAAAAACGAAAATATATAGATGACCATCGTTTGGCATACGAGTCGGAAATGCCTGTTAACTGGTGTCCTGCTTTGGGGACGGTGCTTGCCAACGAAGAAGTGGTAGGGGGCGTGAGCGAGCGGGGGGGGCACCCGGTAATTCGTAAGCCGATGAGACAGTGGCTATTGCGGATAACGGAATACGCGGAGCGATTGCTGGAAGACCTCGTAGAAGTCGATTGGACTGAGTCGATAAAAGAAATGCAGCGAAACTGGATTGGCAGGAGCATCGGCGCGGAGGTCGATTTCAAAATAGATGGTCGCAATGATAATATCCGCGTTTTCACTACCAGACCAGATACGCTTTTCGGCGCGACTTATATGGTGCTCTCGCCGGAGCATTCGCTTGTCGATGTAATCACGACGAAGGACAAGAAGAACAGTGTGAAAAAATATCGTGAGGAAGCGGCCCGCAAAAGCGACCTCGACCGGACTGACTTAGCGAAAGAAAAAACAGGCGAATTCACCGGCGCATACGCAATCAATCCGGTCAATGAGACGAAAATCCCGATTTGGATTAGTGATTACGTTCTCATCAGCTACGGCACAGGCGCGATTATGGCTGTACCTGCACACGACGACCGGGATTTCGAATTCGCGAAGAAATTCAATCTTGCGATTATTCAGGTTGTTGAGCCGGCGGACGCGGAGCAGACAAAGCTTGTAAAAAAAGGGAAGTTATGCTTCGCGGGCGACGGCACGGCGATAAACTCCGGCCAGTTCACGGGACTGAAGACGCCCGAATTCAAAGAGAGAATCATAAACTGGCTTGAGCAGAAAGGGCTTGGTAAAAAGGCGGTTAATTATAAGCTTCGCGACTGGCTATTCAGCAGGCAGCGATACTGGGGCGAGCCGATACCCCTCGTGCATTGCGATAAGTGCGGCATAGTGGCGTTGCCTGAATCGGCTTTGCCAGTGAAGTTGCCGGAAGTTAAGGACTACACCCCGCCACAAACGGGCGAACCGCCTTTGGCCAAGGCGACCGAGTGGCTCAAGACGACCTGCCCGCAATGCGGCGGGATTGCTTTGCGCGAGACGAACACGATGCCGCAGTGGGCGGGAAGCTGCTGGTATTATCTGCGGTATATCGACCCAGACAACACCAATCGTTGTTGTGACGCAGCGAAGGAAAAATACTGGATGTCGGTTGACCTTTACATAGGCGGCGCGGAGCACGCGGTTTTGCACCTGCTGTATTCCCGCTTCTGGCACAAATTCCTGTTTGATATTGGTTATGTCAGTACCAAAGAGCCATTCAAAAAACTGGTCAACCAGGGGATGATTCTCGGCGAAGACGGCCAGAAGATGAGCAAGTCGCGGGGCAACGTTGTTAATCCCGATAAGGTTGTTGCCGAATACGGTGCGGATTCGATGCGCCTTTACGAGATGTTTATGGGCCCGCTGGAGGCGGTCAAACCCTGGAGTATGCAGGGGGTCGAGGGTGTGCACCGGTTTTTGCAGCGTGTATGGCGACTGATTATTAATGAGGACACTGGTAATCTTAACGCTGCCATTCAAAATGCTCAAGCTGATGAGGTGACCACGCGATTACTTCACCAGACAATTCAAAAAGTCGGCGGCGACGTCGAGACCTTTGGTTTTAATACCGCGATTAGTTCGATGATGATTCTTGCCAATCATCTTATAAAGCAATCAGTTGTGCCGAAGTCGGTTGTTGAACAGTTTGTGCTGGTTCTGTCATCCTTTGCGCCACATATCGCAGAGGAGCTTTGGCAAAAACTGGGCCACAGTATAACACTCGCTTACGAATGTTGGCCCAAGTTTGACCCGGAGTTGGTAAAAGAAGCCGAAATAGAATTGGCCATACAGGTCAACGGCAAAATCAAAGACAAGATTGTTGTCTCTGCCCAGGCGGATGATGAGCAGATAAAGCAAAAGGCGCTGGCCAGTGAAAAGGTCATTGCAGCCCTTGCGGGCAAACAGCCGAAAAAAGTAATCGTCATCAAATCCCGGCTGGTAAACATTGTCGTTTAGAGAAGAGTCATCGCAATGCACAGTAAATGCAGCAGAAGATGCTTTCTTATGCGAGGCGCAGGCGTGGCAGCAGGATTGGCGCTGGGATGCGTCGGGCTTACCGGCTGTAATAGCCAGTCTAGGGAAGAAGCAAGCGAAAAGGGGATTTCAGAGATGATTGCTTATTGCGGACTAAATTGTGTCAAGTGCCCGATTTACGCGGCGACGAGAGAGAAGAATGCCAGTAAACAAAAGCAGATGAGGGAATATATTGCCCGGAAAATCAAAGAGATATATGGAACGCCGTGCAGCGTGGAAGATGTCACCGATTGTGACGGGTGCACGACAAAAGACGGCAGACTGTTCTCAGGGTGCCAAAAGTGCCAGATAAGGAAATGCGCGCGTGAAAAGGGTCTTGAGAATTGCGCATATTGCAGTGAATATGCCTGCGAGAAACTGAGCAAGTTTTTTGATTCTGAGGGTGAAAAGGCGGGCGCCAAAAAACGGCTGGATGAAATAAAGGCCCGGCTATAAATGAAGCCGGTTTGTATTCTGTGATTGCCTGATGTATATCGAAATCGAAGCCAAATTGAAGGTTGATTCGCTGAAAAAAGTGGCTCGCCGGTTAAAGGCCCGTGACGCCAAATTTCTGCGAGGGGCCGTTCATACCGATACCTACTTTGACGACGCTAAAAAGTCGCTGAGAAAATCCGACAGCGCACTACGGATTCGCCGACAAGTTATGGACCAGGGAAAGCCGCGGCACCCCGGTGTAATAACCTTCAAAGGTCCCCGGCGAAAAGGGCGATTCAAACAGAGGCAGGAAATTCAATTCGGGATATCTGATGCTGATATTGCGGAGATGTTTCTTGCCGCGGTTGGATATAAAAAGGCCCTTGTGTATCAAAAGAAGCGTCAGGTCTGGCGATTAGGCGGCTGTGAGGTCGCGCTGGACGAACTACCTCTTCTGGGGACTTTTGTAGAAATAGAAGGCCCAAACGAGAAGAAAATCGCCGACGTGCAGAAAAAACTGGGCCTGGAGGATTTGCCGCACATACACCAAAGTTACGCGGCATTGATGCAAAAGCAGATTCGGCGACGCGGAAGGAAAAGCAGTAAGGTTTTCTTTTAGCGATTATTATTATGAGCGCAATTAAACCCGACGACGGTTATATCGCTTACATAGTCAATCCCAAGTCCGGCGCCAGCAGCGGCGAGAAACTCCCCGGCTGGCGATTCGAGCAGTACCTCACCGGCAAGGGCTTCGACGTCCGTATGAATCTTACCCGCTCGCTCGAACACGCCTGCGAACTCGCCACAAATGCCGCCGGCGATGCCGACTGCGCAATGGTTGTTGCCGTGGGCGGCGACGGCACTATCAGGGAAGTTGCGCACGGTCTCGAAGGCAGCGATAAACCTCTCCTTATCATTCCGGGCGGCACCGAAAATCTCCTCGCCAACGAGCTGGGTCTTGAAAAAACGCTCGCGATGCTGATACGAACTTTCGAAGCGGGTTTTACACGCGATTTCGATTTGGGCAACGCCAACGGCAGGTGTTTTACCTCAATAGCCGGTTTCGGCTTTGACGGCGAGGTGGTCGCCGAGGTCAGCGGCAATCGTATCGGGCACATCAATTATTTCGATTACTTCTGGCCTCTCTGGCGAACCTTCTGGCGATACCGTTTCGACCCGATTACCGTCGAGGTCGACGGCGAGCAGATTTTTGACGGGCGGGGACTCGTTTTTGTTGGCAACATCTCCAGGTATGCCTTAGGTCTTAACATTCTCGAACACGCCGATTACAGTGACGGGCTTCTCGATGTTTGTGTTTACAAGTGCGCCCACCGGACGCATTTAGTCAAACATTCCATAATGACAATCGTTCAGCAGCATCACGGCTCCCGCGACGTCATTTATCGCCAGGGTAAAAATATCACCGTCGATTCTCCCAATCCAAAGTTGGCTACCGAGGTTGATGGCGACCCCGGCCCGGCCGTGCCGGTGCGGATAACCATTATTCCAAAAGCGGTGCGTGTGATGGTTCCTGAAGGCGCCAAGCCGGCGGGTATCAGGGCACAAATTTTAAGGGCGCTGAAGTAGCCCTTTGACAAATCGTTGCCGTTCGTGGATAATTGCCCCAAAACAGATAATAAATATGAGCGCTAAAACTTTTAAAATTGGTTCAGTGGAGATTGGCCTCAAGGCCCCGATGTTTCTCATCGCCGGTCCCTGCGTAATCGAGACAAAACAAATCTGCCTCGATATCGCCAATCGTCTGGCGGATATTTCTTCCAGTACCGGCGTAGGCGTCATTTACAAAGTCAGTTTCGACAAAGCCAACCGCAGCAGCGCATCCAGTTACCGCGGCCCGGGCCTTGAAAAGGGACTCGACATTTTAGACGCCGTCCGGAAGCAGGCGAAATTGCCCGTAATGACCGATGTGCACCTGCCCGAGCAGGCGGAAAAAGTCGCCAGTGTAGTTGACTGTCTCCAGGTCCCCGCTTTTTTGTGCAGGCAGACCGACCTGCTCTGCGCCTGTGCCGAGGCAGGCAAACCCGTTAACGTCAAAAAAGGACAGTTCCTTTCCCCCGACGAAATGAAAAACGTTGTCGATAAGATTCGCTCCTGCGGCAACGACAAAATCCTTCTCACCGAACGAGGCACATTCTTCGGCTACAACCGCTTAGTCAACGATATGACCGCTATCACTACTATGAAGCAGCTTGGCTGCCCCGTTGTCTTCGACGCCACCCACAGCACTCAACAGCCAGGCGGCCTCGGCAACGCCAGCGGCGGCCAGCGTCAATTCGCCCCCATCCTCGCCAAAGCCGCGATTGCCGCCGGGGCAAATGGCCTGTTTCTTGAAGTCCACACCAACCCCCAAAAGGCAAAATCCGATTCCGCTGTTATTATGCCCATTGAATGGGTTGAAGACCTGCTCACCGACTGCAGAAAAATCTTCGATATAATTGGCGGACGGAAAAATGTCTGACAGAAACCAATACCTGTATGGGCCGGTGCCTTCTCGCCGGCTGGGACTCAGTTTGGGGGTCGATATCGTCCCCTTCAAAACCTGCACCCTCGACTGCATCTACTGCCAACTCGGAAAAACCACCTGCAAAACGCTCGAGCGAAAAGAATATGTTCCCGTCGGCGACGTCCTGGCGGAACTGAAACGGCTGCTCGACGCCGGATTGCAGGCCGACTACATAACTATTGGCGGTTCAGGCGAACCAACTCTCCACAGCGGCCTTGGCCGGTTAATCGAGGGTATCAAAAAAATCACCTCCATTCCCGTAGCAGTCCTGACCAACGGCACACTTTTTTATCTGCCGGAGGTCCGGGCCGATTGTGCGGCCGCCGACGTTATTCTCCCTTCTCTCGACGCCGGCGACCAGCAGACCTTCGACACGGTAAACCGCCCCCACGAACAAATTACCTTCGACCGCCTGGTTGAGGGCTTGTGCGCCTTGAAAAATGAATACCCGGGCCAAATCTGGCTCGAGGTATTCTGTATCGACCGTTTCAACACGGATAGCCCCCAGCTTGCCAAAATCGCCTCGGCGATAAAAAAAATTCGTCCGGATAAGGTCCATCTCAATACTGCCGTCCGACCGACCGCCGAGCAGGGCATCGAAAAAATCGCCCCCGACAAGCTCCAGGCAATTGCCCTGCAACTGGCTCCCAACTGCGAAGTCATCGCCGACTTTGCCTCCAGTCACTGCCAAAAAGTCACCCACAATGTTCCTCAAACCCTCTTATCAATGCTGAAACGGAGACCTTGTTCCCTAAACGACATCTGCTCGGCTCTCGGCCTCGATGCCAGCAACGCCCTTGTTTATCTCGACGCCCTCAAGGAGCAGGGGGTCGTCTGGTCCGAGAACAAGCAGGGAAAGACCTTCTTCAAGGCGCATTAGCCGCTTGCCCTGTAATCTATTTCGACCGTTAAATCCCTCTAAAATCTCACAACATTCATCCTTAATTTGTAAAGACCGCTGGCCTATTGGCCGATAAAACTCCTGTAGCGTTTCCGTCAACGGCGATATTATCGCCTCTGGTTAAAAAAAATCTTAAGTAAGCCGGATTAAGACCGATAAATGAAGGGGGACGTCGTCCTCGGCGGTATGTTGCGGAAAACATAAAAGGGTCTGGTGGCTGTGAACAAAGTAAGCAAACAACTAATTCTCAAAAAGGGCAAACAGAAATTTATCTTCCGTTATAAAAGCGGTTCCGAGGATAAATTGCTCGACGTCCTTGTTGAGCAGGCAAGGAGCGGACGCACCGACTTCGACTGGTTCGACGCTGCCGTCCTGAGCTTCAAGCTTACGCAGTCACTTATCGGCCAGGCCGACGAACTCATCGGTGATAAGGTAAAAGTGAAACAATAAACCCTAAACCGCGAGGCCTTTTCGGTGGCCCGCAATTTTTTATTGGCAATGACGGGTGCAAATATGGAAGACAGCTTAATTATCCAGGATTTCCTAAACTATCTCCAGTTCGAAAAACGTTTCAGTCCTCATACGGCCAAGTGCTATGGCGTTGACCTGCTGCAGTTTGGTGAGTTTCTCACCGGGCGCAGCGACGCAGGGGCTGAAATGCACGGCCATGACGATGCGCTTGGTTCGCACGACTCCGGAACAGCCACGGCCGTAGCGGCTCATCCCAAAGTAGATGTTGACCAGCTTCTGGCTTCTGTCGATGTCAACGCCGTGAGAAGCTATCTCGTTGTCTTGAACGAGAAGCAATACTCAAAGGCCACCATCGCACGCAAGCTGGCGACCCTTCGCAGTTTCTACAAGTTCCTCGTCAAAAGAAACCGCGTAAGCTCCAACCCGGTCATCGGCATCCGCACGCCAAAGCAGGAAAAACGGCTTCCGCGTTTCCTCGAGTATGATCAGATAAAACGTCTTCTCGAAACGCCTCCGTCCGACACCTGGCTCGGTGCCCGTGACAGGGCCATTATGGAAACTCTTTACAGCACAGGTATGCGGGTCAGCGAAGTTGTCGCGATAAACCTCGACGATATCGATTTCTTAGGCGAAGTCGTTCACATCAGGGGCAAGGGTAAAAAAGAAAGAATCTGCCCCATCAGTTCCTCCGT
Source organism: Sedimentisphaerales bacterium (assembly GCA_050015775.1). Lineage (GTDB taxonomy): Bacteria > Planctomycetota > Phycisphaerae > Sedimentisphaerales > Anaerobacaceae > Fen-1362. The sequence continues at coordinate 26,759 of JBEKAT010000006.1, read as the reverse complement.
CCTGCAAATCGTCCAGCACTATATGGAGTTCAGAAACAAACGCGCCCAGCTCAACGGCAACTTCGACGGCAAAGTCCTGTTCGTCAATAAACACGGCAAACGCCTCAGCACCCGAAGCGTCCGCCGAAAAATGGATAAATACCTCAAAATGGCGGGCCTCGACCCGGCCATCAGCCCCCATACCTTGCGCCACAGCTTTGCCACCCATATGCTGAACCGCGGCGCTGACCTCCGCAGTGTTCAGGAGCTGCTCGGTCATCAGTCACTTTCAACGACCCAGATATACACGCACCTGACGACCGGCAAAATAAAGGAAGTTTACTCCGCAGCGCATCCGAGGGAGAACGACCCGCCGAAAAAATCTGAAAACTAATCGGAATCTGCATTAGTAAAAAATAAGGGCCGACGATTATCGCCGGCCCTTTTGCTTTTACTATCAATGATAAACGATTACCGTTTACGTCGCTTGAGAATAGCTATCCCGCCAAGACCCAACATAACCAAAGTCGCAAGTTCAGGGATAAACTGGATATGCGAATATGCGCCGTGGCCGACAAGGTGAATATTAAACGGGTCTCCATTGGATAACCAGTTGCCATACAGATGGCCTTCGCCGTATGGGCCAAGAGGTTCGAACCTGTCAAAATCAGCATACAATTTTACCGAGCCGGTATTTGCGGGGTCAATATAAAGCTCATTCATATAAGAACAACCGTAAAACGAGGCCGTGACGTTTTCGTAAAGATAAAGATAAGCTACTGACGAATCGGGACCATACATAAAAAGCTCACTATTATCATACATATAAAACTGATTTACCCCCCCCATTCATTGTAACGGTTACATCGTTGTATGTGTGGAGTTCAGGAATCCAACTCCATTCATTACTACTGGTGAGTTCATAACTGCCTGATGTCCAAACGACGGGATCCGCGATGGAAATCTCGGTTACAGACGCAAATAAGAATATTATCAGTATTGTTCGTGATTTGCGCATAACTTTCTCCTTTCCGCTAATTCTCTTCCCCAAGTATTATTTAGTTTATACATAACGTCCTTAAAAGTCAAGCAATTTCTTGCCACTAAGACACCAAGGCACGAAGATTTTTGGGTCATAAAACTAACCACCCTACTTCGCCGAGGCGGCTACGCAGGGCAGGCAGATTTCCGAAGCGGGCTCTCCGCTTCGCTGCGTGTCACGGTTATAGCCGCGAAAAGGCACATAAATCACAAAAGTTTGTTATTCATCTGTTCCTGCCAATGTCAAGGAAAATTCGGGAAAATGTTGGGATAGTATATTTTGCAGTGGGCGGGAGGTTAATTTATTTTGTTGGTGTGATTATTTCCGCCGATGTATTCGGGGACAAGCTCTTTGATTTTTGCCACTATACCAGCGTACTCCCCGATTTTCGCAAGAGCCACGAGTTCCGCGATTTTCGCCCGCAGCCGGTCCCGGTCTATCGGCATATTTTTCCATATACCGATTTTCGGGTGTCTGGTTTCCTGCATATCCTCCCCTTTTATCGACAGTTCCTCAAACAGCTTCTCGCCGGGGCGTAATCCCATGAATGTTATCTCGATATCTTCGCCGGGGCGGAAGCCGCTCAGCGTAATCAATTCCCTCGCCAAATCGACAATTTTCACCGGCTCGCCCATATCAAGCACAAAAATTTCGCCGCCTTTGCCCATTGACGCTGCCTGAAGCACAAGCTGGCTCGCTTCGGGTATCGTCATAAAATAGCGTTTCATATCCGGATGCGTAACCGTCAAAGGCCCGCCCTGGGCTATCTGTTTTTTGAAAATGGGGACAACCGAACCCTCAGAGCCGAGTACGTTGCCGAACCGCACCGTAACAAAGTGCGTTTTGCTTGTCCTGTTGAGGTCCTGTACATACAGTTCGGCGACCCGTTTGGATGAACCCATTATGCTGGTGGGGTTTACCGCCTTGTCGGTGCTTATCATAACAAAGTTGCCCGCGCCGAATTTGTCCGCTGCGTCCGCTACCGTGCGGCTACCCACGACGTTGTTTTTAATCGCCTCTCCCGGGTTGCCCTCCATCAACGGCACGTGTTTGTGTGCCGCCGCGTGTATGATGACTTCGGGCCTGTATTTCTCAAAAATGCCTTCCACTCGACTCTGGTCGGTGATGTCGCACACCACCGCCGTCATCGTGATATCAGGAAATTTTTCGCGAAGTTCCCGCTCGATATAAAACAGTGGGTTCTCCGCCTGTTCCACAAGCAATAGCAGCTTTGGCCCGAAATGGCATATCTGCCGACACATCTCCGACCCGATAGACCCACCGGCGCCGGTAACCAGTATCGTTTTTCCCTTGATAAACGCCTCTATCGAATCCGTATCGAGCTGTATTGCCTCTCTTCCCAGCAGGTCGTTAATATCCACGTCGCGTATCTGCGAGACCCTGAATTTGCCCGACGCGATATCCGTCATCGAGGGCACGGTCCTGAACCGGACTTTTGTCCCCTGGCAGACCTGCACAACTCGCCTGCGCTGTTGTGCCGTCGCCGAGGGCATTGCGATGGCAACCTCCTCGATATTTTTCTCCGTGCAGATTTCCGCAAGCTGCTCCACCGTCCCCAATACAGGTACATCATGTATCCTTATGCCCTGCTTGGCAGGGTCGTCGTCGATAAAGCCGACCATCTCGTACTCCGCCACGGTCATTCGGTGAATCTCTCGCAGCAGCGACTCCCCTGTATTGCCTGCTCCTACAATCAAAAAGCGTTTTAATCTGCCTGACTCAACCGTGCGGAATTCCTCGTAGTACAGCCGGATTGCCATTCGCAATCCCGCCAGCAGCAACACCGTGCAGAACATATCCACCACGAATACGGCCTGGCTGACGTCGAATACGTTCGGTATGCTTCTTCGCACAGAACTGACATACAACCCCGCCACCCACAGCCCGAAAATCAACATTGTGCTGACAAGCGACGCCCGGATTATACCCGTCAAATCTGATATCCCGACGTACCGCCACCAGCCGCGATACTGCTTGAACAGCCCGAAAATCGCCGTCTTGATGACAAAGACGAATACCAGCAGAGTCGGATACTGCCCGACGAGCCACTCCGTCCTGATTTGCATATTCGAGGCCACCAGAAACGATAGTAACAGTGACACCGCGAATACGGCAAGATGCGCCAGCACTATCAAAGGCCTGCGAAACCGCAGTAGTATATTAGGCACAGATTGAGAAGCCGCCGGATTTGTGGCTTTGTATTTTGTCTGTATATCTGAGTTTGATTCAGTCATAATGTACTATCGGCAGGCCAAGCCCCAGGCATAATCTGCATAGGTGATTCTATTGGCCGCTTAAATAGTTGTCAAGAAACTCTGCCCGCATATTTATCGGACAGTGGGTGTGGTGTTTGAAGCATCATACCATCTTTGAATTGCGATAGCTACTGTTTAACCTCGGCGGGTTGTCCCTTCGTTTCCTCCGCCTCAGTGTAAATCTGCTCCAGCGGTGTGTCGTCAACCTGGTTTCGCATCATCGCGTATATCACGGTGTTCGATGAAAAGTAAAAGCTGATTATGAAAGACGCCACCAGCCCGACGATTACAAGAGCTGATAGATATACCAGAAACGCCGCCGCTGATTCCGACCAGTTGCCCGCGGCGGATGAGTATGCCACCAGCCGGGAGAAACTCGGCTCAGGCCAAATCGCGGCAATTTTATCAGGCAGCCCGCATGCACTTTGCGTTATAGCCCCCAGACAAAGTCCCCTGTATGTTGACCACAAAAGCAGAAACGCGAAGAATCGAACAAAAATATAACAGATAGCCCCGTAAATTACCGCTATCGCGGTGTAAAACCCCATACGCCACGGCCTGGCATACACATAATTAAATGACCGGCTGACTGCATCCAAACTATCCGAACCATCATACGCCACCGCAGGAAACGTCAAATTGAAACCGCCAATCACTCCTAACACAACCGCCGCTATAATTGCCCCGGCCGCCAGCGCGGGCAGCGTCAAAACCCCAACTGCCAGTTCTCCTAACCCAAAAGGTATATTGCTTATCAGACCGATTATCACTACGCAGGCGCCCACAATCGCCACGATTACCATAGGCACTATGGGCGTTCCTAAAAAGCTTGTGAATCTTTTTATGCTGAATCGCAGCGATTCTGTCACCCCCGGCTTCTCGCCTCTGGCAAATTGCAACGCCGCTATCCGGCATATTGCGCCGCCGCCGACCGAAACAACGCATAAATTTATCGCCGCGAAAACCAAGCAGTAAATCGGATGATATTTGATTACCCACTTTACTGCGTGCAGGAACTCAACGGTGTTATCCAGGATGCCGAACGGGTCAAATGCGAAAATCGCCCTAAGTGAGTGGTGGAATTTCGCAATCCCAAAACCCCACATCGTCGAAAACACCCCCCTGGGATGTTCCGTTCCCGCGTATTTTTCTATATACGAGTCGAGTTGTTCTGGCGCGGTCAGATACAAGTTAAGCTCCGTTTCAACTCCGTTTGTGCCCGGCGTCGTCACCACCGTCTTCGGCAAATCCATAACCCAGCCGACAAGGCCCGTCGTCGCTATCATCCAGAACGCGATTATCAGCTTGCTCGGCTGTATCGCCATACGGAAACTCTGCAATATCCTGGGGAACAGCAAGCTGTCGAGAATCCTGCCTGCCTGGTTTTCGCTGCTCATTTCGGTTCCTTTCAAACAGCTTCGATTGACCTACAACACGCCACGAATCAATGCTGTTTTCCTGCGGCTGTATTATTGGCCGGTTACTTCGGCTTGTCAATCGTTTTCGGCCTTATCCTGCTCCGACGCGGTGCTCTCTCCTTTTGCCGTTTCTTCGCTGATGTCCTCCTCTTCCTCCGGCCTCACTTCCGCCGGTATCCTGTAATCCCCGTCAAACCATTTGCCCAAATCTAACATCCTGCACCGATTGCAGCAGAAAGGATAAAATCCGCCCTCCCGGCTGCTCTGCCGGCCCGCCTTATCCATAACCTTGCGACATACTGGACATCTGCTTTTCATATCCCGACTAATTTACCATTCTTTCGCCCTGATATAAAGCCCGCAGTCCTGTTTCCCTTTGCTTGACACATCCGGCAGGGGGGCGTATTATCTGCGTAGAAATCCCTTTTTGGAGTGATAAACTATGGCTAAACTTAAAAGCTGGGAACACCGCCTCGCAGGGGCGCCCGACCGACTTATGGTTGATTTCGTTGAGTCCCTGAGCATCGACAAACGGCTTTACAAATACGATATTGCCGGCTCAATCGCGCACGCACAAATGCTGGCGCAACGCAAACTTATTACCAAAAGCGAATTTGCTAAAATCAAACGAGGCCTGGCGCGAATCGAGCGGGAAATCGCCGAGGGCAAATTCAAATTCGACAAGACATACGAAGATATTCATATGGCGATTGAAAATGCCCTTGTCAAAAAAATCGGGGCGTCTGCCAAAAAGCTGCATACGGGTCGCAGTCGAAACGACCAGGTCGCTACCGATTTGCGGCTGTGGCTACGGGACGAGATTGATATTATTCAGGCCAAAATCACCAACCTGCAAAAAACGCTTGCCGCCAAAGCAGCCAAATATACCGAGGACGTGATGCCTGCCTATACCCATCTCCAGCGGGCACAACCAATTGTAATCGCGTCGTATCTGCTGAATTTCGTCGAGCAGCTCCAGCGGGATTTTATCCGCTTGGGCAATTGTCAGCAGTTGGTCAGTATTTCGCCGCTCGGCGCGGGCGCGATTGCCGGCTCAACTCTGCCTTTGGACAGAAAGTCCACCGCCAAACAACTGGGTTTCTCTGATATGGCTTATAACTCAATCGACGCCGTCGGCGACCGGGACTTCTGCGCGGAGTTCATTTTCGATTGCGCCCTTATATCGACGCACTTGTCTCGATTGAGCGAGGACCTGATAATTTTCTGCTCCAACGAATTTGGCTTTGTTCACATCGCCGATAGTTTCTGCACATCGTCGAGTATGATGCCGCAGAAGCGAAATGCCGACGCCCTTGAGCTCGTTCGCGGCAAATCCGGCCGGACATACGGCGCACTGATGGGTATGCTCACTTTATTAAAGGCGCAGCCCACCGGCTACAACCGCGACATGCAGGAAGATAAGGTTCATATATTCTCCGCTGCCGATACTATAAGCCGGTGCCTCGATATGGCCTCCGCCATCGTCGCGCACACAACATTTGACACCAAACGCATCGCATCAGGCCTTGACGCCGGCTTTTTGGACGCGACCTCGCTCACCGAGTATCTGGTCCGCAAGGGTGTCCCGTTCCGCGAAGCCCACGGCATCGTCGGCTCTCTGGTCGCGCACTGCGAAAAGCAGGGGATTAACCTCGCTGACCTGAAACTCGCCGAGTTCAAAAAATTCTCTCCGGAAATAAAGGCCGACGTTTATAAATCGCTCGGTGCAGCCAATGTTGTCGCGAAATACGTTACGATTGGCTCAGCAGGCCCAAAACAGGCCAAAGAACAAATCGCATTCTGGCAAAAACAGTTGGCCAAGCGATGAGTAACGGCGAAGACATCATTACCGGTTGGTTTGCCCGGCAGCGAGATCTGCCCGCCTGTGATTTCCCCATCGGTATCGGCGACGATATGGCTGAAGTTCGCCTTGCCGATGGTATCTCGGTCCTCATCACAACTGATATGCTCCTCGATGGCGTTCACTTCGACTTGAAAACCGCAACCCTTGAACAGGTCGGCTACAAGGCAATGGCGGCAAGTTTGAGCGACTGTGCTGCGATGGCGACGATTCCAGTTGCAGCCGTAGTTAGTGTTGGTTTGCCCACTGGTTTTGGCCAGGCCCAGCTTAAAGAGCTTCACTCAGGGATTATCGTCGCTTGCGATAGATTTAACTGCCCGCTCATCGGAGGCGACATTACCAGGTGGAACGATGCGAGTAAATTCGTAATCAATGTCGCGATGCTGTCGAGACCAGCGGGCAATCCGCCTGTTCGCAGAAACGGGGCAAAGGTCGGCGACGCAATCTGTGTTACGGGTTTGCTCGGCGGGGCGTTGCTCGGTAAGCACCTGAATTTTGTGCCGCGTGTCAAAGAGGCCCTCAAAATTACCTCGTTTGTCAAACTCAATTCGATGATGGATATCAGCGATGGCCTTACAAGCGACCTCAATCGTATCTGCACCCAAAGCAATGTCGGTGCGATTCTCGACGCAAATTCAATCCCGATATCCCCCGATGCGAAAAAGGAGCTTGACCCCTTTTTCGCCGCGCTCAATGATGGCGAGGATTTCGAGCTGCTTTTCACGCTGGCAGAAGGCAATTGCGGTAAGTTGTTGAAACAGTGGAATGATTCTGTGCCGATTACCAGAATCGGAACAATTACCGATACCGGCAAAATGCAAATAAAGATGCCTGATGGCAAAATCACGGATTTGAAACCCTCTGGTTATGACCATTTGAAATGACTGATATTACAACAAATTCCGCGGGCGAGACCGTTAAGTTTGGCCAGAAGATTGGCTCGCAGTTGAAGGGCGGGGAAGTTATCGCGCTATACGGCCCATTGGGTAGCGGCAAAACACATCTCATCAAGGGAATCGTCGCAGGCCTCGGCGCTGAAGACGCAGCCAACGAAGTTACCAGCCCGACATTCGTTTTGGTTAACGAGTACTCGGGCCGACTCGATATCTATCATATCGACGCTTATCGCCTCGATTCAATTGCCCAGTTCGAGCAAATCGGCTTCGATGATTATTGCCATCCCGGCTCAGTGGTTCTTATCGAATGGGCTGACAAAATCGAGCAGGCCCTCGCGGGCATCAACTATATCAAAATAGAATTGTCTCACCTTGGCCCGACCGCCAGAACAATCCTTATTACTAACGTCCCCGACTACATACATTTCTAAGCTGGCTCATTTGGGCGAAGCGATGTTTTCGGCCCTTGTCGTAAAATAATTGTATTTAGTCCCATATTGCACCGTCAAAAATTTGGCACTTCCGATTAAATTACCTATGCTTTAGGTGAACACTGGCTACATCAATGTCAAACAGGGGGATGCAGCCATTATATCAAGGGACCGGCTGGGGGGCCGCATTAGGGGAAATTGACCGGCCCGCCACAAATACGGCGGGCAAGCTTTGTGTTCGAGTCCGGTTTATTAGGGGGAAGCCGTTTCGTTTTTTTTATACGCACGGCTTATGGGGTGATATTGTAATGACAAAAGCGAGAATTGGTTTTGCAATGATTCAGGTTTCTCTGGTGGGAGCTATTTGTAGTGTCGGCGCGGGTATCCTTTCTCCTGATTTTAGTGCACGTGGCACAGGAGTCGAAGAGTCCCGCTTTCTGTCCGACCTTCAGACGGTTCGTTGTCAGCTCGAACTCTACAAAATCCAGCACAACGAGCAGCTCCCGCCCACTGAGACCTTTGCCAGCTTCGAACAAGCCCTCTCAACAAAGGGCGCCGATAATCGCGGGCCTTATATCCAGACCATGCCGGCAAACCCGTTTAACGGCAGCAGCAGCGTCCGATTCGAAAATGGCCAAAGCACCGCCGGTTCCGGTAAAGCCGGGTGGGTCATCAATATTGCCACAGGCGACTTCAAGGCCGACGATTCCGCCGCACACGCGGCTTTATAATCACACTCGTTAACCCGCCACCCATCTCATTTGGGCGACGGGAGAAGATGAACTCGCTGATTAACATTTCTTCAGCGAGTCATTCTTTTTTATGGCCTGCTTTTACTTTCTGTCCGGTTCCTGACCTTTTCGCATTACACCTCCATCGTCTCATAATAAACGCCGCCGGCGTTTATTATCGGCCCTTGATTGTTCCCAAAACCGTCGTCTGCTCCGAATAACTTTTCCGCCTTTGTGCCTTGCCAGTTTGCAGGAAGGGCTTTTCTGCCGAAAGGGGCCTGCCTTATGTCTAATTTCCTTACATTTATGCAGGTTAAGAACCCTCCCGCACAGGCCGAAGAATCTCCAGATAAACTAATCGCGGACTGTCTAATAAACGTCGAGCAGGGCATAGAAAGGGCCAAAGAATGACACCGAGAAAAGTTTTGGTTGTCGATGACGAAGTCCATATCGTTCACGTCGTCGCGATAAAGCTTCGCAACAATGGCTATGAGCCGATAACCGCCGGCAACGGGCAGGAGGCCTACGACCTGGCCTGCCGTGAAAATCCAGACATCATTATCGCTGATTATATGATGCCTGTGATGACCGGCCTGGAGCTTCTCGAAAAACTCCGCGAAAACGAAACCACCAGGAATATCCCTTTTATTCTCCTGACGGCCAGAAATTTCGCGATAGACGATGTCAACCAGCAGCGGCTGAATGTCTCCCTGTGCATCACCAAGCCGTTCAGTCCCAAAGAGCTGTTGCGAGACATAGAAGACATCCTCTACCAGAAGGAGTTGGTAAATCAAACGTGATGATTGGCACGGGGGAGGCAGTTCCGGGATTGCCGCGTTTGGTATTCACCCGACCCCACCCCATACACGGAGCAGTTTATGCCCGATACATTAACAGCAGGTTTGACAGCATCTGAAATGCGTGAGTTGAAGGATTTTGGAGCTCGGCTGGCCGCGCTCGGCGCCAATTTCGCCGTCTGCGACTTCGAGGGCCGGCCTCTCCTGCTTTGCAAGACGGGCGGTTTCGAAACCGACCCCGTGCGATTGGCCAAAATCGCCCGCGATTGCCTCAAAAATCTTCCGAATAAAAAAGAGGAACCCCAGGATGATTCCTCGCCTTCGTCCGCCAGCAGGTATCTTTCCGCAATTCTTGTTCCTCTGACGGACACTAAAAAACAGACCGGCTTCGCCGCGGTCATAGACCTCGGCGGAACCCCCGATATGAACAACCAGCAGCAGGCGCACATTTTTTCGGAACTACTCCGCCTGTTCAAGGGAAAATTCATCTCCCAGCGGAAATCCACTGAGCAGATGGATATGATCAGCTCCGAACTGGCGCAGACCTACGAGGAGCTGGTCCTGCTCTACAAAATAAGCACCAATATGGAAATCGTCGAACCCGACGCGAACTTCCTCCAGATGGCTTGTGACAGCTTGACCGAAATCGTCAGCGTCGAAGGCATCGCCATCCTTCAGGAAAAAACCGTTGATGACAAGTCCCGCTTTGTTCTTATCGCCGGCGCAGGCGTCATTGATACCGACGACCGCACAACCTCGCTTTTCTACACCCGGCTCCAGCAGGAAATGAACAAGGGCAAAGAGGTGCTCCTCGATAGCGAAGTCGATGCGCCCTTCAGACACGAATGGCCCAAAAACATTCGCAACGTCATCGTTGTCCCTTTGTCCGGCAAAAACAAAAGCAGCTCTTCGCAGGAAACAGGCCCGCGACAGCGCGGCGCAGACCACGTCATCGGTATGCTCGTTGCCGTTAACCGCTTGGACAAACCAGATTTCGACTCCACCGACGCCAAGCTCTTCACCTCCGTTGCCAGCGAATGCGCCGTATTCGTCGAGAACAACCGCCTCTTCAGCGACCTCAAGGAATTATTCATCGGCTCCCTCAAGGCATTGACCAGAAGCATCGACGCCAAAGACCGCTACACGCGCGGCCATTCCGAAAGAGTCGCCTTCATCTCCAAGTGGATTGCCGAACAACTTGCCGAAGACGAAAACCTCGACCAGGAGCAAATCCACAAAATTTATCTTGCCGGCCTTCTCCACGACATCGGCAAAATCGGCATAGACGAAAAATTGCTCTGCAAAACCGGGCGCATCACCACACGCGAGAAAAACAAACTGAGAATGCATCCCTCAATCGGCGCAAACATTCTCAGCGGTATCAAGCAGATGCGAGACATCATCCCCGGCGTCCTTTGTCACCACGAACGCGTTGACGGTAAAGGTTACCCCTCAGGCCTCAAGGGCGACCAGATTCCCCTTATGGGGAAAATCGTCGGCCTCGCTGACTGCTTCGATGCTATGACCTCTGAACGCGTCTATCAGGAGGTAATGACCGTCGAAAAAGCCGTCGCCGAAATCGAAAAACGGCTCGGCACCCAGTTCGACGAAAAAGTCGCCACCGCCTTTCTCAAAAGCGACGTTTACCACCTCTGGGACCTTATGGAAGAGGGCGCTGTCAAGACATACGGAGCAGACGACTTCTCCCAGTATGGCTCCGCCGCAGTTGGTACCCTTATTGCGTAATCATTCCCATCGTAAACCCGCGTGGTTATCTGGAAACGCCCCCTGACGCAAATCGCATCTTTATTACACTTTTTAGCCGGTTGCCTCTTGCAGACCGCCCAAAAACTGCTAAAATGCCGGTTTTACAACTTTTGGCTCTTTAAGACAGATTGTAATCACGACCCCGGCAGGCCAAACCGGGATTCAAAGAAAGGGTTTATTTGAAAAATGCTGGCAAAAACGAAAAAGAAAGATATTGTTCATAACTTCGAACTCCACGAGGGTGATACCGGTTCGCCTGACGTACAGATTGCCCTGCTGACCGAAAAAGTCAACGAGCTTACCGAGCATCTAAAGAACCACCGCAAGGACCACTCGTCCCGACGCGGCCTGCTCAAAATGGTCGCCACAAGGGCGTCGCTGCTCAAGTACGTCGGCAAAAAAGACCCGAAACGCTATCACGACATCATCTCCCGGCTCGGCTTGCGGAAATAGTTCAAAACGCCTGCCATCGCCGCACGCCGCCTTTACGCGATGCGCCCTGGCTTTTTATGAGGTAGCTTATGTTTAATCTGATCAAAGTCGAAAGAGAAATCGCGGGCAGAACTTTATCCATCGAAACCGGCAAAATCGCTAGGCAGGCCGACGGCGCTGTTATCGTCCGCTATGGCGAAACAGTCGTCCTCGTCGCTGCAGTCGTTGCGCCGCCTCGCTCCGAAGATATCGATTTCTTCCCGCTCTCTGTTGACTATCGTGAAAGGCACAGCGCGGCCGGGAAATTTCCCGGCGGCTTCATCAAACGCGAAGGAAGACCTTCCACCAAGGAAACACTCACTTCAAGGATGATTGACCGACCTCTGCGGCCGCTCTTCCCCGACGGCTATTTCAACGAAGTTCAGATTATCGCCTCAGTCCTCAGCGCCGACAAGGAAAACGACCCTGATGTGCCAGCGATGATAGGGGCCAGTGCGGCCCTGACCATCAGTAAAATCCCCTTCAACGGTCCCACGGGCGCCTGCCGTGTCGGACGCGTTAATGGCGAGCTTGTTATCAACCCCACCCAGCTGCAGATGGAGCAGAGCGATTTGAACGTCCTGGTCGGCGGGCGAAAAGACGCTATCAATATGATTGAGGTTGCCGCCAAAGAGTTGCCCGAGGCCGTTATCGTCGAGGCCGTCAAATCAGGACACGAAACCGTAAAAATTGTCTGCGAACTCATCGAGGAGCTTCAGAAGAAAGTTGGTGTCCCGAAGGAAACGGGCGAGCTTTTCGAAATCGACGAAGAACTCTGCTCGAAAATACGCTCACAAATCGCCGACGAACTTCGCGGCCTCAAACTCATACCGGCCAAGCAGCAGCGAAGAGTCGCTGTCAAAGAATTGTTTGACCGTCTCGTCGAACAATACTGCAAGTCGGAATCGGATTCTGCCGAAAATCAGGAACAAACAATGGTCAGCCGGATTTTCGATAAGATTGAAGGCGAAATCATCCGCGACCTCGTCCTCAAAGGCAAACGACTCGACGGCCGGGGCTACGACGATGTCCGCCCCATCACCTGTGAAGTCGGCCTTTTACCCCGCGTCCACGGCTCAGCCCTTTTCACCCGCGGCGAAACACAGGCCCTTGTCTGTATCACCCTGGGTACAATTCAGGATGCCCAGATTATAGACGGCCTCCAGGACGAATATTCCCAGAGCTTTGCCCTGCATTATAACTTCCCGCCGTTTTCCGTCGGCGAAGTCAAGCCGATGCGAGGCCCGGGCCGTCGCGAAATAGGCCACGGCGCCCTCGCCGAACGCGCACTCGAAATGGTCAGGCCGCCCGAAGAAGAATTCGCCTATACGATAAGAATCATCTCCGATATTACAGAATCAAACGGCTCAAGCTCAATGGCCTCGGTCTGCGGCGGCTCGCTCGCCCTGATGGACGCCGGCGTCCCGATTAAAAAGGCGGTTGCCGGCATATCAGTCGGCCTTGTCACCGCGGATAACGGCAAATATGTTTTGCTCACCGATATCATCGGTGACGAAGACCACCACGGCGATATGGATTTCAAAGTCGCCGGAACCACCGAGGGCGTTACCGCCGTCCAGCTCGATATTAAAGCCGATGGCCTCCCGCATAACATTATGGTCGAGGCGATGGAAAAGGCGAAACACGCCCGCCTCAAAATACTCGATACTATGTCTAAGACAATCGATAAGCACAGACCAGAGCTTAGCGTTTATGCGCCGAAACTTGTTACCGTTAAAATCGACCCCGAATTTATTGGCAAAATCATCGGCCCGGGCGGCAAAAACATCAAGGCCCTCCAGGAACAGACCGATACCACAATCGAAATCGAGGACGACGGCACCGTCTTCATCAGTTGCGTCGGCGGCGACGGCCACCTCAAAGCAAAGGCAATGATTGAGGCGATGACCCAGGCCCCCAAGGTAGGCACCATTTATCCCACTGCCAAAGTCGTTTCCATCAAGGATTTCGGCGCGTTTGTCGAGTTCATCCCCGGCTTAGAGGGCCTCTGCCACGTCAGCGAGTTGAGTGACAGCTACGTCAAGAGCGTTGACGCTGTATGCAAACTCGGCGATATAATCCCCGTCAAGCTTTTGCTTGTCGATGATCAGGGCAGGTTCAAACTCTCTCGCAAAGCAGCGATGGCGGAACTCGGCCTCTCCGACAAGAAAGACCAGAAAAAATAAACCTCATTGTGTTTGATACTTGTTCCCGCGGTGAGGAGTATTGCTTGAAATGCCGGGTTTACGAATCGTGAAAAACGCACCTGAACAATCCGAATCGGTTAGCCCCGCCTGCCCGCCCCAGCAAGTTGTAGGCAGGAGTGGTGAGCAACCTGTAGTGAGCGAAGTCGAACTAAGTCGAACCGGCGCTACTGAGGCCGAAGAGCTGGGCCGGCTTCTTGGCGTGATTGCCCACGAAATAAAAAACCCCCTTTCCACAATCAAAGTCAACCTCCGCCTCGTCGATGAAGAGCTCCAGGCAGGCCCCGCCTCCGACCTTGACCAGTGTCTGGCGCGTGCCCGCAGAAAATTAGCCGTAATCGACAAGGAAACCACCCGCCTCGAACAAATCCTCGATGGCTTTCTTCGCTATACCGACAGAAACCAGCCGAACCTGTCTCCCATCGACGTTAACTCCGTCCTTGCCGATATGATTGATTTCTACTCTCCGCAGGCAGCCGCACACTCGATAACGATGCGTCAGACCCTCCATAAAGAACCGCTTCTTTGCCAGGCCGACGCCGGCATGCTCAAACAAGCCATTCTCAACCTCTTCATCAACGCCCAGCAGGCCATTTGCGCCGCCGGCGAGTTAATGGTGCGGACCGCCCGTGATGGGAACTTGGCCCAAATCCAGATAAGCGACACGGGCAAAGGAATCCCCGCCGACCGACTTGCTTACATCTTCGAACCTTATCAGTCCTCTCGACCCGATGGCACGGGTCTGGGGCTTGCTACCGTCAAAAAAATAATCGACGCCCACAATGGCGATATATCCGTCATCAGCGAACCCGGCAAAGGGACTTGCTTTACAATCTCGCTGCCTCTTGCTTCATCGGAGGCCAAACAATGATTAAAGACGCCGTTGTCCTTGTTGTTGACGATGAGCGCGACCACGCCGACGGTATGGCCGAGGCGCTCCAGAAGTGTTGCGCCAAGGCAATACCGGTTTATACCGGCCGAGACGCACTCGAAATCATCCGCGCCCAGGATATTGATGTGGTTGTTACCGATTTGAAACTCGGCGGCGATATCGACGGCCTCGAAATTCTTCAGGAAGCCAAAAAACTCGGCCAGACCGAAGTCATACTCATCACCGCATACGCGACCATCGATACCTGCAAAGACGCCATCCGGCACGGCGCCTACGATTACCTGGTCAAACCTATCAACATCGACCAGCTTCGCTCCCTTGTCGAACAGGCCGCCAGGCAGGTGGTTCGTGTGAAGCGCACCAATGCCCAGGGGCGCGCCGCCGACGAGGACTTCAGATTCGACGGCGTCCGCGGAAACAGTCCCCAGACGACCGGCATTTTCGAGGTCCTTCGCCGCGTCGCACCCACCAATATCTCCGTTCTCATCGAGGGCGAATCCGGAACCGGCAAAGAATTACTCGCAAGGGCAATCCACGACAATTCAAATCGCTGGAACAAACGTTTCGTGCCCATAAATTGTGCCGGCTTTACCGAAACGCTCCTCGAAAGCGAACTTTTCGGCCACGTCAAGGGTTCATTCACCGGCGCGGCAGGCGACCGCAAGGGTCTTTTTGAAATAGCCGACAAAGGCACTCTGTTCCTCGACGAAATCGGCGATATGCCGTTGAATATGCAGGCGAAATTATTACGGGTTATTGAAGATGGCGTGGTCATTCCCGTCGGCGGCAACAAACCCGTCATTGTCGATGTTCGAATCATCAGCGCAACCAACCACGACCTGACTAATCTCGTCGAGGAGAAAAAATTCCGCCAGGACCTCTATTTCAGGATTAAGGGCGTCAGTGTTTCTGTTCCGCCCCTGCGCCAACGACGCGAAGACATCCCGCTGCTCGCCGATTTCTTCCTCAAAGAAGCCGTCGGCGAAACCGGCTCGAAAGTCGCCGGCTTTACCGATGCCGCGGCGAATATCCTCGCTTCCTATGAGTGGCCGGGCAACATCCGCCAGCTTCGAAACGTTATCAGGACTATGGTCGTTATGTCCGACCGAGACAAACTCGATGTGCAGGATTTGCCTCCAGAAATTAATCGCGTTCGACAGCTCACGGGAAGTTCAAATTCACAAGCAAAATCTGCTTCTGAAATGCCGCTGAATGAAATCGAGAAGCAGGCCATTATCGACACGTTGGCCAAGACGGGCAATAACCGCGAGAAAGCCGCAAAACTGCTCGGCATTGGCGAGCGCACCCTCTACCGCAAGATAAAAGAATATAACCTGTAATTCACGGCAATCACGGATTGCAACAGTCACAAAGCCTCTGTCAAACTATAAACCATCCTGGGTATTCTCTAATTATGCTTGACAAAATACTATTGTCGTAGTAATTTGTTTTATAGAAGGTGCAAAATGAGGAAAGGTTCAAAAGCTCTCGGCTCGGGAAGGGTCTTTATGGACTTTGCCTTTTCCTCAAAATGGAGGTGCACTCATGTTTAAATTGAATTGCCATATCATAGGTGTCTTAGTATTGCTTCTGGCAGCCGCAATCGCTTCCGGCGACACGTTCGTAGTTCCCCTCAGCGTTACCGGCTCCTATAATTGCGGTCAATCCAGAGCCATAGAATTTGACCTTGGCGTTCCTCTGTTGCACGTTAACAGCGCATATTTTGTTTGTTCAGGAAGTGTTACTGCCGGCCTGAATTACCAGTATTACCCATACGGCGATAAATTTGCTTGTTTTATCAACGCGGAACCGCACTATATGTTCGCGGAAGGTCCCGTAGCGGGTACTTTTACCTGGCCTTCACCGCAGTTTTTTTCAGGTCAATATCTGTTTGAGCCCTTTTTCGGGAGTGAGACATGGAACTTTCTTCTTGATGGGCACGCCACAGGATGGGTTGAGCTGGAGGGGATCGCCTATTTACCGGAGTTTCCTCCCTATTCGTATCCAACCGGCTATTTGAGTTCAGCATCTATCATTATAGACGCCACGCCACTTACTTTTACTCCTCCAGGTATGCTCACAAGTTACGAGCCAACCGAAGTACTGCTTTCCGTCACCACTGACCCTGCCAAAGATCCAACACTTACCGCCGCTTGGCCCGTGCACGGTGGTGTTAACGATGTGCCGTTGGCCACTGATGCCAACAATGTTCTTAAACTTTGTTGGACGGGCGAAACGGACCGCAAAGTTGAAGTAAAACACAGTTGGACCAATTTTACATTCGATTTATCAGACAAAGAATGGCTCCTCGCTGACGTTTATTTTGCTAATCCATCATCCATACCAACAGCAATAGGATTGTGGGATGATGTTTTTGGATGGGTCTCCGCGCTTTGTGTGCCGGACACTTCTAACGAATGGCATACGCTCCTGTTTTATGTGGGCAATCTCGACTACAACGATATCAATCATATAGATGCGTTTGTATTTGATGGGTTAGCCGGAGATGCCGGAACTATTTACATCGATAACCTGAGGTTCGGCTCACCTAACGATATACCACCCGAGACAATATCGTTTAGCAATTACGGCTGGTGGCTCAAAGATACCGGCTGCGGAATGGCAGGTCCCGGTTTAAACTATTTCTCCGACAGCAACCAGAACGTCTGGCTTGATGCAAACGAACAACTGCATCTGAAAATTGCCCACAGGGCTGACAAGTGGTATTGCAGCGAAGTAGTTTCTAATGATTCGCTTGGGTATGGGACACATGCCTTTACCACCAAAGGCAGAATTGATCTGCTTGACCCTAACGAGGTATTAGGTTTATTCACCTGGGACACAAATGCCCCTCAATATCATTACAGAGAGATTGATATTGAGTTCTCCAGATGGTTGGATGTCAACGAACCGAATAACGCCCAGTATGTCATTCAGCCGTGGGATACAAATGGCAACAGACATCGTTTCCATATTGATTGCGGGCCAAACGACCTGACGACCCACGAAATCAGATGGTTGCCTGATAGAATATGCTTCAAGAGTTATTATGGTGAGTACCCGCTGCTGGATTCTAACAATCTGATTGAATCCTGGTGCTATACCGGCCCTGATATTCCTCCGGCAGGCGGTGAAAATGACCGTATGAATCTTTGGCTGCTTGCTCCCTCTGGCTCGCCGCCAGATACGCCCGGCGGTCCGCCGACCGACGGCAACGAGGTTGAAGTGATTATCAAGAGTTTCAAATTTCTGCTGTTTGGTGACTTCAATAATGATGGCTATGTAAATACGATCGACCTTGGCATATTTATGAAGGCCTGGCTGGCTTCGCCCGGCAGCCCAAACTGGAATCCGGATTGTGAGGTTGCTGTCCCGCAAAATAACGTAATTGATTTCCGTGATTTCGCTGTTTTTGCGGGTAACTGGAAAAAGGGTAAGGGATTGTAGAGCACGGCCCCATAGTTGGACTTTTGTTTTGTCCCTCTATGAATCCAAATCGGGTTGACTGGCTTTTCGGTTTTTTATCCGCCTCGGCGGACAAATTCGCGGTTCTATTAGCTTCTTCGGCCTTCTGGCATGATTTTCTTTATTTTGGAATTTTCTGCGGCGGCAACAATTCTATTCCGCTTTTTTCGAGTATTCCGAATCCAGTATCGAGCAACTTCTAATTGTTTACCTCAGTGGGCTCTGCGTTCTCTGCGGTGAGGTGTAATCGTTTTTGCCGCCATTTGGGCATTTGTTCCGGGGTAACGCCGGCCCAGAGGCCTTTCTTCTGGTTGCGGGCGACGGATTCCAACTGTTTGTATTTATTGTACAGGCCGTGTTTGAAACGCAGGTCCGCATAGGCGTACCCCTCGCTTAACAAAACCTCATTCAGGAAAGTACCATCGGGCAGTTGAATATAAGCGAGAAGACGATGATATTTATCTCTGCTGTTTTTCTCTTTCTCTAAGTAAATGGTTACCTGTTTACCGAGAGCGAGTTTCGTTGCGAAGTCCGATGCCTCTTTGCCGAAATACATCGGGCCTGTACGCGGGTCTTTGGTTTCGGGTGTATCGATTCCCCAAAGGCGGATTCGGGTGTGGCTGTATTTGCGTCCGCCGTCGGCGGATAAATCGGGGATATCGATATCGAGCGTATCGCCATCGACGACCTTGACGACGGCAAATTGCCTGCCGTGATATTTTGAGATGTCACCGGAATCCTGCTGGGTCGATTGCAGGGATTTGGTTACTGACCGGCTGATGCAACTGTGGTCGAGAAAGCATAATGTCGTCGCCGTCAGCATAATAATGACGGCAACGATATTACGCAGGCGTCTGCTCATCGCATATCGCGCCATATTGTGTCGAGTGTGAAGTTATTCTTATTTCTTTTTGGCTCTTTTTTCGGCGGGCTTATCCAAATCGAACGCGTCGCAAACGGCTATCAGGGCCTGCTCCGCCTGGTCTTTATCGATGACGCAGCTTATTCGTATTTCGCTTGTTGTAATCGAGTCGATATTGACCTTGGCTTTGGCTAATGCGCTGAACATCTTTTCGGCGATGCCGTAATGGCTCCTCATCCCGACGCCCACTGCCGAGACCTCAGCGATATCATCGCGGGTAAAGATGCTGTCGCATTTGACCTCGTTTTTTATGCTCTCGATGGCTTCTTTGGCTGCCCGCAGGTCTGAAGCGCCTATCGTAAACGCCAGGTTTGCTTTGTCGCTGCTGACTTCCGTTTGCATTATGTCATTAACGACGACCTTTGCCTCGGCCAGTCGGTGAAATACCTTGGCCGCGTTGCCCGGCTTGTTATCCACTCCGACCAAGCTGATTTTAGCCATATCTTTTTGTATCGTCGCTCCCGAAACCGCTATTCCTTCCATTTGTGGCACCTCTCCAATAATGTAGGTTCCCTCAACGTCTTCGCTGCTGGACCTGACGTGGATTTTTACGTTGTATTTTTTACCGAATTCGATTGACCTGCTGTGCATAACGCCCGCGCCCAAGCTGGCGAGTTCGAGCATTTCGTCGTAGCTAATTTCTTTCATTTTGGCGGCTTTTGTGTAAATGCGCGGGTCGGTGGTGTATATGCCGTTTACATCGGTGAAGATTTCGCAGACCTCAGCGCCGACGGCTGCGGCGAGCGCGACCGCAGTGGTATCCGAACCGCCTCTGCCGAGGGTTGTGATGTTGTCGTTTTCGTCGATGCCCTGGAAGCCGGCGACGATGACGATTTTGCCGTCTTTAAGCTCCTTGTGTATTCGCTTGGCATCGATGCTCTTTATGCGTGCCTTTGTATGCGTGCTGTCGGTGAGCATTCCGACCTGGAAGCCCGTAAAGCTGATTGCCTTATGGCCCATCGCATCCAGCGCCATTGCGAAGAGCGATACTGTTTGCTGTTCGCCTGTGCTGAGCAACTGGTCCATTTCGCGTTTGGGCGGGTTGGGGTTAAGCTCCATCGCGTCCGCCACGAGATGGTCCGTCTGGTGGCCGCGAGCACTGGCGACGACAACGACCTGGTAACCTTTCTTAGTCGCGTCGATTGCTTTCTGTGCAGCCCGGCGGATTTTCTCGGCGTTTGCGACCGAGGTCCCGCCAAACTTTTGAACAAGTATAGGCATAGTTACTCCGAAAGAAGATTAATGACCCCCAGGCAGGCCTGGGGGCTAACCATTGGCGGGGTAAACCCCGCCCTACAAATTTTTAACTTTTAAGGAAATATTCCATAAGTTCATACCCCTTGTCAATATGCAAGCCGGATTTTGCAGCGTTTGATTCGGTAAAGGCGGCCTGAAATACGCCCGAAACGTTGTCGCCAGCCATAGCGAACGGAACGGGGTCGCCGCAATGTGCGCCGGTTTTTACGGGCGTGGGATGGTCCGGCAGAACCATAATCCGCCAGGAGGGGTATTTTTTTATCGCTTCGTAAATCGGGCCTACTATGTGCTTATCAATCTGCTCGATTGCCTTTTTCTTGGTTTCGGGATTGCCCGCGTGGCCCGCCTCATCGGGGGCTTCGACGTGAACAACGACGATATCGTAATCCTTGAGCGCCTTAATCGCGGCTGCGCCTTTGCCTTCGAAATTGGTATCAGTGAAGCCGGTTGCGCCGGGGACTTCGATGAGGTCGAAGTCGATGAGTTTCGCCAGTCCCCTGAAGAGGTCAACGGCGGTGATGCCGGCGCCTCTGAGGCCGAATCGCTTTTCGAAGCTTTCGAGTTTTGCTTTTTTGCCCTGACCCCAGAGCCAGATTGAGCTGACCTGGTTTTCGCCGAGGTCTATACGGACTTTGTTGATATCGTGGTTGTGGAAGAATTGCTGCGAGCGCATCATCAGGTCAATGAGTAATTCCGCGCCTTTGCCCCTTGGGAGGATTTTTTCGACCGGGGTGCCGATATAATCGTGGGGCGGGCAGGTCTTGACGTTGACGTCGGTATTCTTGAGGACGAGCAGATGACGGTAACTTACGCCAGTGTAGAAGCGGATATTATCGTTTGAGAGCTGCTCATTAAGCTCTTCGATGAGGCGGGTTCCTTCTTCGGTAGAAATATGTCCCGCGCTATGGTCCGCCATTTTGCCGTCGGCTATAGTTACAAGATTACACCTGAAGACCCAGTCATCAGGACCTAACTGGACGTTCCTTGCGACTGCTTCTATCGGCGCTCTGCCGGTATAGTATTGTTTGGGGTCATAGCCCAGAAGCGACATTTGCGCGACGTCGCTGCCCGGTTCCATACCTTCGGGGACTGTGCGGACGGCGCCGAGCCGGCCGGTCTGGCTGATTTTGTTCATATTCGGAGTATTAGCCGCTTCGAGCGGAGTCTTGTTGCCGAACTGCTCAACCGGGTTATCCGCTGCCCCATCAGGTATTATTATCGCGTATTTAGTGCTCATCGCCTGTCCTTAAGGTCTTGGCCTATGTTAATCGAACGCCGTAGTTTATGAGTTTTTGGCGGTAAAGTCAATGGCTGCCACAAATCCCCAAAGACACCAAGAAATTGATGATTTTAATGTGGAATCGCGGCGTTGACGGTAAGTAAAGTTACATTCTTCCCGGTATGGTGTCCCCCAGATTTCAAGCCGCAATCGTTCATTCTACGAACTAAACAGACTCATTAGAAGGGTGTTTGGGACATTCTATGGGCTGGCTTAACTGCGTTTCCTTCTCAGCATCACCGCACTAAGACCGAACGGTAAAAGCGTGGCTGGTTCGGTAATACCTACTTATTAATCAATTTAAACAATTCGTTCGCCTTCCCAGCATCCAAGGTTTTTAAGATTTTGTATTCTTCAACGGCCGCCCCTTTGTCGCCAATTACTAAATAGTCAACGCCAAGATTATAGTGTGCCAAAGCAAAATCCGGCTTGATTCTTATGGCCTGTTTATAGGGTTCTACGGCATCCTGATAGCGGCCAAGTTTGTAGTAGGTAACGCCAAGATTAACATACGCATCGGCATAATACGGCTTAATTCGGATGACTTGCTTATAGGTTTCTACCGCATCCTCGTAGCGGCCAAGGTCTTCATATGAAACGCCAAGATTAATATACACCTTGGCATAATCCGGCCTGATTTTTATGGCCTGCTTATAGGATTCTATCTCATCCTGTCGGCGACCAAGTTTGCCGCAGGCAACGCCAAGATTATAGTGCGCCTCGGCGTAATCCGGATTGATTCTTATGGCCTGCTTATAGGATTCTACCGCATCCTGGTAGCGACCAAGGCTGTCGCAGGCAACGCCAAGATTATTGTGCGCAATAAAATTGTTTTGCGTTACCCCGATGGCATGCGAAAAGAGGGTAAAGCTGTTGTTCCAGAAGCTAACCTGCTGATGCGTGCATATTCCGAGGGTTGTCAGTACTATTACCATCGATAGGCCGAGAGCGTTTTTTCGCTGCGGCCATTTAGAAAGAAGTTCTGGCAGACCCCATGCAATTATTATGAAAAGACCTATATAGGAAATATAGGTGTAGCGGTCGGCCATGGCCTGCATGCCAACCTGAACAAAGCCTATGACGGGCACAAGCGTTCCGACAAACCAAAACCAGCCCACCGGCAAATACTTTCGATTTCGTCCAAAACGAATTACAAAAATGGATATAACAAGCAATAATAAAACACACATCGCCACCTGCCAAAACGCAAAGCCGCCAGCGTCAAAAGGATAAAATACCGCGAGATTTTGCGGCCAGAACAGCTTGCCTATGTATCTTGCGTAAGATAAGAAGGCATTGGCAATTCTGTCCTTCAGAGAAAGAGCGTTGATATGTGCCACTGCACTGCTCCCCAGCTGAACCAGAAACGTAATTACACTTGAGACAACGGAAAGAGCAATGAAAGGAATTTTTTCGATTATCGCACGGTACAGGAGCCGGCGTTTGTCATGGGCGGGTGAAAGTCGGCGTTTTTGGCGAGATGAGGCCTTAATGGTCTGGGGTGAGTCAAAGCGACCGAGCGGCCAATAGTCCAAAAGCAGGAGCAGGAACGGCAAAGTAACGAGCATTGGTTTTGCGAGAAGGCCCAATGCAAACAGCAACACTGCCAGCACATAGCGAACCAGGCCGCGGCGTTTTACATAGCTGACGTAAGCGGCCAATGTAAGCAGAAGGAACAATGTGCTCAATACATCCTTGCGTTCGGCAATCCACGCGACCGATTCGACGTGCATCGGATGAATCGCAAAGGCCGCCGCGACAAATGCGCTCGGCCATAGCGCGCCGGTCATTTTCTTGAGCACTGCGAATAGCAGCAGGGTATTTGCAAGGTGCAAAATAAGATTCATAAGATGCATCCGGCCGGGGTTTGCACCGAACAATTGACAATCGAGCATATGCGACAGCCAAGTCAAAGGGTGCCAGTTAGCCGAGCGGTTGGTGGTAAAAGCCCAGATGACACCATCATTGGTCAGGCCGTTCAAAACGTGTGGATTTTCGTATACGTAGTCACTGTCATCGTAATTAACAAACCCAAAATTGCATACCTGCCGGAAGACCAGCAAGGTACCTAATATCAAGACAAAATACGTGAAAATGACGAAAGATTTTTTCACAGATTCAGGCGTAATTCATAATGTATCTGTTGTAAGAGATGTTGTTGCATTGGTAGCTGTCGCCTTAAAATGAACAACTTATCAGCTTCTTTGCCCGTTTACAACACCACACTTTATTCCTTGTCCTCCGGGATATCGACGATACGGATGCAGACGGGTTTGTCGCATACGGCTTTCAAATCGGCGAGGCCTTTGAGGGCGGCGGAGATTTTATCCTGTTTGTTCGGATGAGTGGTAATGATGACGGGGACAGTGCCGTCGGAGCCGGGGATTTCGTGCTGGAGGACGCCCGAAATGCTGATGGCGTTGTCGGCGAGGACCTTGCCAATCTGGGCGAAGACGCCGGGCTGGTCCTTGACCATCAGGCGGATGTAGAACCGGCTGACGAGGTTATCGATTTTGTCAATCGAACCCGCTATTTCGGCGTGCGGTTTGAGATTGAGATTTTTGAAGGTGGTCGCGGAATTGCCGAGTGCGACTTCGATTATGTCGGCGACAATCGCGCTGGCGGTCGGCATCATACCCGCGCCCCGGCCATAAAACATTACATTGCCGACTGCGTGGCCGAAGATGCTTACTGCGTTGAATGAGCCGTCAACCTTGGCGAGACGATTTTCTTTGCTGATAAATGACGGGTGGACGCGGAGTGAAATCCGGCCTTTATTGTTTTTTTCAGCGATAGCTAAAAGTTTTAGACAATAACCCATTTCGCCGCCAAAGCGGACATCATCTTTGGAGACGAGCTGTATGCCTTCGATATATATGTCTTTCATCTCGATTGATGAGCCGAAGGCGATTGAGGCCAGTATCGCGAGCTTGTGAGCGCTGTCGCCGCCTGAGATATCGAGGGTGGGGTCGGCTTCCGCATAGCCCTTTTGCTGTGCCTGGGCGAGCGCGTCTGCGAAGTCGGCGCCTTTACTGGTCATATTCGAGAGGATGTAGTTGCAGGTGCCGTTGACGATGCCATACATTGCCTTGATGTCGTTGGCGGCGAGGCCGGTTCGTATGCCTGAAATGATAGGTATTCCGCCCGCGCAACTTGCCTCGAAGGCGATGCAGCGGTCATTTTTATGAGCGGCGGCGTAAAGTTCCGCGCCGTGTTCTGCCAATAGCGCCTTATTAGCGGTAACGACGTGCTTGCCCGCGGCGAGCATTTTCAGTTGGATATCCTTCGCGATTTTGGTTCCGCCGACGAGTTCGACACCGATTGAGATTGATTTATCATTGAGGAGGCAGTTGAGGTCGTTAGTCAGTAGGCCATCAGGCAGCTTGACGGGGCGGGGCCTTTTGAGGTCGGCATCGACCACGCAGGCAAGCTCTAATCGCAGGCCGGTTTTGGCGGCGATAGCGTTTGCGTTTTCGAGGATAATTTTAGCGACACCTGCACCTACGGTGCCGAAGCCGACAAGACCGATTTTTATATTCTTTTCCTGCATATTGCATTTTCCCAATAAAGACCGTAGTTTATGAATTTAGCGTAAGATAGTCAATTATGTTATTTGCGGGTATGATTCGATTATGGGATTACATCGATTTTATTGCGATTCGATAAACGGGCCGAGGATTGAGCTTGAGGGGACGGAGGCGCATCATCTGGCGGTATTGCGGCTGGGGGCTGGCGATAAGGTTGAGCTTTTCGATGGTCTTGGCGGGCTGGCGACGGCGGTAATCTCCGGAATAAGGAAAAATATCGTTACGCTTGAAATCGAGGACGTCCGGCGAAGCGAAATGCCGAAGTCGCGACGCATTATTATCGCGGTGAGCGTCCCCAAGGGCGAGCGGTTCGACTGGCTGATTGAAAAATGCACGGAACTGGGCGTTGAGCGGATATGCCCGGTGATTTTCGAGCGGACGGTGAGGCAGCCGGGGAATCCGAAGGCGCTCGACCGATGGATGAATCTGGCAATCTCGGCGGGCAAGCAGTGCAAGCGATTATTTTTGCCCCAGATTGACCCGCCGGTGAATTCGCAGGATTGTATCGAAGCGATAAAAAAAGACAGCCCAAACTGCCGGATTCTGGCGGGGGGTATGTCGGGTGATTGCGTGTCATTGGCCGGACAACTCTTTGGCCCGGATGATGTTGCTGCCTTGATTGGCCCGGAAGGGGGCTTTACGGAAAATGAGGACGCGTTTTTGAGGAGCCGAGGCGTTCAATTTGTGCGATTGTCAGATACGATTCTGCGAACCGAAACCGCGGCTATTGCCTTCGCGGCGATATTAGCAGCACAACGGAATCAGACACAATAATCAGGAGGTTTGATTATGCCCAATACATTTCTTGAGAAGATAGAATATAAAATTGAAGAGACGGTGATGGGGACGTGGATGCGGTATGGCTACCAGAACGGGACGAGCTTTCACGAGTTCAAATCGCACATTGGGTTGCTGGGTTTGCCGCTGATTCATTACACATACGGCAGAAACCCGGAAACAGGAAGACGAGTGGTCGCCAAAGGCGTAATCGCCGTCGGTAGAATGGCGTGCGGCATTATCGCCATAGGGCAGGCATCCATCGGCGTAATCGCAATAGGGCAATTGGCAATCGGCTTTTTGTTCGGCCTGGGGCAATTATCGACGGGCCTTGCGTCGGCAGGGCAGGTGGCCATAGGCGTTTACTTTGGCCTGGGACAATTAGCTGTCGGCCAGGTCGCAATAGGGCAATTTGCGTATGGTAAATATGTCCTTGCGCAGTTCGGCTTCGGGGAAAATGTTTTGTCTATTACGCGCAGGGATGAGCCGGCGTTTGAATTTTTCAAGTCATTTCCAGTGATAAAGAATTTTTTCCATTAAATCGCCAGACCTGCGAGTATCTTTTCAAACTCATCGGCGTCGAAAAAGGCGGCGGGGCACAGTTCCTGCCTGTTGGCAGTTTATTCGTGAAGCCAAATCGCCCTGCTCATCCAGTTTTCGGCTATTCGCACCCAGTCGCTGAAATTAACCCTATTATCCTGATTGAA
>JBEKAT010000005.1:0-57250 GCA_050015775.1 Sedimentisphaerales bacterium | reverse complement strand
GCAGGATTTCGACATTAGGATTAAATCTTCTCGCGTATTCGGCCAGGTAAACGTTACCGGCGATGACAAGGTCGGCCATAATGACGGTTCTTCTGAAAGAAGTTTGCCGTTTGTGGTGAGGTCTTTCGGGGTGTTTATCGTCAAACATTACGGCGTCGTCGAAATCATAAATTATTTTCTTCGCGTGTTTCCTCAGATAATAAGCATCGAAGAGGTTCAGTGTTTTTTTGTGAAGAAAAACGGCGTCGAAATCCTTTGCCTGCATAAACAGCCGGCGACGAGACATTATCCACTGCGGCAATTGCTCAACGCGGCAATCGATGCCACTGGCTCTGAGAGTATCCAGGTAAACGGCTATCCGCTGCCTGAAACTTGCCCGGCCGGTGTTATTTGACAGAATCAAAAGTTTCACGATTTTTTTCTCCGGGCCGTTACCATCATAGTATCGGCTTTTTTAAGCCATGCCGACAAACGAGACAACGGCGAGACAAACGCCTTGGCCAAAGAAGAGCGGCGAAGTTTATTTTTTGTTGCGGGATGATGATTGTCGCCGTAAAAAACATATTGCAGCGAACCAAGCCACCCTTTGGATGATGGTTCGTAACACACGTTGACCATTTCGAAACCGCATTTTTCGAGCAAGGCCGTAATGGTAGAAGGAGAAAATATATATAAATGACGGGGGCAGTCCAGATGATACCATTTGTCTTTGAACAACTTTGCGGCGAAACTGTCGTAATTTGGGGTTTTGATAAACAGGAAGCCGCCGGGTTTACAAAGCGCAAACATCTTTTTAACGGCCTGTGCCGGGTTATTCATATGTTCGATGCAGGACCAGGCAGTAATCAGGTCAAAGGATTTTTCTTCAAAAGGAGTTGCCAGAATCTCCCCCTGGAACACATCAAGACCATACTGTTTTTTTGCACAGAGGACGGCATTTCCAGAGGTATCGACCCCGTTGACCTGGCAGCGGCAGAATTGACGCACCCGGTCAAGAAACTCGCCGTTGCCGCAGCCAACATCAAGCACCCTCGATTGATGGTTCAGCGAATCAAGAATCATTCGAGGCAAATCGGGTTTGCGAACATTTTTGCTTGTTGACGTAGAACCGGCCTGATGAGGAGCGTAATCAGGCGGGTAAAATTGTGAGACGCTTTCCGGCGCAATCTGGGGATTCATATAAATCAGGCCGCAGTTTGCGCACTGAACGTATTGAAATTGCCCTTCAAACCCGTGAAGGCGGTCAATCGCCATCCAAAGCGGCCTTGCATTATCACCTCCGCAAACATTACACAAAGCAGGACTTGTCTTAATGCCTTGTGTCATAGGGCCTGATTCCACGGAGCGTTATAATCGCCTTTTTCAATCAGGTCGAGAATGTAACCTGTAATCTTGACGCAATTGAACTGCTCGTGCATCCATTTCATACCGGCGTCGGCTATTCTTTTTCTCTCATCTTCGTGTTTAAGGAACCAATCCGCCAATTCAAAGAATTCTTCGGCGGTTTCAAAATACCGCAGGTGCAGCTTGTCTTTGAAAAGCAGGTCGCTATCGGGGACTTTTTTGGCAAGGACACAAGTGCCGCAGGCGAGATAATGCGTGAGACGGTCGGAGTGATAAAGTCGAATGTTGTTATCGGCATTAATGCTGAGGCCTATTTTTGCGCCGCTGATTGCGAACAGGTAATCGATACCGCCTATGCCGGATTTGCCGCAGCAACCATAAACGGCGCAGTTTGGCATTTTCGCCATTCGGCTGATAATTTCGTATCGCATCCGCTCGCCGGGATACCGCTTAGGGTCGTGAATAATAAGGCCCGTCCAAAGGATGTCCTTCTTCCATTTATCCTCAACATCGTAACGATGGTCGGTGTCGGGGTCGCACATATTGGGCATAAAGGCACATTTCGGCACGCCGGCGTCTTTATACGCCCTGAGAAACTCGCCGTTATTGGTCGCGGTAACGATGTCGAGCTTCTTCGCTACGTTGATTCTTTCACCTCGCAGAGCAGGCCAGAGGTCGCCATCGAAACCTATGAAGACGGCATTGGGAGCGGCCCTTCGCATGTGTTCGACGGTATCTCCATCGAGCGCTCTCGGGAAGCTGATGTGAACAACGTCGGGCTTGTAGGCCTTGATTTCAACTGAGAGGAGATGGTCGGCTTTTCGCTTGTAAAATAATCGAGTGAGGGTTTTACTTTTGAAACAGCTTAACTCATTGAGAGCGCCGGTGTAATTAAACAGGCGAACGTCGTGGCCGAGGCGAATAAAGCCCTTGGCCAGTTTCGGCGGCTGGTAAATAAACGTCTTGGCTGGCTTGTGAAGCAGGTCGGCGACAATCAAAATGCGTCTGGCTTTGCCGATGACTTAGCCCCCCTCACTTTCAGCAAGAACGAAGAATAAAAAAACAATGATAATCATGTTTTAGAAGTCGATACTGTTTTTCAATCTTAAATCCCGCATCTTTTATCTTTCTAACGACATCTTTTGTGTTCGTGCCTTTATAGCCGATTTCCCAGTAATGCTCGCCATTAAATTCGAATTTTTCTCGCGATAACTTACCTCTTGCCGGATTCCATGCGAAATTAAGCCAGCCTAACCAGGGAAGGCGGGCGGTTAAAAAGTAACGATGTCTCCTGTCCGGCAGAGATATAATCGCTTTATGTCGGGCAACTCGCCTTATTTCCTTCAAGGCCGGTAGAAAATCCGCGAAGGGCAAGTGCTCCAGGACCTCACAGCATACAACCAGCTCAAACTGCTTATCTTCAAAAGGCATATTGGTGACCGACCCGAGGAAGTCGGGATGGAGGTCTTCTGCAATATCAAGGGTTGTGAGGGAAATTTTCGGGAATAGCTTGGCGCAGTGCCTTAAAAATCCTACGCCAACCCCTATCTCCAGAATATTGGTATAGCCGCTGTAACAGATTTCACGTAATTGCTCGGTAACGCTCTCTATTCGTATTGGCTGGAACGCTTGTTTTTTGTAATGCTCCAGGGAAACCTGAGGTTGGTACTTGCTATTCATTGCGCATCTTTGTCCCAGCTTATAATATTCGGTTCTTCTAATATCAATGTTTTAATTTTATGCCTCTGGGTATGCAAATGCAAGCGTCAGATGCTCTTTGCGGGTTGGCCAAGTACATCAGGCATCTTCCAATCAGGCATTCTGTCATTTCGAGGATTCAGCAGAAGTGCCCGGAGCAAGTTAACGTAAAGGCGTAAATCTAACGGCTGATAAGACAAGGCCTTTTTGAACTGGGCAATTGAAGCTGTCCTGTTTCCCATTTTATAATGTTCCAGGCCGGCTCTGCGATATCGATGACTCATATTCCGAAACGCTGGTTTCTTCGGCACATAGGAACTGCCGTCCAACAGGAAGTAAAACCTTTCCATAACACGAGTATCTTCGGAGTTTTGTCCCCGTCTTGCGACAGCGCCGATGCCATTTTCGGTGCTGCGATACATCGCATATATTTCCGGGACGAACATAAACTTCGTTCGTGTCGATATGCGTAAAAAGATGTCGAAATCCTGACGGTTCCTCAGCGCTTCATCCCAGAAGACGCCGGCCCAGACGTTTTTTCGAAATATCGCAGAGGAAGGCAGAACAAAGGGTTTGCCGCTGAACAAGTCAGCCGTAATATTACCCGAAGGGAATCTCGACATTGCCACGTATTGTCCTCGAATTTCTCCATCGACCAGCAGCATAATCTTCGAGTAAGCAGCGTCGAAATCGGGTTTTGCCTGCAAACTCTTCACCATTGTCTCGATATAGTCGGGAGGCCACAGGTCATCGCTGTCAAAAAAACCGATGAATTCGCCGTTGGCCTTCGTCAACCCGAAGTTCCTTGCCGCCGGCGCGCCAAGATGAGGTCTATAAGAATACTTAATCCTGCTGTGTTTGCTCATTATGCTCCCGATAGTTTCCTGTGTATCGTCAGTGGAACCATCATCCACGACGTGTATCTCCAGGTCGCAATACGTCTGAGCCAGAAGTGATTCAACGCATTCTTTCAGGAGCTTGCTGCGGTTATACGCTGGGACAATTATATTTACCGTCGCCATTCTTACTCGTCATAAAAAACTTTATACAACCAATACTTAACGCTTCCGAGCTTGAATTCGCGGACAAAACCCAGCCCTTCAAGCCGGCTTTTGTCCAACTCCGCGGGGAGCGTGACAAGATGACTTATGTGGCCCTTTCTAAGCACATCAGCGATACCATCGGGATGCTGGTCCGGAACAATCTGGCCAAGATATCGGATATCAGCGATTACCGCAAGATTGCGCCCGGCATACCAGCAGGAAGACGTTTGTGACAGGTTTGTAACGCCTTCTGTCTGCACAAGCTCTTGGGCAAGCTGTGCGTGCGTCAAAGATTCTCGTCGCCAATCTCTAATACAGCGTATCGAATGATAGCCGCCCATAAGGAGTATGGATATTACCTGAAAAAGCAACAGAGCATTGATAAGAGAGAATTTGCCTTTTGCGTCCCCCGCAATTGGGCTTTGCGACAACCTGAGACGAGCCGACTCATACCCTTTGGCGGCAACAACTACCAGAAGAGGGACAATCGGCATCAGGAATCTCTTTTCCATACGCATACAAACAATAAGGTATAATGCCACCCAGAACAGAGAGCCCAGCATTATCAGCAATAACCGTTTGTCCGTCTTAATGGCTGACAGGCAAAGAACAAATCCTATAATAATGGGAATACACGCGAGGCGGAACATTTTCCAGGGGAAGCGACCCGACACCATCAGGTTGGCGAAGAACTTCTTGACCTGTAGTCCGGGCTTTATGTCGAGTACTGAATACGTGTAAATCACGTCGCCCGGGGGGCAACAGTCGTAATGACCGGCCATACGGTTGTCCATGGAAAACGTTTGGGGATTGAGCCACATCGCATCCTCTTTGGGTGGAGGCGTTGGCAATTGAGCGTAAGGGCCTTCATAAAAGAGATTGACTTTTCCTACTGAACCTGACATCCAGCATCCATACTTATAACGAAGCGCCGACAGCCACGGCAGGGATACTATTATAAAGACCACCATCCCTAAAATCAGCGGTTTTGAGACGGCTATCAGCCGCCGCCATTCGAAAGGGAAAACCGCCAAAAGCCAGAGAAGCATAAAGAACAGCCACGCAAAGACAAAACCAAATGACTTGGCAAAATATGCCAATGCCCACGATAATCCTATCAATACGGCCGATTTATACCCGGGCTTTTCGAGGAATTTCATTCCATAGAAAAAAGCCAACATTACAAAGACACTAAACATAAGGTCCGGGGTAATCAGGGCTGTCGTATCGCTAAGCAGCGGCATAAACATTATTGTCACAATAGCAACCCGCCTGAGAATATCATCACGGAGCACATATCTGACTATGCACCAGGAAACCAGGACGGCGGCTACGGAACTTGCCGTTGTGATGATACGGACCGCGAATAATTCAGGCAAATGAACGCTTAACGGAGCAAGCAGCCAGGAAATCAGGGGGCCGCGTTCCCCCGAGATGGAATCATACCAGGCGTGAAGCTTGAGCAGACGCGCTATCCCAATGTAACTAAGCCCGTCCGGATTTACATTGTAATAATTGCTCCAGCCCACTAATGCAACAAACAGCAGGAAAACAACAGATAAAAGTCGAAGATTTATCCAGGCGATAAACTGTTCATTGTTTTTTGGTACAGCCCCAAAGCCCTTTGAGCTGTGCTCGTCTGTTTGATGATTTTGATGTAGTTCGTAATTCATATTTTGGTTTTCTTTGCTTCCTTAAAAACCTGAAAATTTTTAAAAGAAGGAATTCAGCAACCACAAAGCAAAGTACTAAACTGTGTGCATTCGTATTATTCAGCGGTTCTACCTGTTCTTGTACATCGATTCGTAATACTTCTGGTATTCACCTGAAACGACGTTTGCCAGCCACTTGCGGTTTGCCAGGTACCAGTCAATCGTCTTGGCAATCCCCTGTTCAAAAGATACCGAGGGCCGCCAGTTTAACTTGTTGATTATCTTTGACGCGTCGATGGCGTATCGTCTGTCGTGACCCGGTCGGTCGGTAACGTGTTTTATTAGTGATTCCGGTTTGCCTAAGCGACTGAGTATCAGCCGGACGACGTCGATGTTGGCTTTCTCGTTGCAACCACCGATATTGTAAATTTCGCCCGGTGCCGCGTCGGTGAGAACCTTCCAGATAGCGGTGCAATGGTCGTAAACATAGAGCCAGTCGCGGATTTGCATCCCGTCGCCGTAAACCGGCAGTTGCCTGTCATTCAGGGCGTTGTTAATCATCAGCGGGATGAGTTTTTCAGGGAATTGATACTGGCCGTAATTATTCGAGCAGCGGGTAATGTTGTATTGCACGCCGAAAGTGTGCCCGAATGCGCGAACAAGAAGGTCGGCGGAGGCCTTGCTGGCCGAATAAGGCGAATTGGGACTAAGCGGGGTATCTTCGGTAAACATACCTTCACGCCCAAGGGCGCCATAAACCTCGTCAGTCGAAATCTGGACAAATCGCTGAAGCTTTTTGTCTCTTGCGGCCTCTAAAAGAGTCAGTGTCCCTGTAACGTTGGTTTCGATGAATATTTTCGGCTCGGAAATTGAACGGTCAACGTGGCTTTCCGCGGCAAAGTTTACAATAGAATCAATCTTGAACTCGTCGATGATGCGCTCAATCAGTTTGGCGTCACAGATATCGCCTTTTATGAATTTATGGTTCTTGTGATTTTCAAAGCCGGCGAGATTTTCAAGATTTCCTGCGTATGTGAGCTTGTCGAGATTGACCACGAAACAATCGGGCTGTTCGGAAAGAGCCATTCGCACAAAATTGCTGCCGATAAAACCTGCGCCGCCTGTAACGAGCAATCTTCTCATAGTTGTTTAAGGAATTCCTCTAAAGGGACCTGCCAGGGTTTAATCGGGCCGCTGAGCAGGGGCCTGATTTTGCTGCAATCAAATTTGCTGTTTAGCGGCCTGACCGCTGCGGAAGGAAAATCACTGGTTTTGCAGGCGGTCAGCCGCACATCCAGGGCGAGCTTTTCGGCGATGAACTGCGCGACATCGAATCGGCTGACGTATCCCTGGCTTGCGAAATGATAGATACCCGTCGGTTTTTTATGTATAAGGTCGCAAACGGCTTTGGCTGCCTCGGTTGTTGCTGTCGGCGAGCCGACCTGGTCATCGACAACCTTCATATCCTTTTGCCCGGCTTCGCCCGGCTTCGCCGAGGCAAGTGTGCGTGCCTTTTGCAGAATTTTTTTTATGAAGTTATCGCCTTTCATCCCGTAAGTCCACTCGACCCGCATTATACAATTGTGGCAGTGGTTTTCAACCAGCAGGCGTTCGCCCGCCAGCTTGGTCCTGCCGTAGGCGTTTATGGGATGAGGGATGTCCTTCTCGGTATATGGCTTGTCGGAAGCGCCGTCGAAAACAAAATCGGTGCTTATGTGAAGGACCCAGGCGCCGGATTTTTTCGCGGAGGTTGCGAGCAGGCCTACGGCCTCGGCATTGACGCGAAAGGCAAGCTCGGTTTCGGTCTCGGCCTTTTCGACGTTGGTATATGCGGCACAATTGACTATCGTATGGGCCGGATGAATTACGCTCAGCAACTGGCGTTCGTTGGTCATATCGAATTCGGGCAGGTCGAACACTTCGAAATCAATGCCCCGGCTTTTGCACTCCGCGGCTACGTCGGTGCCTAACATTCCCTTGCCGCCCAGGATTATCACTTTATCAGGTGAATCGCTCATTTATTTTCACCATATTTTGGCAGTTTGTTTTTAGGGATATCCTTTAGCCGGGGATAGTTGGTGTCTTTTTTAGATATCTTTGGGGTATCAGCCGGCCAAGTGATTGCAATATCCGGGTCGTTCCATATTATGCCGCCCTCAGTTGCGGGGCTGTAGTAGTCGGTGCACTTATAGGAGAACAAGGTGTTGTCGCTGAGGACACAAAAGCCGTGAGCAAAACCCGGCGGGATATACATCTGTTTGTGATTTTTCGCCGACAGCGTTTCACCGAACCACTGTCCGAAAGTTGGCGAACCGACGCGGATATCTACGGCCACGTCGAAGACCTCACCGGACAGCGCCTGCACCAATTTACCCTGCGAATGCGGATACTGAAAATGAAGACCACGCAGGACGTTCTTTTCTGAAAATGAGACGTTATCCTGCACAAACGGCAATTTCAATCCCGCCTCTTCATAGCGTTTGCCGCTGAAGGTTTCCGCAAACCAGCCGCGTGCGTCGCCGAACACGTCTGGTTCAAAAATCAGCACACCGGGGAGTTTTGTCTGTGTCACCTTCATTTAGCGGTGCTCATCCACAAGGGCAAGCAGGTATTGCCCATACCAGTTTTTGGCTAATGGTTCGGCGAGCTTAGTCAATTGTTTAACGTCGATAAGGCCAAGATGAAACGCTATTTCTTCGGGGCAGGCAATCATCAGGCCCTGTCTTTGCTGAACGGTCTGGACAAAATTGGCGGCCTGAAGCATCGATTCGGGTGTCCCTGTATCGAGCCAGGCGGTGCCGCGCCCGAGCAATTCGACCTGC
Organism: Sedimentisphaerales bacterium; assembly: GCA_050015775.1. Lineage (GTDB taxonomy): Bacteria > Planctomycetota > Phycisphaerae > Sedimentisphaerales > Anaerobacaceae > Fen-1362. The sequence continues at coordinate 48,691 of JBEKAT010000005.1, read as the reverse complement.
AGATTGTTGTTTTTCCGGTAAGCGTTGTTGAGGTCGGTGATTTCAAGCTCGCCCCTGGCAGAGGGTTTGATGGTCGCGGCAATGTCGCAGACCTGCGAGTCGTAGAAGTAAAGTCCTACGGCCGCGTAATTGGATTTCGGTTTTTGCGGTTTTTCCTCAATCGATATTACCTTGCCGGCTTTGTCGAATTCAATGACGCCATATCGCTGCGGGTCTCTTACCCAGTAGCCGAAAATTGTCGCGCCGGTTTCGTTACTTACGGCTTTTTTGAGCGAATCTACAAGGCCGTGACCGTAGAAAATGTTGTCGCCGAGAATCAGGCACGCGGGAGAACCCGCGAGAAATTTTTTGCCGATGATGAATGCCTGAGCGAGTCCTTCGGGCCTGGGTTGTTCTGCGTATTCGAGCCGGATACCCCACTGCGAACCGTCGCCGAGGACCTTTTTATACATTGGCAGGTCGGTTGGCGTGCTGATGACCAGAATCTCTTTTATGCCCGCCAGCATCAGCGTCGTCAGCGGATAATAAACCATCGGCTTATCATATATAGGGATAAGCTGCTTGCTTATGGCCTTTGTGACGGGGTGCAGCCGGGTGCCGCTCCCGCCAGCCAGGATTATGCCTTTGTAGCTCATATCGCTGTCTCCGCAATTAGCGATTCAATTTTAGAACTGCTGTAAGAAGCGAAGGTCGTTTTCGTAAAACAGGCGAATGTCAGTAATGCCGTATTTTCTCATAGCCAGACGTTCGATGCCGAAGCCGAAGGCCCAGCCGGTATATTTTTCGCTGTCGATACCCACTGCGTCGAAAACGTTCGGGTCAACCATACCGCAGCCGCCCATCTCGACCCAAACCTCATTGCCCGTCTTGTCAACTAACAGCAAATCTACTTCCGCGCTCGGCTCGGTGAACGGGAAGAAGCTCGGGCGGAAACGCCATTTTGCGTCTTTGCCAAGGAATACTTTAATGAACTGGTCGATGGTGGTCTTCATATCGACCATACTAATGCCCTCATCGACGACGAGCGCTTCGAGCTGGTGGAACATAAACATATGGGTCGCGTCAACGGTATCTGGCCTGTAAACCCGGCCCGGTGCGACGACGCGGATGGGTGGCTTTTGCTTTTCCATCACGCGAATCTGGATTGTCGAGGTCTGACTCCGCAAAAGGGTTTGGTCATCGACGTAAAAGTTATCCAAGGGGTCGCGTGCGGGATGCTCCGCGGGGATATTGAGTGCCACGAAATTGTGCCATTCATCCTCGACCTCCGGCCCGTATGCGACTGAAAAGCCCATCCGGGCGAATATCTCAAGAAGTTCGTTTGTGGTCTGATTGATGACGTGCCGTTTGCCGATTCGGGGTCGTGTCCCAGGCAGGGTAACGTCAATCAGGTGCCGACTTTTGGCTTGTTGGGTTTGTGTGATTTTACCCTTGAGCTGTTCAAATGCGGCGTTTACCTCGTTTTTGATTTTGTTGGCTAATTGGCCCGCAGCCGGTCTTTGCTCGGCTGAAACTTTTCCTATCTGCGTTAGTATCTGGGTGACAAGACCTTTGCGGCTCAGGTATTTTATGCGGAATTGCTCCAGTGCCGCGGAATCGGCGACAGCTTTTAGCTCCTCAAGGGCGTCTTGACCGATTTTGGCGAACTGTTCGAGCATGCCAATCTCTTTTTACCGCGGAGACCACAGAGTACGCAGAGATTATTTTATTTTTTCTTTGCGGCCTGGGCGTTCTCGGCGGTGATTTTTAAATGGTTGCCGGTTTTGCCGCCGCGACGATTGCGTCAAATGCAACCGGGTCGGCGATTGCTATTTCACTGAGCATCTTGCGGTTCAGGGCGATATTTGCCTTTTTCAGGCCGTTGACAAGCCGGCTGTACATAATGCCACGCTGCTGGCAGGCGGCGGTCAATCGCGTAATCCATAAGGACCTGAAGTCGCGTTTGCGCAGTCTGCGACCGGCACGCGCGTAAACGCCCGCTCGCACAGCCGCTTCTTTCGCGGCACGATAAAGATGGCCAGCGGAGCTGCGATATCCCTTCACCAGCTTAATAACCCTTTTGTGCGCCTGCCGTCTTGCGGCGCCTTTCCTGATTCTTGGCATACCCGGTTTCCTTTCTCAACTCACTGCTCAGCCGACCCGCCGCGAACTCTCGATTTTCCAGGCAAGGCGGGCCGAAATAAGCTATTTGCCAAACATCGCCTTGATTTTCTCAGCGTAAACCCCGGTAATAATGGCGGGGTGGGCTATCCTTTTTCGCCGCTTGGCGTTCTTGCTGTTCATTAAGTGATTGCCGGAAGGATGCTTGTACAACAGCTTCCCTCTGGCGGTAAGCTTGAATCTCTTTTTTATTCCCTTATGGGTCTTCATTTTATTTTTAGGCATTTGTTTCTACCCTGAAAAATTTCACAAAATCGCGGCGCATAACCAAATTGTCTGCCACGAGCGAAGGGGGAAGTATACACTATTTGCGTAAGCAGGTCAACCGCCTTGATTTACGATTTTCAATTTTCTATTTTCGATTCAAACGCCGCCCGGCCCCGGCGACCAGGCCGGCGATATCTAAAGAATTGAAAATCGCTACTTGGGCGAGACTACAAGGGTCATTCGCTTGCCCATCATCTCATTGGAGCGGTCCACCTTAGCTACGTCGCCTAAGGACTCGACTATTTTGCTAAGAACCTCGGCGCCCTTGTCCTTATGGAGCATCTGGCGACCGCGGAAAATGAGCGTAAACTGAACCTTGTGCCCCTTTTCGATGAACTCGCGGGCGTGCTTGACCTTGATTTCGATGTCGTGTGCGTCGGTCTCTGGCCGCAGCCGGACTTCCTTAAGAGAACCGGCATGGTGGGTTTTTTTGCGCGCCTCGCGGACTTTTCGCTTCTGCTCATAGACCCACTTGCCGTAATCCATTATCCGGCATACGGGCGGGTCGCTGGTCGGCGATACCTCAACGAGATCCAGATTGGCCTCGCGGGCCTTTTCCTGTGCGAAAAGCCGCTCAACTATGCCGACCTGATTGTTTTCTGCATCGACGAGCCGAACCTTTTCAGCCCGTATCCCTCCGTTTATCCTCAAACCCTTTACTTTTATTATCACTAACTATCACCTTTCCAAAAACTATAAATATGGTTGCTTATCAGAATCTTCAAACCTGTCGGCCTACAAGGCCAGTTCTATCTGCTTATCGGCAATTTTCTTTACCGCGATTGCCGCAAATTCATCGACTTTCAGCGTTTTTGTCTGCTCCTGCCCGCGAATCCTGACGTTGACGGAATCCGACTGCGATTCCTTTGGCCCGACCACAAGCATATATGCCGGCTTGTCGCCGTGCGTTCTGGCGATTTTTGCCCCGATTTTCTCATCCGTCAAATCGCAGGAGACACGCAATCCTTGTGCCTTTAGCCGGGCCTCGACCGCTTTGGCGTAATCGTTGGTCTTTTCGCTTATGGGCAGTATTATCGCCTGCTGGGGAGCGAGCCACAAGGGCATATCACCCGCGTAATGCTCAATAAGAATCCCGATAAACCGCTCGAAGGAACCCAGCACCGCGCGGTGAATCATAACCGGCGTCTTTTCGGTATTGTCCTTGTCGGTATAGACAAGCTCGAATCGCTGGGGCATTGAGAAATCAAGCTGGATGGTGCCTAATTGCCAGGAGCGTTTCAGTGAATCCTCAATATGGAAATCAATCTTGGGGCCGTAGAAGGCGCCGTCGCCCTCGTTGACCTTGTAATCAATATTCTTGTGCTTAAGGGCATTGATTAGGGCGTTGGTGGCGGTCTCCCAGATTTCATCGGAGCCGATGTGGTTTTCGGGCTTGGTGGATAGCTCGATGTGGAAATCCTTGAAGCCGAATGCCCGGTATATCTCGAAGGTCAACTCGATAACGCCCGCGATTTCCGCCTCAATCTGGTCGGGCGTGCAGAAGATATGCGCGTCGTCCTGGGTGAACTGGCGAACCCTGAAAAGCCCGTGTATTACGCCGCTCGCCTCGTGGCGATGGACAAGCCCCAGCTCGGCGACCCGCAACGGGAATTCGCGATAGGAGTGTTTGCGGGTTTGATAAACTAAGCAGCCGCCCGGGCAGTTCATCGGCTTTATCGCGTAGTCGGTGTCATCGAAGCGGGTGAAATACATATTCTCTTTATAGTGGTCCCAGTGGCCGCTTCTGTGCCATAATTCCTTATTGAGAATTATCGGCGTTTTGATTTCCTCATAGCCAAATCGCTTGTGAACGCCCCGCCAGAAATCGACTATCGAATTCCAGATAATCATCCCCTTGGGGTGCATAAACGCAAAACCCGGCCCTGCGTCGTTAAAGCTGAACAAATCGAGTTGTCTGCCGATGACGCGATGGTCGCGTTTTTTCGCCTCTTCGAGACGGGTGAGATACTCGTCAAGCTCTTTGCGGTTTCGCCAACTGGTGCCGTAAACCCTTTGCAACATTTTTTGCGTCGGGTCGCCGTGCCAGTATGCTCCTGCGACCGACATAACCTTGAATGCGCCGACCTTGCCCGCGCTTGGGACGTGCGGGCCTCGGCAAAGGTCCTCGAAACCGTCGCCGGAGGAGTAAAAACTCATTATGTCGCCGGTCGCGCGGTTGACGTTGTCGGTTTTGTATTTTTCGTTCGCCAGTTTGGCAATCGCCTCGGCGCGGGTCATTTCCTTCCTGACGAAGGGCTTGTCGGCCTTGGCGATTTCACCCATTTTTTCCTCGATGCGTTCAAAGTCGCCCGGGCGAATCGGCTCATCGAGGTCAATATCGTAATAAAACCCGTCGTCTACGGTGGGGCCGTAAACGAGTTTTGTTTTGGGCCACAAGCCGCATATCGCCTCAGCCATAATATGCGCACAACTGTGGCGCATTATTTCCAGCCCTTCGGTATCTTTGGAGGTGATGATTTGTATGCCCGCGTCTCCGTTTATCGGCGTGGAGAGGTCAACGAGGTTGCCGTTGATTTTTGCCGCTATGGCCGCCTTCGCGAGTCCCGGGCCGATTTTCTCTGCTATTTGCTTTGCCGTTACGCCGTCATCGGCTTCTATAATTGAGCCGTCCGGCAGTTTAATTCTCGCCATTAGTCAATCCGATAAACCAATCCTGATTCAAAATGATCGCCAATAATCGTCATTTTAGTCCCCCCGCCCGTCGCCGTCAAGCAAGCTTTAACCTTATCCAGGCGGTTTTGAAAATTGACTTTTCCGGCGTTTACGCTTATCCTGACGGGCCTTAAATACCTTTTTGGAGTTCCGGATAATGGTCGTAACACGATTTGCCCCGTCGCCGACGGGTTATCTGCACATAGGCGGAGCAAGAACCGCCCTATTCAACTGGCTTTTGGCCCGGAAAACCGGAGGTAAATTCATCCTGCGCATTGAGGATACCGACCTCAAACGCAATACCCCGACCGCAACCCAGCAGGTTATCGACGACCTCCGCTGGCTGGGAATAACCTGGGATGAGGGGCCTGAAATTGGCGGCCCAAACGCACCATATTTCCAGTCCCAGCGAAGAGAACTCTACGATAAATACGTCGGGCAACTGCTGGAGCAGGGCAGGGCATATTATTGCTTTGAGTCAACTGAAGAGCTTGGACAACTCCGCGGACAGGCCGAGGCGCAGAAAAAAGGGTTCGTATATCAAAGGCCTGCCGTGTTGCCGACCGAAAAGGATGTCGAGAACGCGAAAGCCCAGGGTAAACCCCTTACAATTCGCTTCGCGATGCCCGAAGGAACCATTGTCATCAATGACCTTGTTCGGGGCGAGGTCAGCTTCAATACAGCCGAACTCGGCGATTTCATCATCATTAAAAGTGATGGCTTCCCGACGTATAACTTCGCCTGCGTAATCGACGACCACCTTATGGGCGTTACCCACGTAATAAGGGGTCAGGAGCATTTAATGAACACGCCGGGCCAGCAGGCATTGTGGCAGGCGCTCGGTTTCGGCAATCCGCCCCAATATGCCCATATGTCCGTAACCATCAGCGAATCAGGCGGCAAACTATCGAAACGCGAACGCCCGCAAACCCTCCGCAAGGCAATCAAAGCCCGACCGGAAATCTACCTTGGGAAGCTCGCTGACATCGGCGGAATCGGCACAGATGTGTTAAAGGATTTTTTAGCAGGCGACAGCGTCCCGGATGTCCCCGCAATCGAGGCAATGGCAAAATACTTAGGCGTGGAACTGCCCGAAATAAACGTCGTCGATTTCTTCAAGAGCGGATATGTCCCCGAGGCGATGGTCAATTTCCTCGCATTGCTCGGCTGGAGCACGGGCGATACACGCGAAGTTATGCCCTTAGATGAGTTGATTGCCGCTTTTGATATCACCCGCCTGACTAAATCAAACAGCTTGTTCGACCGGGGCAAACTCGTCGCCTACAACACCGAACATCTGAAAATGCTCCCCAAAGAAAAGTTGCTTGCCCATTTCAAGGCGTATTTGAAAGTCGTCGATTCGCCGGTTGCCAAAGCTGACGATGAGACATTGCTTCGTCTTATTAAAATCTGCGAAGGCGCGAGAACGCTTGCTGATATTGAGCACAAGTGCAAATTCCTTTTTGTCGCCGATGACCGGATAGAATTCGATGAAAAGGCCGTGCAAAAGGTTTTGCTGAAAGATAACGGTCTTGCGATGTTAAAACTCGTCCGCGAAAAATTGGCAGCGATGCCCAAATTAACCGAGCAGGGTATTGAGGATATGCTGCGGGCGTTGGCCGAAGAGCACAAGGTCGGCCTGGGCAAAGTCGCCCAGCCCCTCCGCGTCGCTATCACCGGTTCAACCATAAGCCCGCCAATCTTCGACTCCGTCCAATTGCTCGGCAAACAAAACACATTAGCGAGAATCGATAACACGTTGAAAAAATTCGCAGGCAAATAAGGAGAAAACGCTCGTGTCACTATTAGTAACCGGTTCAATCGGGATAGACACTGTAAAGACGCCGTTTGGCGTGAGCAAAGATTGTCTTGGCGGCTCGGCTGTTTATTTCAGTATGGCGGCGAGCTTCTTTACGCCGGTGCGATTCCTCGGAGCAATCGGGGCCGATTGTCCGTTCGATTTGAAAAAAATCTTCAAAGGCAAAAAGGTTGACCTGAACGGGCTTGAACTGCGGCACACAAGCAAGACCTTCCGCTGGGCCGGCTCATACCAGGGCCCGATGAACGAGGCCATAACAGATTTCGTCGAATTGAACGTCCTCGCGGAAAACCCGCCCCAAATGCCCGAGGAATACAAAGACAGCAAATTCGTCTTCTTGGCAAATACCGCGCCGATTCTGCAAATCCAGCTTCTTGACCAGCTCGATAAGCCCAAATTTATCGCAGCGGATACGATGAATCTCTGGATAAATAACAATCTCGCTGATTTGAAACGGCTCCTGAAAAAAATCGACTGCCTCATACTCAACGAAACTGAAGCAAGGATGTTAGCCAATGAGCATAATCTCATAACCGCTGCGGCAAAAATCGAAAAACTCGGCCCATCCGTCGTGGTCATCAAGAAGGGCGAATCCGGCTCAATAATCAGGCATGTGGCACGGGCTTCCAGCCCGTGTAGTCACGGCCAGGATGGCCGTGCCACAAATTTATTTGTCCTGCCTGCCTATCCAGCCACTATTGTCAAAGACCCCACCGGCGCGGGCGACAGCTTCGCGGGCGGTTTTATGGGTTACTTGGCGGGCCAGAACAAGACCGATTTCGCGACCCTCAAAAAGGCAGTCGCGTATGGAACAGTCGTCGCGTCTTTCACAATCGCCGATTTCTCGCTCAAAGGCCTGGCTAAAACAACAAGGCGCAATATCGATAGTCGGCTCAATACCCTTCGCAAACTCGTAAAGTTTTAACCGGGACATAATATGCGTTGCTTTATCGCAATCGATATCGACGGCAAAATCCGGAAGGCAATCGCGGATTTGCAAAAACAAATTGCCTCGAAGGTTGACGTCAAAAAAGGTGACCTCAAATGGGTCGAGCCGAATAATATCCATCTAACGCTGAAATTTTTGGGCGAAATAAGCGATGAGCAAGTCGCCGAAGTCAGCGAAATCGCAAAAACCGTCGCCCAGGCCCACCAGAAATTTAACCTCGAAATCGAATCCGTCGGCTCATTTCCCCCTACGGGGTCCCAAAAGGGAGGCGGCAGAAGCGCAAAAGTCGTCTGGGTTGGCGCAGGAAAAGGAACTGATGCGTTATTGGCATTACAAAAAGACCTCGACGACCTCCTCGCCCAAGCCGGCTACCCCAAGGAAGAAAGAGAATTTTCCGCGCACCTGACGCTTTGCCGGGTCAATCACCCAATGGCGGGCTTTAAGATGGGCGAGGCAATCGCACAATTTTCGCATCTCAAGCTCGGCTCAATCGCCGCCGAATCGCTTTGCGTTTACCAAAGCCAGTTGACACCAGCCGGCCCAACCTATACTCTATTAGGCGAGTTTAAGTTGCGGTAAGGATGAGATGAAAAGCCAGGGAACGTTTCCCTCACACTACCCACATAGGAGCCGAGAAAAATGACAAAGACAAAGACCACCCAGCAAACCAAAGGTGCGGTTGAACCCCTCAGGCCGCAGGAATCCGGCGCAGAATCGGCATTGCAGCGAGTCATCGCTCAAATCGAAAAGCAATATGGCCGCGGTTCGATTATGCAGATGGACGAACACAAATATGCCAGAATCGCAGGCATACCCAGCGGTGCGTTATCACTCGATATCGCCCTTGGCGGCGCGGGCATACCGCGAGGAAGAATCACCGAGCTTTTCGGCCCCGAATCATCAGGCAAAACAACCTTGGCCCTGCACATCATCGCCAACGCCCAGAAAGCCGGTGGTGTCGCGGCATTCATCGATGCTGAGCACGCCCTCGATACTACCTGGGCAAAGCGTCTCGGCGTTGACGTTAGCTCGCTTCTCGTCAGCCAGCCCGATACGGGTGAACAGGCCCTCGATATCGTGGAAATGCTGATTGCCTCCAACTCCGTTGACGTCGTCGTTGTCGATTCCGTTGCCGCTCTCACCCCCAAGGCCGAAATCGAAGGCGAAATGGGCGACAGCCACATGGGGCTTCAGGCACGACTGATGAGCCAGGCGATGAGGAAACTCACCGCCATAATAGCCAAAAGCAAAACCTCGCTGATATTCATAAATCAAATCCGTATGAAAATCGGCGTAATGTTCGGCAACCCCGAAACCACCACAGGCGGCAACGCCCTCAAGTTCTACTGCTCGATCCGCATCGACCTGCGACGCATAACGACCCTCAAGGAAGATAGTGGCGCAGTCGGCAACAGGGTTCGCGCCAGGGTTGTGAAAAACAAAATCGCCCCGCCTTTCCGCGAAGCCGAATTCGACATTATGTTCGACCATGGCATCAGCTACGAAGGCGACCTGCTCGACCTCGGCGTCGCGTGCAACGTAATCGAAAAATCCGGCACCCATCTGGGTTTCGGCGAAATCCGCCTGGGCCAGGGCAGAGAAAAGGCGAGACAATTCCTTATCGACAACAAGGACCTCTGCGAACAGATAAAACACAAAATCCTCGTCGTGAAAGGATTGGTCGAGGAAAAATAAACACTGTGCCACGGATTTAAAAAAAGAAATTACAATCAGTCTAATCTGTGGAATCTGTGGTTAAGAACTAATTCAGAAAGGATAACGTTATGAACTTACTTGCAGCAGCAACGCCGACACAATCAGCGCCGGCTTATCAGAATCAGGCTTACCAGAACACAACGGTGCAGCCCGACAGGCCCGCTCCTCAACCATCTATAAAAGCCAAGATTTTTTCTTATGGTTTTCTGCTTGGTTACATTGCTGTTGTTGTGTTCTTTATTGTTATGATTTACAGGTTCGTCAGGGCTTTTGAAAAGATAGCGAATAGTATGGACAAGGGCATCGTTATCAAAAAAGACGATACACAACATAATTTAGTAAACCAGCTATGACCCTGAACGCAAAACAAATAAGAGCCGGCTTCATCGACTTTTTCAAAGGCAAAGACCATAAGTTTGTTCCCAGTTCGCCCATTGTCCCCATCGGCGACCAGACACTGCTCTTCGCCAACGCCGGTATGAACCAGTTCAAGGACATATTCCTCGGCCTAAGCGCACCATCCTGCAAACGAGCGGTCAACAGCCAGAAATGCCTGCGCGTCAGCGGCAAGCACAACGACCTCGAAGAAGTCGGCCATGACAACTACCATCACACCTTTTTTGAAATGTTAGGCAACTGGTCATTCGACGATTACTTCAAAGCCGAGACAATCGAATGGGCCTGGCAACTGTTCACCGATGTTTGGGGCATCGACCCCTCTAAATTATATGCGACCGTATTTGCCGGCGATGCCCACGATAATCTCCCCGAGGACAGCGAGGCCGCGAAGCTCTGGACAAAAGTAACGTCTCTGCCTGCCGAGCGAGTCCTCAAATTCGGCAGAAAAGACAACTTCTGGGAAATGGGCGAAACAGGCCCCTGTGGCCCCTGTAGCGAAATTCACATCGACCTCGGCCCCGACCGTTGCGACAAGAAAAACGTCCCCGGGCACAAATGCGTCGTCAACGCCGGCTGCGCAAGATTCATCGAACTTTGGAATCTCGTCTTCATACAATATAACCGCACCAGCGAAGGCAAACTCATCCCGCTCGCCGCAAAATACGTCGATACCGGCGCAGGATTGGAAAGGGTTACGGCCGTCCTGCAAAATAAACGCAGCAATTACGACACCGACCTTTTTATGCCCGTAATCGACCGGCTTGCCCAAATGACCGGCAAAAAATTCACCTCGCAGCTGAGCAACAAAACCGATAACGCCTTCCGTGTCATCGCCGACCATATCCGCGCGCTCACACTTGCCATAACCGACGGCGCAACACCATCCAACGAGGGCCGGGGCTACGTCATCCGCAGAATTCTCCGCCGTGCTTCGCGTTTCGGTAGAGAACTTGGCCTTCACGACCCGTTTCTCTTCAAACTTGTCCCCGCCGTCGATGATTGCCTCGGCGAGGCATTTCCCGAAATACTCCAGAGGGCTGACTACGTCTCCACCGTCATCGAATCCGAAGAAGCAAGCTTCGGCAGAACATTAGACAGGGGACTTGAGATTTTCAATATAGCAGCCGATAAGGCGCAAAAATCCAAAACCAAAATAATCAAGGTCGCCGGTGAGTGTTTAATGGTCAACATTTATGACAACGTGGCCGAAACACTCAAGAGAATTCTCACGGAAAAGGGCATTAACTCATATAGCATCGTTATCGACGGCAAGGAGGTCCGAGATGCCGCAAAACTGCCGCAGACGTTCGCACAGTGCCAGACCGTTGAGGTGGAAAGGGTGGTAAAGGCAGGAGGGATAGGACAAGTTTTATTAAAGGTGCCTTTGCGTCTCAATAAGGATGACTTTCGCAAGGAAATTCTTATTTCCGGCGACGACGCATTCCAGCTTTATGACACCTACGGCTTCCCCGTCGATTTGACCCAGCTTATGGCGCAGGAGCGAGGCCTCAAGGTCGATACCGCCGGCTTCGATAAGCTGATGGCCCAGCAGCGCAGCCGCGCAAGGGCCGCACAAAAGGGCGCACAAATTCTCGTTACGGTAGCCAATACTGAATTGCCCGTAACGCAGGACCACTTCAAATATACTGCCGACCGCTGTCCGGCAACGGTACTTGGTTTCATTGACCAGGGCGCATTCAACACAACAGGCCAAATCAAAGCCGGCGCAGAAGCCGCTGTCGTTCTCGACAAAACCTGTTTCTACGCCGAAATGGGGGGACAGGTCGGCGATGTCGGCCTCATCGAATCAGCTAAGGGTAAATTTATCGTTGACGCTACAACCAAAGTCGCCGATTGCGTTATCCACAAAGGCAAATTGCTCGAAGGAACAATAACTGTCGGCGACAAAGTTACCGCCATAGTCAGCCCCGACAGGGACGCCACAAAGAAAAACCACACCGCCACACATCTTTTGCAATGGGCTTTGCGGCAAATCCTCGGCAGTTCAGTCGCTCAGCAGGGCAGTTTGGTCTGTCCCGAGTACCTGCGATTCGATTTCACATATCCCAAATCGCTCGATGCCGAGCAGACAAAACAGGTCGAGTCGCTCGTCAGAGATAAAATTGCCGCCGATTTGCCGGTTACCTGCGCAGTCCTGCCTCGAAACCAGGCCGACAAGCTCGGTGCAATGGCGCTATTCGGCGAAAAATACGGCGACGATGTCCGCGTAATCGCCGTCGGTGCGCCAAACCAGGATGACCTCAACCAGGCATTCAGCAAGGAATTCTGCGGCGGCACTCACGTTGACCGAACAGGCGTAATAGGTGGATTCAAAATCATCAGGGAAGAAAGTATTTCCGCAGGCGTCCGCAGAATCACCGCTTACACGGGCCGAGGCCTTGCCAGATACCTCGAACAAAGAAGCGACATAGTTGACGAGCTTGCTGTTGTGCTCAAAATCCCGGCGGCGGGTATCGTCGAAAAAGTTACGCATTTGCTCACTGAAAATAAACGATTGGCCAAAGAGCTTAAATCACCCTTGCGTCAGGCCGCGTCCGATTCTCTCGCCGAAGCGAAACAGCTTTTGGATAAATGCGAGAAAGTCGGCGACGCCTCGATAGTTGTCGGCAAACTTTCGCCCACGACCGCCGAGCAGGCACGCGCGGCGATTGATATGCTTAAAAAGAAAGCCGGTTCAGCAGTAATCGTCCTTGGCTTTGCCGAAGGCGACAAGGCGACCTTGTTCGCTGCCGTAACCGATGACCTCGTAAGTAAAATCGGCGCAGCCGACCTCCTCAAACAAATCTCACCCATTATCGACGGCGGCGGCGGCGGCAGACCAAATATGGCGCAGGCGGGCGGCAAAAAACCAGATAAGCTCGACGAAGCCATCACAAAAGCCGCTGAAATTATAAAAACAAAACTGTAAAATATGTACTGGCTGCGGGAAGGGTCGGTATATGGAGGAAAACACACCGAACCAGGGGATGCATGAGTCGGTAATCCGGTTCAGGTGCGATTTCTGCGGCAAACAGATTCGCGTACCCTCTATACACGCCGGCAAAAAAGGGAAATGTCCCCAGTGCAAAAAAACCGTCATAATTCCTCAATTGACGCTCCCGTCCGCTGCGCCACGGGATGATGAGCCGATTCGTCTTATGCGAGATGCCGACATGCCACCTGAGCCGGATGGGCCGATTAACGCTTCACCTCAGCAGTGGCATCGCAGTGCCGGTGAGCCGCCGGCCGCCGCCGCAGACGCCTATGAAACTGTGTCTCCGCCGGAACAAAAGCCGGCCACGCTCCTCGATGTCTTCGCCTTCCCTTTCAGTATGTCCGGCGTTATTCATCTGCTCCTCTTTTGGTTTGGCCCATTCTTACTCGGGTTGTTCGCCAGAGTATTTGCCTTCGCGTGCTGCTATTTCCAGATACTTGTTTTAGGTCTGTATATCGCGATGATTGGCTATTTATATTATTATCTTTCCAATTGTGTAATTGCCGCCGCTAAAGACGAGCGTTTAGCCCCGGACGTGTCTCTCGATGACCCTCCTGCTTTCGCTGACTTGCTGCGCCGTTTCCTTCTGATTTTTGGCGGAACTCTTATCTGCTTTGGGCCGGCGCTTCTATACATGCTCTATTTCTATATCTTGCCGGCAGTTGGACATTTTTGGGTAGGACCTGCACCGCCTAATTGGCGCGCCGACCCTGTCTATTGGCTCCTTTATGGTTTTGGCGTTTTTCTCTACCCGATGTTTATGCTGGCTGTGTCAATGTTCGATTCCGCCACCGCGTTGAATCCATTTTTGATAATCGGCTCGATAGTCCGCACCTTCCTGCCTTATTGCGGCTTAGCCGTGATATTCTGCGTGATTGGCCTGTTTATTAACCTTATCAGCCGCTTGCAGCCGGGCGGAATTCCTTTGCTAATATGGGGTTTTGACATCTACCTTGCGTTTGTCGCCGCTTATATCCTCGGCAGGTTTTTCCGTCGTTACGAAGACCGACTCCTCTGGGAAATCAAGCTCTAATCCCGCTGACGTATCCGAACGCTTCTGGCGTGTGCGTCTAATCCCTCCGCCTCCGCTAAGCGGATTATATCCTCTGCGCTTGCAACTAATTTCTTCCTGTCGTATTCGATGATGCTCGTCGATTTTATAAAGTCATTTGCGTTTAACGCGCTGAAAAACCTCGCGCTTGTCCCCGTAGGCAAAGTATGGCTTGGCCCCGCCCAGTAATCACCCACCGCCACAGGCGAATAATCCCCGATAAATATCGCCCCGGCGTTTTTTATCTTTGTGGCAATCTGCCTGCTCTGTTTTCCGCACTGAATCTGCAAATGTTCCGCTGCGAAAAGATTCGCGTAAAATATTATGTCCGCCATATTTTTTAAGACCACAATGGCGCTGAATTTCAACAGGCAATCAATCGTTTCCTTTGACCTGTTCAGTTTCGCCACTTGTTGCTTAAGTTCGGCTAACACCTCAAATCCCAGTTTTTCAGAATCCGTGCATAAAACCGCCGACCCGGGATTATGCTCCGCCTGGCTGAGCATATCTGCCGCTACCCAGGCAGGATTGGCTGATTTGTTTGCTATTATTAGAACTTCGCTTGGCCCTGCTATCGAATCGATACCGACAAGTCCGAGAACCCTTTTTTTTGCCATCTGAACCCAGGCGTTCCCCGGCCCGACAATCTTATCAACATTTGGTATTGTTTTGGTTGTTCCAGCCAGCGCCATCACAGCTTGCGCGCCGCCTATCCTGTAAACCTCTTTAATCTTCAATTCTTTGCAGGTTGCTAATATCACCGGGTGAATGCTGCCCTTGTATCTTGGCGGCGATACCACAACAATTTCCTTTACTCCGGCGACCTGTGCGGGAACGGCTGTCATTATGACCGTCGATGGCAGCGGCGCAGATGCCCCCGGCACACATATTCCCACTCGTCTTATCGGAGTGTATTTTATGCCGGTAGATTTAAAGCTCTTGTCTTTGCCGGCGAAGATTTTTGACTGATACTCCTTAACGTTCTTTATCGCCTGCCGAATCGACTTCAAAAGCTTCTTGTCGATTGCTTTGTGGGCTTCTTGTAGTTCTGTTTCTGATATTCTGAACTGCTCAGGAGTAAGTTTAACGCCGTCAAATTTTTCTGTGTATTCGGCTATCGCTTCATCGCCGCGACGAAGCACTTCATCAAGAATAACATCTAATTGCTTTTCTTTCTCGCTATCGAAATGGGTAACGTGCACGACGGCTGTTCGTATTTCTGTGAATCGTTTTTCGGAATCCGGCTGGTCGTATTTAATCAGAATTTTATCAAGCTCATTCACCACGTTCTCTTTTTCCTTTTTACTTTTTGCCTTTTACTTTTGCTATTGTCTTCTGAAATTCCCATAACTATACATCCTTGTCGCCTTTTGCAGCAGCAGGTATTGTTCACCTTTGTATCTCGTCAAAATCCCCGCGATGTTAAACCTCACCGGGTTTGACTCGCTTCGCACCTGCAAAAGCGCGTCTTCGAGTTTCTGGCATGGCAGCAACTTTATAGCGAATTTTCCGACTCCGCGTCCCAGCGCATCCGCCTCGAATACATAATCGCCGTTTTTGACCGCTACTCGCCCGGCCCTGTTGGCAAAAATTGTATCCTGTTTCAATTGCAGTTCTTCCTGCCGGGTTGCCTGTGCCTCAGTCGTCGGCAAAACCTCCGATTGCCTAAGCAACGCCACTATTTCCGCGGGTATATTCACCACGTCATTCGGGGCGTTTACCGCCTGGTCTGTCTTGTTCGGCTCATTTTTCGCCGTCTCTCCCGTCGGCTGGTCGAGTTTGCGAAGCGACAGATAATATACCGCGAACAAATAATTCTTCTCCTCGAATTTCGTTACCTTCGCCCATATCCGAAACATCGCTTCGCTTCGTTCCTTCGCGTCCGCAGCCATTTTCTCCAGCGTTGACGAACCGAGCATCTCTAATGTCTGTCCCGCTTTTATCTCCACCCCGCCGATGTTCGCCGCTGACTCAAATTCAAACGCCCATTTGTCGGGGGCCGTCTGAATCAGTTTGCCGTCAACCCCCGCAAAAACGTAATCATCAGGCAATAATTTATCGCTGTGCGGTAATTTAACCGCGCGAGACGATTTCTCGCCGCCGTTTTTCGCCGCCGTCGCCGATATCGAGATTGCCGCCGCAATCGCGATTGCCAGTATGAATCTTGTTATCTTCATCGTTTGGTTTTGCCGGATTTTTTATTCGCCTGTTCGAGCGTATATTTCAGCAACCCGCCCGAAAGCAGAATCTCCCTGTCCCTGCCCGACAGGTTTAATTTCCCGATAATCTCATATCTGCTCTTTTCTTCGACAATCTTTACTTCGTCTTTGCTTTTTATCGCATCGACTAAACCGTCTATCCGCAGGTTATCGCCTTGGCTGATTTTTTCGTAGTCATCCTGGTTGGCCAGTTCAATCGGCACAACGCAGAAGTTTATCAGGTTCGCCTTGTGAATCCGCTCGATACTCTTGGCGATAACCGCGCGCACGCCTAAGTACATCGGGCATAACGCCGCGTGCTCCCTCGATGACCCCTGCCCGTAGCTCGCCCCCGCGGCAATAATCCCGCCTCGCCCTTCCCCTTTCACCTTCATCGCCCGTTCAGCAAAACTGGGCTTGCCTTTTTCATTGAAGCAGTGGAACACGACCTTCGCGTATTCGGGCACATTGCTGCGAAGCTTCAAAAACGCCCCCGCGGGCATTATGTGGTCCGTCGTAATTTTATCGCCGCACTTTATCAGCACTTCCGCCTTCAAATCCGCCGGTAACTGCCTCGGCTGTTCGGGCACAACTATTGTCGTCCCGCGAATAACCTCCGCTTTCGCCGCCTCCTTCTCGCTCAAAGGCGCCTCAATCATATTATCGTTGATAATAAATTCCGCCGGCTGCTCAATCTTCGGGTACTTTATCCCGAACACCTTTTTAAGTTCTCGCGGGTCGGTAATTTTCCCCGTCAAAGCCGACGCTACCGCCGTCTCAGGACTGACCAGGTATACCTTGTCATCTTTTGTTCCGCTTCTTCCCGCGAAATTCCGGTTAAACGTCCGCAAGCTCACAACCCCGTCCGCAGGCGAAAAACCAAGCCCTATGCAAGGCCCACACCCGCTCTCAAGAATCCTCGCCCCCGCCGATATAATATCCCCCAGCGCACCGTTGGCCGCTAACATATTCAATACTTCCCTGCTGCCCGGCGCAACCGCGAACTCCACCGTAGGGTCAATCTTCCTGCCCTTTAACGCCGTTGCAACCATCATCAAATCCGCATAACTCGAATTAGTGCAGCTTCCTATCGCTATCTGCTTCGATGGCGCTCCGGCGATTTCTGTGATTGTTTTCACATTATCAGGCGACGATGGGCACGCCGCCATCGGCTCTAAACTATACAAATCAATCTCAATCAGCCGGTCGTAAATCGCCCCCGCGTCCGCAGCCATTGGCTTGTAATTCTTCTCTCGTTTTTGCGCCGTCAGGAATTTTTTTGTTTGCTCGTCGCTGGGGAAAATACTCGTCGTTACCCCTAATTCCGCACCCATATTCGTAATCGTCGCCCGTTGCGGCACAGTCAGCGTTGCTACCCCAGGTCCGAAATACTCAACACTCCAGCCGACGTTACCCTTTGTCGTCAGTATGCTCAAAAGTTTCAGGATTACGTCTTTCGCCGCCACCCAGTCAGGCAGTTGCCCCGTCAATTTGACGCCTATGACCTTTGGGCAAGTCAGGTAGAATGGCCCCCCGCCCATCGCCACCGCCACGTCTAATCCGCCCGCGCCTATCGCTATCGCTCCTATTCCCCCCGCCGTAGGCGTATGCGAATCGCTTCCCAATAGTGTCACGCCCGGTTTTGCGAACCGTTCCAAATGCACCTGATGGCAAATCCCGTTGCCCGCCCGCGAATGATATACACCGTTTTTCGCCGCTATCGTCTGCAAATACAAATGGTCGTTATGGTTCTCCGGCCCAAACTGAGACATATTATGGTCCACGTAACTGACCGACAAATCAGTCCTTACTCGACCGGCACCCATCGATTCGAACAATAAGAACGCCGTCGTTCCCGTCGCGTCCTGTGTCAGCGTCTGGTCAATCCGTATCCCAATCTGCTCGCCTGCCGCAAGTTTTCCTTCAACAATGTGCGCGCCAAGTATCTTGTAAAAAAGCGTCTCAGCCAAGTCACAGCTCCAATCATCCTAAATTATGTTTAGCCCCGCAGTTTATTGCGGGGTCTTTACGCCTCGACAATTTAACATACCCCCCTCAAAAACACAAACCCCTCACATTGTCATTTCGATTTCAGAAGTAATACCTGCCCAGATAGCCAATTATCACCTTTTTAACTTCCAATGGGTCAATCATGCCCAATTGACGATAGATTATCTCACCGCCTGGCTTTATAATAATCGTGTAAGGGATGCCGCCTTCCCAGCCCTTGTCCAGCGCCTCACCTAATTCGGTTCTGTCTTCCGAGTTGAACTGGTAATTAGCACAGGAAACCTGCTTATCCTTCAGGAATTTTATAACGTCGTTTTTCTTGCTCGGCATATCCCCGCTGATTGTTACCATCTCAAACGCCCTGCCCCGATACATCCGGTTTATATTGACTAATTCCGGCATTTCAATAACACAGGGCCCGCACCACGTCGCCCATATATTGACCAGCCGTAATTTGCCGGAATTATTTTTCATAATCTCGCGCACGCCGTTGGCGTCAATCATATTCACATCAACCGCTTCTTTTGCCCATTCCACAAGCGCCTTTTGCGCCGAGTTTCGTTTGTCCGCCCATTTTATCGAACAGCCAAACGTCTTCATTTTCTTTATCGTAATCTCTCGCCCCTCGAGCAAGGCCTCAATCGCGTCCCGCGCGAAACTCTTTTTGATTTTGCTCGGGTCTTCCGAGTTATCGACCGCGCCTGTGTATTGCAGTTTGCGTTCCTTGTCGAATACGAAAACATGAGGCGTGCTCACCGGCCCATAAGCACGGGCTACCGCCTGTGTCTGGCCGTCGTAAAGATACGGGAAATTGAACTTCCTCTCCGCTGCTCGAATCTTCATCTCTTCGAATGAATCGCCGAGGTCGGTGTACCCCAGCTCATCCAGCCGGACCGCCAGCGGGTCATTCGGCGATATCGCCACAACTGCCACCCCTTTATTCTTATAGTCCGTTACCAATTGCATTATCCGGCCTTCGTATGCCTGCGCCGTCGGGCAGTGATTGGCGGTAAAGACAACCACGAGAATCTTAGCCTTGGCAAAATCCGCTATGCCGTATTCTCGACCATCTACGCCGGGCAGATTGAACTCCGGCGCGACCGCCCCGATTTCCAAAGGCACAACCTTGCTCGTCTCCGCTGAAACACTTCCCATAACAATCATCGCGATGAAAACCGCCGACCAAAATACGTTCCGTCCGTTCATATCCATTAACCTCCATATAAATCTTTGCCCAAATGATACGCCATCCGCAGTCGATAATCAACCCGGCAATATCCACGCATAAAAAAACCGGCCCATTTGCAACCTAAATCCACACCTTTTACTTTTCACGTTTATATGTTTGCATATTATTATCTTATCAGAATAATGAACAGCGCGACCGATAAGCTCGAACAATTAAAACATGGTTTTGCAGTAATGGATTAAGCGAATGAGGATTAAAGTTTTCGTTGCTTTGGTTTTGGCGGTTCTTTTTGGTGCAGACAATGCTTTTTCGCAGGAATTTTTGGGGTATCGCGACAGCTTCGATATCATCAACTGGAAGTTTTATAAAGGCGATATACACTCTGCTGAAAGCGGCGACAAGATACCAGAACAAGGTTGGGAAGATGTAACTATCCCTCATACCTGGAATGCGAAAGACGTTTTAACTGAGGGAGACCATTGTTATCAGGGGGTGGGATGGTATCGAGGCAGTTTTGATTTGCCAAAAGAGCAAAAAAGCAGGCGATACTTTATTCGTTTTGAAGGCGTATGCCTGGTGTCTGATGTGTATGTCAACGGCGTTTACATCGGTCGACACAAAGGAGGGTTTTCCGCTTTTTGCTACGAAATTACCCGGCAGGTCAGAACTGGCCGCAAAAACAGCATTTCCGTCAAGGTGGATAATTCGATGCAGCCGGACGTCGCGCCTTCCGGGACTTGCCTTTATCCTTTGTTCGGGGGCATTTACCGTCCTGTTACAGTATTCAGCACGGATTGTTTATGCATATCACCGCTCGATTACGCTTCGAGTGGCGTATATATTCGCCCCGTGAATGTTTCACAGAAACAAGCGGATATTGAAGTGGTGACGCTCTTGAATTCAAAAGGCCCAAACGACGCCAAAGTAGTGCTGAAGACGACCGTGATGGATAATAATAATGTGATTGCTCAGAATCGCCAGAAAATCATTGTAAAGAACGATCAGCAGGCCAAAACCGTTTCGAAGATTCATATAAACAATCCGCATCTCTGGAACGCTAAAAAAGACCCGTATTTATACAAGCTGAATGTCCGTGTGGAAGACACGCAGGGAGTAAAAATAGACGAAATAGACCTGCCGATGGGACTTCGGTTCTTTGAGGTTGACAGGGACAAAGGCCTGATACTGAACGGCAAACCTTATCATTTATACGGTGTGTGCAGGCATCAGGAATGGCAGGGGCTTGGTTCTGCGTTAACCGATGAACAACACAAAAAAGACATCGAGCTGATACTCGAACTCGGCGCCAATGGCGTTCGTCTGGCGCATTATCAGCAGGCGGATAAGATGTACAGCTTGTGCGACGAGAGCGGCCTTGTTGTCTGGGCGGAAATCCCGAATACTCCCGCGTATCGAGCCGAGAATCCGGCATACCTTCAGAACTGCAAAGAGCAACTGACGGAACTTATCAAACAAAACTACAATCACCCCTCAATTTTCTTCTGGGGGATGTACAACGAAATTCCAATCTCCGCCGAAGATGTAAAATCGCTGCATCAGACGGCCAAACAGCTGGACCCCTATCGTTTAACCACCCAGGCGGACTTCACGCAGGTCACAGGCAGGCATTTCGAGACGGACGTCGCCGCCTGGAACTGGTACTTCGGCTGGTACTATGACAAGGTGGACAAATACATTACCTGGTATGACAAACTTCACAAAGAACACCCGGAACTAAAAGGCGGCCTGAGCGAATATGGAGCCGAAGGTTGTATCAGCCAGCAGCAGGAAGACCCTAAACGGCCGAATCCCCTCGGCAGGTTTTTCCCCGAGCAATACCAGCGTCTTTACCACGAGGAGGTCTGGAGAAGTATAAAAGACAGAAATGACATCTGGTGCAAGTTTGTATGGAACATGTTCGACTTCAGCTGGACGTTTGCCAAACGCGGTGACCGCGATTTCATTAATCACAAAGGGCTTGTCACCCACGACCGCCAGGTGAAAAAAGACGCCTTCTATTTCTACAAGGCAAACTGGTCCGATGAGCCGGTACTGTATATCCTCAGCAGACGCAATACGCAGCGCACCCAAAGCAATGTGCAGGTCGCGGTTTATACAAATCTCGATGAAGTCGAGTTGTACGTCAACAGCAAACTGTTCTCGAAGAAAAAAATGGATTCAGACATTCACAAGATTACCTGGGAAAACGTCGGGCTTGTGCCGGGGAATAACCAGGTAAATGTAATCGGCTATAAAAGCGGCAAAAAATATACCGACGCCTGTGAATGGACGCTGGTTACAAAATCCGATAGCAATTCCCCATAGAATACAAGCTTTACTCGACCCTACAGGTCTGCCGGGTTTTGGTGATAGAAATTACTCAGCTCGCGATACAAATCCGGATATGTCTTTTGCAAATCCCTTGGCCGTTCGAAAAAACATTCGGTTGCGACTGCGAAAAACTCCGCCGGGTCCTGCCCCGCGTATGACCCCAGCAGCGTCGGCCTGTTACTCGATAAATCCTGCTGCAGTTTGATAAAGTTTTTATGCAGCACCCTCGCCCAGGCGATAAATGTGGACTGACGCTGAAGGACCGCGCTATTGTCTCCCTGCCCCGCCGAGGCGTCCAACTGGTGCGCAAATTCGTGCAGCGCCACGTTGTGCCCCGCGCGTACGTCCGCCGAATCTCGCCGAACATCATCCCACGAAAGCACCACCGAGCCGTGATGCCACGATTCGCCCAAGCGCACGTCGAATCCTTCCTCCACAATCCCGCCCGCCAAGTGCCTTGTGGCTTTAGCCACGTATGCCGCGGGATAGACAAGTATGGAATGCAATCCGGGGTAATAATCGGTTTGGCGGTGGAGCAATAATACGCACGCCTGTGCGGCTATCGTTACCCTGATTTCGTCGGTAATCTCCAGCCCGCCGCAGCCGACGAAATGTTTCTCCGCGAGGAATATGAGGATGTGCCTTTGCAGTTCCTCTTTGTCGGCTGTTGGCAATTTGCGATATATCGAGACGTTGGCCTCAATAATGCCAAGCCAGCCCGCCGGAAAAGGCCTGCCGGCTATCCTTTTGCGTCGCCATTTCTTAAACAAAAACATAGTCGAGATTATAAACGGGAAAGCATAGCTTCCGCCAGCCGAAGCTCAGCATGACCAGAAAAGAGTTGCGGTTTTATGACGGCTTTGAGACAATATCAACTGGCATCATATCTCAAAAAAACAGGCGTTCGAAACTAATCCTGAATTAGGTAAAGGAGTAGAACAATGGTCGAACATACGAATCTGCTGTTAGTGGCCCTGCCCGAGTCCTTCCAGTTTCTTCACGGCGGATGGTTTGTCGTTCATATTATTGGCATAGCTGTGGTCGGCTATTTGGGTTACAAACTCGGCCGGATGAAAGAAAGTTAACGCCGAATCAGTATTTGGGACTGTTCCGCTGAAGCTGCGATATCTGCGGTTAAGAAAGCTTTGCTTGCCGCGGCGTTTACCTCGGCGGAGTTCTTTGACGAAGCCGGGCGGCAAAAAAAGTGGCCGGCGATCTCCCAATTCTTCGCCGGCCAATAGCTTTTCCCCAAACCTGTGTGCTGTCAGAAAATGCCACTCGGCATTTCTTATTGCGAGATTACTACTAAAGCAGAAAGCGTTTTACGACTCGATATCTTCGAAGACGATGCCGATACCTATTGTGGCGTCGTCAAGCAATTCGCCTCGTTCGATTCGCACCACTCTTCCGCTTTTTATCCGCGCGAAGCTGCCTTTTCTCTTGGCAAGCGCCATTGTGCGCGGGAAATTCAACTCGACAACGTGCCCAGTCCGTAAAGGCGTAGTCGCCGGAATGCGCACGAGCACGCCGCCACTGCTTATATTGGAGCTTCTGCCGTTGAAGAACCGATTTGCTTCAGGCAGCCAGACGCTTACCGGCCAGGTAACCTGTGTTCGTGTGTTTTTCCTTTGTTCAGTCGCTACTGTTGTTGCTTCGCTCATAATCTAATCTCCATATTAGAGTAATTTAACTTCAATATCTATTCTATCGGCAGTGTTAAATTGGGTAGATTAGAGTATTTGGGCAATTTGCGGGTTTTACTTAAAAAATCTTGTTTTTCCGGCAAAAGGAATATCACGATGACATATTATAAGACCTTTGATGTTAAATTAGGCGATTTTATTTGCAAGAAATTAAAGAATCGCCCGGAATTTGGTTAGATGGGCTCCGCATAACGACCCGCCACAAAGAAGGCGGGTAAGTGTTCTGGGGTATTCGCGGCGCTATACAGACTATTCCTTTGAGTTCTTGAGAAACCCGAATTGGAGTATGATGCCGAGTAACGTGCCGGCGGTGAGCAATAAAGGCAAGAACCAGGAATTGCTGTAATAAAGCTGGTTGAGATGCGTTGTTGGCGGGTCGCTGGCAAAGTTTTCGTAGCGATAGATGAGGGCGAAGGTGCCGATGACGATAAGTGACGTCCCGCTTAAACTTGTAAAGAGCATCACGGCGAGTTTGAAGATGATGAATGAAATCATCCCGCCTGCGACGAAGCCGACAAGGCCGCCTGCCCAGACAAATTCCTGGGGAAGATTACAGGAGTGCCATATACCGGCAGCGAGAATGCCGCCCGCTACTGCGCAGAGGACAGCGACAGCCCAGCGCATAAGTGGGATTGCGAGGATGACCAGAAGAGCACACCCGACGATTGCGGCAGGGAGGGGTTTTTGGAATTGCTCGCCAATCCACAAGCCGACATAGAGGCCGAGGATGCCAAAGCCAATTACGGTGAGTGCCTTGTAAATTCGCCAGCCGTACATAAGAACGATAATGCCGAATGATATTCCGATAACGGCCTGTAGCCAGGTGAGCAGGGTGGTCTGCTGCCAGATGAAATCGAGGGCACGGAGGACATATTTAGTGCCGTACTCAACGGTAGCGTTGTCAAGATGGTGTGATGTTTTTGCCAAAAGCAACGAAAAACTCATTTACTCTTCTCCTTCTTCAACATTCAAGCCCGACAAGTCGGGGGTTTAAGCAGTGCGCCAGGTTGCGGTTTTTGCCGTTGCCTCGGCATCGCCTTTCCTGGTCCTGACTTTTTTAACTTTGGCTTTGGCGGCAACAAATAGCGTGCTAATCTTCGGCAACAGCCACAACTGGGCGATTGTGCCGAGGATTGTTGCCGCGACGAATATCTCGATGTAAATATCCTGCCTGGCGGTTATATAGCCGACGGCCGGATAACCGAAATTCAATAGAGCCATAATCGTCCCCGCCAGGATAAGTGTTGTTCCCGCGGCTGAACTAAAAAGGGCTGAGGTACCCGGCCAGGATATGGTAGCGAATGGCAAGGCAGTTACCGCCAGCAGTATGGGCCAGTTGTAGTATGGGACGCCGATGGTCAACTGCCTGATTACCGCCAAAATATTGCCGGACGGACGGAAGTGAGGCCGAATCAGGATGGAATAACCAAGTGCGGCGGCAAAGGCCGAGGCGACCAGCACAAGAAACGTTTCCTGCAATGTAAGCGCCAGCATTGCGCAGATGCCAATAATAGCAGCGGCGAGAAACAGATTTGTGCCGGAAGAAAATAATGTGCAGAATGCGCCTAAAAAGAGGCCTATCACAACAAACATAATTTTTTTGAAGCCGAGTCCTCCGAGCCAGACAAATAGGCCCGCGGCGATAGTAGCGACCGCGAGCGTCAAGAGCAGCGAGGGCTGCAAATGCGTTACGCGGTTTTGAAATGTCCATAATAAGTTCGTCATAAGTTTTTGGCGTCTCGAAAAAGACGTTCTGAGAATGCAAGTTTAGCCAAGTATTTATCGGCCTGACAAGGCCCCTTCGTTAAGTCCTGAGTTGACGCGGAAGACCCGCAAGAATAATGGCGAGGTAATGCGGATGAGAGGAGTCGAACCTCCACGGGGTTGAACCCACAGGCTCCTGAAGCCTGCGCGTCTGCCAGTTCCGCCACATCCGCTTGCTGAGCCGATAATAACGGTTTTTAGTTAGCTCGTCAATAACGAAGGCGGGATCGGGCGGGCACAATAAACGGCCAACGCGGCGGGTTTCGTTGTTTTTTATATTTTCGAGATTTATGTGGCCACGACAAGAGAGCAATGAGTTTGTAATGTTATCGGGCGTTGCAGAGCAAGGTTTTGCTTTACTGCAAGACGGCCCGGAGAGACAATACTCCAGCGATTCGCGGGATACGGCAGCTCGACCCAGCTCGCTACAGGGCGAATTATCAGAATTTATGCGAATAATCCGGTTTGTGCGCATACGTATAGTATAGAAAGTAAAATTTAAGGAGAAACCAAATGAGATACGGAACTTTTTATGCATTAGCGGTGATGTCGATTTTAAGCATGTGCTGTTTCGGGGCAGGGACGGGCGAACCAGCCGTTGTGAATAAGCCCGGTGTGGGGTTGACGATTTACAACGATAATTTCGCGGTGGTGCGCGAGGCCCGCAATATGAAATTCGAGAAGGGACAAAACACGGTGCGGTTTACAGACGTGGCATCGGCAATCGACCCGACGAGCGTGAAATTCACTTGTTTGTCATCGCCTGGGGCGGTGTCGGTTCTTGAGCAGAATTACGAATACGACCTTGTGAATACCGACAGTTTGCTGAAGCGTTACATCGATAAGCAGGTAGTGGTGGCGATAAGGGGCGGCGGGTCGGACGCGAGAAAATTTGTCGAGGGGACGTTATTGGCGGGGGTGGGCGGCGACTTGATTGTGAAGAGTAACGCAAGCACCGGCCTTGAGGTAATTGAGCGGGCAAGCGTTGAGGGGATATCATTAAAGGAGATGCCTGATGATTTGGTAACAAGGCCTACGCTTGTGTGGCTGACGGATGCGAAGAAGGCCGGCGAACAACTTTGCGAGGTGACATACACGACGGGGGCGATTGGCTGGAAGGCGGATTACACGGCCATTCTGAATGCGGACGATACTGCTCTGGGTTTTTCGGGCTGGGTTACGATTGATAACACAAGCGGCGCGGGCTACAAGGATGCGACGCTGAAACTGATTGCGGGCGACGTGCGGCGTATTCAGCCGCCGATGCCGATGGCAAGGGCCACGCGAGGTCTTGCTATGGAAATGGCGGGGAAGGCGCCGGCTTTCGAAGAAAAGTCGTTTATGGAATATCATATGTACACGCTTGGCCGAAAGAGCACGATAAATAATAACCAGGTCAAGCAGATTGAGTTTATTGAGCCGGCAGAGGGGGCCAAGGCAAAGAAGATTTATGTTTATGAGCGAAGCGACTACTGGAACCCGCGGGGAGGCGACCAGAATAAAAAGATGATGGTCAAGATTGAGTTCGAGAACAAGAAGGAAAATAAATTAGGGATAGCGCTGCCGAAAGGTAAGGTGCGAGTGTTCAAGAAGGACCCCGCGGATAACAGCTTGCAGTTTGTGGGTGAGGATGAGATTGACCATACGCCGAAGGATGAGAAGTTGTCGCTTTATATCGGGGACGCGTTCGATATAGTCGCGGAGCATACGCTGGTTGACAACAAGGAGCAGCTCGGCAAGCATCGCGAGTCGCACAAGATTGAGCTGCGCAACAGGAAGAATGAGGAGGTTACGGTCCTGGTGGATGAGAAGTTCGCGAGATGGGTTTATTGGGAGGTTGAGAAGTCAACACAGGAGTATGAGAAGAAAGACGCCTATACGGCGAGGTTCCCGGTGAAGGTCGGCGCAAATGCATCGGTAACGCTGGAATACACCGTCGTATGGTCAACGTGGAAATGGTAGTTTTGAGTTATGGGGCGAAGGAAGCTTTATAAGAAAGGCAACGTATGAAGTGTATTACGGTTAATTTTGTTGTGAATCTGGCGAGTTTTCTGGTTTTGCTGGGATTATCGGCGTCGGGGGTAATAATCGCGCTGCCGCACGAGCATGGGCCAAATGAGGCGAGAGGGCCTTTGGGAATTGGCAGGGGAGAATGGGGCGATATTCACCTCTGACTGGGGATAATTTTTGTTGTGCTGATGTTATCGCATTTGGTTTTGCATTGGGACTGGGTCAAGTGCTACGTCAAATCGGTATTCTGCCCTGGTGTGTCAGGGGAAGATTGCCGTGATTGAAACCGAATGCGGGATTATCATTGCCGGGTAAAAATAAAAGCGGCCTTATACCGTGTGGTATAAGGCCGCCTGGTAAACACTAAAACAACCACTTGCTGTTAATTACGGCTTAATCTCATTAACCAAAAGCGCATCTTCGACATCCGCCGGTATTAATAAGGGGTCGAACGGTGTCGTTATCGGGATTTTCGGGAAATACCCGGCCGCTTCCCTGCCTCTTTTATCCGGCTTTATTGATGTACCGGTGGCCGGGTCTACCCAGGGTGGAGCTGCCCATCTTTGGTAGATGTTGTCGTTATCTACGCCCGTGTTGGTCGTCGTCTCGAATTTCACGTGGCCGTCGTTGTACAACACGTTTTGCCCTTCTCGCTGATGGGGATATGCGTTATACACCAAATCCTTGTCCTTGTATTCATTGTTGTTGTTGGCCCACACCGTAGGATCGCCAGGCAAATCAGCCGTCGTGCCAGAAGCCAGTGACCCGCCTGCTGCGCCCGCTCCGCCCACTATATAAGTAGACGCATTCTTGTCCAGCCCCGGGTTTCTATCTGCCGCAAGCGGACAACTCGGCTTGTTGTTAACGGATATCGGGACACCCGCAACCGTGGCAGTTTGATTTCTGGCAAAGGGGAAATGGTAGGCATAGCTGTTATGCTTGCCTGGCAACGTACCGAAATCATAGACCTTGGTCAGGTCCGTCTGTGTCGTGTTGGGATAGGTTGTGATCTTGAAAATCTCAGCACCGGAGTCGCCCTTGCAGTTAAACTGTTTTGGCGAGACGTCCTCATATTTTATGAGCATATAGAGCAGTGAGCCAATGGTTGCATTGCCGCCAGTCGTCGCCGGGGGGAAAATCATGGCGCAGGTGGCGGTGCCGTTGGCGCCGCCGTCCCAATTAGCAGTGCTAATGTGGCCTATGAAGGCGTAACCTACGAGTCCTGTGTTACAACCTGGCATTGGGTATGCCTCTGCAGAGTCGCCTGCATACAGCAGCAGCGCCTTGCCTATGCCTGACAGGTTTGACCCGCAGACCATACGGTTGGCAATCATCCTGACCCTTGCCAGAGCCGGCATCAGGATACCCATCAGCAGAGCTATGATCGCTATGACGACCAGCAGCTCAACCAATGTAAAACCTTTCTTTCTCATTTGTCTTCTCCTTTATACATTTTGAGATTCGCTATCCGGCCGTCCTGAGCACAATCGAACATGGTTTCAGACGGATTAATGCAACCTGCTTTCTACCGCATAATACTTTCCGTAATTCCCCGCGAATCTCTGTTACACTGTTTCGCTCGGAATCAGCCGGCAAAAAACTTTTTTAGACCAGATTTTATTTTATAGGACTTGTTGGTTGCCTTAATCTCGACTCGAAATGCCGCCAATTCAAGTTAAGCAAGGCAAAACCACTTCTCATAGGCAGGTTACGATATTTGGTAGGGAACAATTTATAATTACGGCCAACATTATGATATTAACTTTACTTGCCTGCCTACCTTACTCTATTTTTAGTATAGTGCCGACCCATACTATTGTCAAGAGGGTTTTCGGCAAAAAATGCTATATTCCTTGAAAATTTCGGTCTGATACCTTATAAAGGGCGTTTTTGACGTGGAAAAAGGCCTATGACTGACCAAAGTGAGCTTCAAAACCTTCAGAAAGTCCTAAAAAAATATGGACAGACCCGCCTTTGGGCCTTCTGGGCCCAGCTTGACCCAGCCAGGCAGGAATGGCTTCTCGCCCAGATTGGCCAACTGGACTTTGTCCAGTTAGATCGCTGGCGGGCAGAGTTTGTTATGAACACTGCCCCTTTCAAGCTACCCGTCAAGCTCGCGCCTGCCCCATTTTACGCCCATCAGCCGAGCGATGCCGGCCAGCGAGGAAAATACGACCAGGCGCGTCAACTGGGTGACAAGCTGATTTCGCAGGGCAAGGTCGCGGCGTTTGTAGTTGCCGGCGGGCAGGGAACCCGGCTGGGCTTCGACGGGCCGAAAGGGAATTTTCCCATAAGCCCCGTCAAAAACAAGACGCTCTTTGCGATATTCGCCGAGGATATTTTGGCCGCCTGCGAAAAAAACAATACCCGCTGTCCGTGGTATATTATGACCAGCCCCTTTAATCATCAGCAGACGCTGAATATTTTTTCCGCCAACAATTATTACGGATTGAATAAAAAAGACGTATTCATATTCCAGCAGGGAACACTGCCCAATTTTTCGCTCGACGGCAAAATACTTCTGGCCGACATTGACACCATTGCCACCTCGCCCGATGGCCACGGGGGCAGCTTGCGTGCGCTCTACAACTCGGGCGCGCTGGCTGATATGAAAAAACGCGGCGTCGAGTTCATAAGCTACTGGCAGGTCGATAATCCTCTCATCAATATCTTTGACCCGCTGTTCATAGGCCTGCACGCCCTCGACGGCGCGGAGATGTCCTCGAAGGCGCTTGTTAAAGCAGGCCCGTTTGAAAAACTCGGCAACTTCTGTTTAGCCGACGGGAAAGTTGCTGTCATCGAATACATCGATTTGCCGGACGAGCTTGCCGAAAAGAAAAATCCGGACGGTTCGCTGGTTTTTGAGCTTGGCAGTATCGCTATCCACATCATAAGCGTCAATTTTGTTGACCGGCTTAACAATCACGGATTTGTCCTGCCGATGCACAGGGCGGTAAAGAAAATTTCCCATATAAATGATAAGGGGCAGCGTGTTGAACCAAAAGAGCCGAATGGCGTTAAACTCGAGAGCTTCATCTTCGACGCACTCCCGCTTTGCAAAAAGTCGATTATTCTGCAAACCCTCCGCAGCGAAGAATTCGCCCCGACCAAAAACGCCACGGGTGTTGACAGCGTCGAAACAACAAGGCAAATGATGATTGTTCGTGCGGCTGCCTGGCTCGAATCGGCGGGCGTTAAGATTCCCAGAAAACCGGACGGCTCGCCCGATTGCATTGTCGAGATTGCGCCGAGCTTTGCCTTGACAAGAGAAGACGTCATTAAAAAACGCGACAAGATACCTGCAATAAAACCTGGAGATAAAATCTATCTTGCGTGAGGGAATATGTGCCTTCACAAAATTATTTTGCTGTCGGTGGCAATAATATCCGCGTTTGGCTTGAGTTCTTGCGCCAAGAATACGTCCGGCACCTTTGTAATAACCGACTATGGCGCCGTGGGTGACGCAAGGACGCTCGATACCGCCTCGATTAACAAGGCCCTGTCCGCCTGCGCAAAGACGGGCGGCGGCACGGTAACGGTCGGCAGCGCAGACCTCAACGATTACATCATCGACGGTCAAAGATACGGCCTCATATCGGCCACAAACGCCGACAACGTCGCCATCATCGGCCGGGGCGTTATCGACGGCAGCGGAACAAGTTTTATGGATATGACCAGCACACGCGCCGGGACCGAGGGGTTTGGCGATTTCGACCCGAAATTTACGCGCCAGGGCAGGGAATATATGGACCCGAAATTAGGCACGGCGGATGGCCCGGTTATTCCTTACGAGAGACCCGGCCGGCTTGTCGCTTTTTCGCTCTGCAAGAATGTGCTGATTCGGGATGTTACAATCACCGATGCCCCGCTCTGGACGGTTCATTTTGACCGCTGCCGGGACGTCATCGTTTCAGGTGTTCATATAGATAATCCTCTGGGAGTGCCCAACAATGACGGGATTCACTGCACCTCGTGCGCCAATGTTCATATCAGCGATTGCGTTATATCCGCGGGCGACGATGGTATCGCCATTACCTCTATAGGCGACCCCCGCCATCATCAGATTCTCGGCGGCGACCCGCTCGGGCCGGGCAAAACCGAAAATATAACCGTGACCAACTGTACGCTGCAATCTCGCTCGACCGCGCTTCGCGTCGGCTACACGGGCGGGGACATCAAAAACTGTGCATTTTCAAATATTATCATCCGCGAATCAAACCGCGGCCTGCTCGTCAACGTCCGCGACGAGGCATCGGTTGAAAACGTGCTTTTTTCGAATATCATCATTCAAACCCGTCTGCATACGGGCCACTGGTGGGGACACGCAGAACCCATCCAGGTTTCCGCCGTTCCTAACGCTCCAGACATAAAAAAACTCGGCCGGATAAAAAACGTTCGCTTCTCAAATATAATTGCTGAGTCGCAAAGCGGTATCGTCGTGTGGGGCAGCAAGAACAGCGTCATTAAAGACCTCGCTTTCGACAACGTCAAAGTAAAAATAAAAGATGGCCCGCTGAGCGCATCATACGGCGGGAATTTTGACCTGCGAACAAGCGGCGATTTGGCGACCGCGCAATTCAAGCATGATATACCGGCGATTTACTGCAAAGACGTGGCCGGGCTGAAAATCAGCGGATTCGAGACCGAATGGGAGGAAGGTTTGCCCGATTTTTTCAGCAATAGTATATGGTGCGAGAACGTCAGCAACGTTGAAATTGACGGTTTCATTGGCAGACAGGCGCATCTCGGCGACAGCAGGGCCGCTATTGTCCTCGACAAAGTGAATGGCGCAATAATTCGAAATTGCAGGGCGGCTGAAGGAACAGGCATTTTTCTGCAGACCACTGATATGACAAACGGGCGGCTATTTGCGAACAATGATTTGTCGAATGCTCAGCAAACAACGAAAGCAGCAGAATCCGGTTTTCACGAATTCGGCAACTCCGAGCCGAAGTAAACGCCGACCAACGGTTTATTTTGTCGAGAACGTGTGTATCGTCACCGTCTCGTATTTTTCGCCCGGCCGCAAAACGGTCGATGGGAAAGTCGGCTTGTTAGGCGAATCAGGATAATGCTGCGTCTCTAAGCAGAACGCGCCGAATTTATTATAGGCCTTGCCGTCCTTGCCCTTGAGCGAACCATCAAGCCCAATGCTGCTGTAAAATTGAATGCCTGGCTCGGTCGTCTGTATTTCCATCACTCGTCCGCTGGTCGGCTCATATACTTTCGCCGCAAGCTTCATTTTTCCCGCCTTGCCCTTGAGGATGTAGTTATGGTCATAGCCGCCGATATCAATTTGCTTTATTCTCGCGCCAATCGTCATCGGCTTTGTGAAATCCATAGGCGTGTCCTTCACGTCTTTTAATTCGCCTGTCGTTATCAGCGTCTTATCTACGGGCGTGTATTTGTCGGCATTTATCATCAGTTCGTGGCCAAGGACGTCGCCGCTACCCTGCCCCGCGAGGTTCCAATATGCGTGGTTCGTCATATTCACGACGGTGGGCTTATCCGTTGTCGCCTCATATTTCATTTCCAGCTTATTATCTGATGTGAGGGTATAAGTAACGACGCACTTGAGGTTACCGGGGAAACCTTCCTCGCCGTCCTTGCTGGTATAACTGAGTTTCAATTCGGCTTTATTGCCCTTTGCCTCGGCCTTCTCAATTTTCCAGATGACCTTGTCGAACCCCTTAGTTCCGCCGTGCAAAATGTTCTCTCCCTCGTTTTTCGTAAGCTTATATTCCTTCCCGTCTAAGGCAAACTTTGCTCCACCAATGCGGTTTCCATAACGCCCGATTATTGCGCCGAAATACGGGCTCCCTTTGAGATAGCCGTCTAAATTATCAAATCCCAGCACGATATCACCCGGTTTGCCGTTTCTGTCCGGCGCTTCAAACGAGACGATAATTCCGCCGTAGGTCATTATTTTGGCCGTAAGGCACTTGTCGTTTGTAAGCGTCACGATATCAACTTGCTGACCGTCCTGTGTTTTCCCAAAAGGTTGGACTTTAACGCTCATTTTTCCTGGCTCCTTACATTTTTTAGCACAACATTTCATTTCGCAGCAACTGCTCACATAAACCACAACCGCCGTCAAAACCACGCCAACCAGAATTCTCTTGTTCATTTCTAAACTCCTGCTTATACGATAATCCATTATCCGATATTCCCTTGCCCGGAATATATAACCCCATCAGCATCGAATGTCAAGTTATTAGCATCGCGTCGCCGTAGGAGTAAAAACGATATCGCATATTGATGGCGTGCGTGTAGGCGGCGAGTATCGTATCAAGCCCGGCGAAAGCGCCGACAAGGGCGAGCAGCGTCGATTTGGGAAGGTGAAAATTTGTTGCCATCCCGTCAACCATTCTGAATTTGTATCCCGGCCTGATAAACAGGCGAGTTGAGCCGGTGATTGCAGACAGTTGTCCCCGTGCGGCCGCGGTTTCCAAAACGCGGACCGAGGTTGTCCCGACGGCGATTATCCTGCCGCCTTTTCCCCTGGTTTTGTTTATTACGCCTGCGTTTCTTTCGTCGATGCTGAATCGTTCTTCGTGTATCTGATGTTCTTCGAGCGTTTCGGCGGTTACGGGCTTGAATGTCCCCTCGCCCACGGCCAGCGTGACGTATGCGAATTCAACGCCCCGCGTTTTGAGCATTGCAATCAACTTTTTGGTGAAATGCAATCCGGCCGTCGGCGCGGCCACTGCCCCCAAATTGCGGGCGTAAACCGTCTGGTATCTTTGCCTGTCTCTGGCGGCCTGGCGCAAATCGGTGTCGCGCCTGATATACGGCGGCAGGGGTGGAAACCCGATTTTTTGAAGCGTTTTTTCAGCCGGCAATTCGGCTTCGATTTTCAGAAGGCACTTGCCGTCGTTTTTTTTCTCAATTACTTCCGCGCGACAAAAATCATCGCCTTTGATATTCTTAAGCCAGATGTATTCTCCCGTTTTGACTTTGCCGAGGCCTTTGAGCATTACCTCCCAGACGCCTTTATCCTGTTGATTCAAAAACAGCCCTTCGAGCGAGCCCCCCGTCTGGCGTTTCGCGAAGAAACGTGCAGCCAATACCTTTGTATCGTTTAAGACAAGGCAATCGCCCTTGCGCAGAAATTCCCCGATTTTGTCAAACCTGGTGTCGGTTAATGACCCATTTTGTCGCTCTAAGACCAGCAGGCGGGACTGGCTGCGGTTTTTCGCCGGCTGCTGCGCAATCAACTCTTCCGGCAGGTAATAATCCAGTTCTTCGGTCTTCATACCAGAAACTTATCAGACCATACTCAAATCGCATACTATTTTTTTCGCAATCGCAGGCGGATTTCAACGGTTTCGACGCAAAGAGTCAATTCCTGCAAAAGCGATGCCATCGCCCCGTCGATACAAAACTTGTCCGAATTGTTGGCCCGGTTTCGCAAATGCGTCGTAGAGATAAAAGGTGATATAATGCCTTCGAGAGATTTTTTTGAACAGACCGCAACCTCAATCGCAGCCCTTGACAGGGAAGAGCTTAAAAGACGCATCAAAAACTTCCACGGCCGTTTCAAGTTGGACTTCACCGAAGATTATCTAAATCAGCTCAATGTTGACCGCCTCAGGCACATCCTTTTGGCCGCGCACATCAGCGCAAGCGGCTCCTGCTAAAAAATCAAATAAAAAAGCCGGAGTTACTCACTCCGGCTATTGTAAGACAGTGGTAAAATATTACACACTTATTTAGATTTCCGCTGCCCTACAGAAACCAAAACCCTATTGGAAGAAAAGAACTCTTTACTTTTCACCGTTCATTATACACTTTACTCTTCGCTTTGTGCAAGCCCTTTTTCACTTTTTTTAAAAGTTTTCGGTATTCCTAACCTCTTATTTAGCAAGATGTTACGTTTTGAGCCCCTTTAATTAGCTAAAAAAAGCCCATAACTGATATCTACCTGACATCCGTTCTGTTGACATTTGGCACAATCGGCTCCCAGCGGACCTTCGTCGCACCCAAAAGCGTCCCAGTCGCGTATGCCAGGTCAACCTGTGCAATCTGGTATTCGGTCAGTGCTCGAATCTCGGTGCTCTGGGCATTTGCGAATTTTGCCTGCGCATCAAGCACGTCGGTGGCCGTCCGAAGCCCAACCACAAACTGCCTCTTTTCCGCCTCATATAACCGGCCTGCTAAAATCGAATTCTGTCTGCCCGCCAGTATGCTTTGCCAATTCGCCTCCAACTGCTCTATTGCGCCAAGGACCTCCGTCTCAATCTGTATCCGCCGATTCTCCTTAGTGAATAATCGCTGCCTTTTGCGATATTGCGCCTCAAGAAGCCGGCTCTTCGCCGCCTCATTACCAAGGGGCACAATCAGGTTCATCCCAACCGTGTAACTTTCAGAAGTTCTGTCA
Source organism: Sedimentisphaerales bacterium (assembly GCA_050015775.1). GTDB lineage: Bacteria > Planctomycetota > Phycisphaerae > Sedimentisphaerales > Anaerobacaceae > Fen-1362. The sequence continues at coordinate 13,077 of JBEKAT010000005.1, read as the reverse complement.
AACATCATATCATAAGCATCGCTTCTTGCTGCTCCAATGCCGTTCATATTGTATGTGTAGTCCATCGCAACCAAAGGCAGCATCTGATTTTTATAATAATCCACTGTGCTCGAATCCTGCGCAAGCTGCAATTCCACTTCCAGCATCTCCATCCGGTTCTCCACCGCGGATTTCGTCAATCGTTCTTTATCTATCTCGTATCGCACGGGGTCCGGCTCAGTCATCGGAACTACCAGAACAGGCGAGTCAATGCCCAGGCCCGCTTCATTCATTATCTGTTTCAGCTCCCTCTGTCTATCCTCCATCGCCTTTTTTGCCGTGATTATCCCGTCTAACCGTTCCGCCACACCGGCTTCCGACCGCGTCTCCTCCACTGCCGCCTTTTCCCCAAGAGCTACCATTCTTCTCGTCTGCGCCAACTGCGCCTGTGCCGACTCGTATTCCTGCTGACGAACCTCAAGCTCTTTCCTGGCCGCATACAACCGCCAGTACCCACGGTCGGCATTGGCCAAAACACGTATCACCTCTAACTTTGTCATCGCATCGGTTATGTGCTGCTGGTATTCCAGAACCCTTATCGAATATGTATTCACACGCTTGCCGGCGCCTCGCAGCAGTGGCTGACTTATCGAAAACGTGGTCGTCGGCGTGTAAATTACCTCGCTATAGTTCCCAACGGAAATGTCGGTGCGATTATCCGCAAGGTCAAATTTCGCTGTTCCGCCCGTCTGCAACGGGACCTGAACCCCAAGATCAACCGTTTGGGTTTTGTATTTCTGTGCTTGGTCAACTATAACCGACGGCTGGTCTATATTACCGTAAGTTAAATTCGAGAAAAATGATGATTCGAACTTCGCCTCTTCCGCGTTTACCTGCTTAGCCGCTATCGTCGGCTCTATCAATTGCACTTTCAAATCCAGATTATTCTTCAGCGTCATCGCCCGACACTGCTCGATGCTCAGCGTTATCTCTTTTTCCGCCGGCTTATTTATGTCTATCCCATCGTTTGCATCCGTTTTGGCGGCGAGCTTCAGCGTATCAACGGCCCTGGTTTGCTCCGGCTTTACCTTTACATCGAGAAAATCATCCTCCTTCGCAAATTCTTCGCAGCCGGCCAAAAAAACCAATGCGCCCAACGCAATTACAAAAACAAGTATTCTCGCGATTTTCATCCTCTTATTCATGTCTCAACGCCTCTATGGGATCCAATCTCGCCGCTTTTATCGCCGGGAACATTCCGAAAACTATTCCCACTGTCCCCGCAAAACCAAACGACAGCGCTATCGCCCAGGCCGGTATATATGTCTTCGCCAGCAGCGCATTTGAATGTGCTATCACAAAAGTCAGACCCCACCCAACCCCCACTCCGACAAGGCCGCCCACGAAGCACAGTATTATTGCCTCAATTAAAAATTGCGTCAGAATGGCGGACTTTTTTGCGCCGACGGCTTTGCGCAGACCGATTTCCTTTGTCCGTTCCGATATCGAGACGAGCATTATGTTCATAATGCCGACTCCGCCGACTAAAAGCGAAATGCCGACTATTCCGCCGGCAACCAGTGTTACTATGAGCGATATATTATTGAACGTCTCTATCGCGCTTTTTAGTGACTCAATCCTGAAGGTATCCGGCTCGTCGGGACTGAGGTGCCTCTCACGGCGGAAGAAAAATTTCGACTCTCCCACCCCTTCTTCGAGGACATCTGCTGACTTGGCCTCGGCAAAAGCCCATATCCAGAATTCACGCCGGAATTTCGAAGCGGTATCGAAGGGGATTATTATTTCGAATCGTTCCTGCCCGCCGCCGCCTATGCCGAGGTCGGTTCGCTTCTCAATAACCCCGACAATCCGGAAATTTCTGGGTCCTATTCGAATTGTTTCGCCTATGCAGTCCTGATCCAATCCAAGTTTGTCGCGAAGTTCCGGCTCTATCAGGCATACCATCCGCCCCGCGTCTATATCTGATAATTCGCGGCCGATTACCATTGGTCTGTGCTCAATCTTATGCCACGGCGGTTCTATGCCATACACATTTGCATTAAGCACGGACTTCTCGCCATATTTGACCGTGTACTGCCCCGCCTCGCTTATTTTTGAGTATCGCTCCAGCGACGGGCAATGCTCCAAAAGCCCTTCAAATTCCTTCGGCTTTAACCTTATGTCCCACCACGTCAGGGTGCGTTTAAGACCCTTATCCGGCAGTTGCGGCTGAATTATTATCGTGTTGCTGCCGAATGTCTCGACTTGGCTGAGGATTTTCGCCTTCAGGCCCGTTAATGCCGCGATTACCGCCGTCACAGACGCGACGCCGATAACTATCCCAATCGTCGTAAGTACCGACCTTGTCTTGTTGGCCCATATCTGCCCAAGGGCGAGATAAACGCTCTGATAAACAAGCCGGATGAACATAAGCGGCATAGCAAGCAATCTTCTCATCCTGCCTCCTCCGCTTTTTTGTCCGGCTTCTGTTCGTGTATATTGTCCTCTGCCGTTGTCCTGTCGCTGCAAATTAAACCGTCCTGCATTCTGATTATTCTCTTTGTGTGCTGCGCGACATCATATTCGTGCGTTACCATCACTATCGTCTGCCCCTGCCTGTGAAGCTCGTCGAAAAGGTCTAATATGCTGTTGCTTGTTTTTGTATCCAAATTCCCCGTCGGCTCGTCGGCCAGCAGTATGCTCGGATTGCACACCAGCGCTCTGGCAATCGCGACCCGCTGCTTTTCGCCGCCCGAAAGCTGATTCGGCTTGTGCTTAACCCTGTCGCCCAGTCCAACCCGCTCAAGCGCCTTTTTTGCCCTGGCCGCCCTGCCAAACCAACCTCCCTGCGCATACAGCAGGGGCATCTCGACATTCCTCAGGGCGTTCATCTGGGGCAAAAGTTCAAATGACTGAAATACAAAACCAATTCTTTCGTTGCGTATCTTCGCCAGTTCCGAATCCGCAAGCTCTGTAACGTTGTCGCCATCAAGCTCATACACCCCCTGGCTTGGCCTGTCTAAGCACCCAAGAACATTCATCAGCGTACTTTTGCCCGACCCTGAATGCCCCATCACCGCGATATATTCGTTCTCCCGCACTTCCAAATCCACGCCGTCCAGCGCATGTATCTCTTCCACGCCGACCCTGTAGAATCGTTTCAGCTCTTTGAGCCGGATTACAACTTTCCCGTTTGGGTTATCTGCCTGCAGATTCATTGCTGTCGCTCTTGCCGTTTTTGTTTTTGGATTTTCCCTTTTCTGCTTCCCGCTCGTCTTTCAATTTCTGGTCCTGCTTGAGATTGTCAAGGACCTTATAAGGTCCGACTACAACTTTATCGCCTTCCTTAAGTCCCGCCAGAACTATCGTGTGCGTCAAATCGCTCTGCCCCGCCTTTACCGGAGTAGCAACGGCTTTGCCGTCAATAAACCTGTAAATGACCGTCGCGAATTTCTTGCCTTTATCAAGCTCAGCGCTTTTATCGCGAATATCCAGGGGCAAACTGTCAACCTCTCTTGCCAGTATCGCCTGGCTCGGTACCGAAATAACATCGGAATGCTTCCTCGTCTCAATATCAACATCCGCGGTCAGGCCGCTATACAACCTTGATACATTCGGGTCATCATCAAGCAGGATTTCCGTGCGGTAATATCTTGTCCGGTTATCGCTGAACCTGTGCTTTTGCGCAATCTCGTTGACCACGCCCCTGAACTTTATGTTTGGAAACGCCTGCACACTTACAACCGCCCTTTGACCAACCTCCATCTCCCCAACATCGGCCTCATCAACCTGAGCCACAACCAGCATTTTTGAGCGGTCCGATACCTCCATTATCACTGTCCCGGGGTAATTAATCGTCCCCGTCACCACTTCGCCAACTTTGTTATTAATCCGTGTTATAAAACCGTTGATTGGTGACTTTATTGTTGTGTAGCTGATCATTTCCTTCGCTTCTTCTATACGCGCTTCGGCCGCTTCCAAATTGTACTTCAATACGCTTAAATTCTTTTCAGACGCCTCTAGGTTATATTTGGCCGATTCGTATTGCCCCGCAAGCTCATCCACCTTATATTTTACCAGGTCAAAATCCGCCTTGCTTATATCTCTCGATTCAAACAGCCCCTTTTTCCTTTCGAGGTCGTTTTGTGACTGCTCGAGTGTAGCCGCAAGAGCCACCAAGTTCGATTTGCTTGCCTCAATCCTTGATTTCTCAACCTCTACTTCCGCCTCCTGTGCCGCCTTGCTGGCCTCAGCAAGTCGTAACTGACTTTCCAAATCCTTTGCGTCAAGCTTGACCAGCACAGATGCCGGTATCGGCGGATTTGCGTTCGGGTCGCCACAGGTAACAACGTTGCCCTCGCCGTAGGGCATATCAATTATCCGTGCGGACACCCTCGTGCTTATCTGGACTATTTCCTTCGGTTCAATCTCGCCCGTTGCGCTTACACGCTCGGTCAAATCCCCGCGCTTGACCTCCTCAATGCGCACCACTTCCTCTTTGGCTTTGCCTTTTTGGCTTTTGTACGCCAGCCCGCCAATCACCAGCAGCACCAAAACCGCCACTATGGTGATAACAATCCACTTTCTGCGTTTCTTCACAATTGCTCCTCTCATGATAAAAACTGTTGTTCCGGAGGCCTCCTCCCTGGCCGTATCCCATCCGTATGCTCTATTATTATAACGCGCAACGTTACTGTTTTGTTATCGTCTTATCCATTTTTAGTGATTTTTACGTCGCAGACGCGGTTTTTCGTCCGTTTTGAGCGACAAAACGCCAGTTAGGATTGAAAATTATCCATATTAAAGCATTGAAAATGACCCTGCCAGAGCCAAGGGTTGTTAAGATGGGGTATGCGAATATTTTGTCAATAGTCAGTTTTATGGGACCGGGTCGGTAGTATTTTTGGTTTACGCTGTCGATTCAGGGCAGCATTGATGCGGCTATCTGGGCAACAACGCTTCCGGCTTTTTTGGTTGCCAATGGCTGGACGAGCGCCAGCAGGTCGGAGTTGGTTTGGGCCAGCCGGGTTTTATCTTCGAGCAGGTTATAGACCGTTTCGATAATCGGCGCGGTCGAACGGAAATAGGGCATAAACTCCGGCACAAGCTTTTTATCCGCGAGGATATTGACCAGCGACAGGTATTTGGTTGTTACTAACCATCGGCCGAACAGGTGCCACAATATCGGATTAGTTTGATACATAATTGCCATCGGGCATCCCGCGGAAGCCACTTGTAAAGTTGCGCTGCCGCTTGCGACGAGAGCGAAATCGCAGTTTCTTGTCGTCTGATATACAGAGTCAATCGAGTAATCGGTTCGAAATCCTATAAGACGGGTCGAGTCAAGCGCACCCCTGGTCGCCTCATCGACGGCCACCGTCGTAAATACAGCGTGGGGGTATTTTTTTCGCAGGGCAATCGCAATTAGCTGCATAGGTCGCCAGAGTGTCCCAACCTCGGCGGGTCTTGAGCCGGGGACAATCGCTATTTTGACGTTGGCGGGATTAAAGCCGCGGTAATCTCGCTTGGCCCTTGTCAAATCCGATTGCGTAAGTCCATCAAGCAGGGGGTTGCCAACGAATTCAGCGGGGACACCCCGACTTGTAAACCAGTCCTGCTCGAATGGCAAAAGGCAGCAGAGCTTGTCGCAGTATTTTCGCAGCTTGCGGATTCGCCAGGGCGCCCAGGCCCAGAGCTGCGGCGCAACATAAAAAAGCGTTTTGATACCTGATTTTTTGGCTGCTTTTGCGATATGAAAGTTGAAAGCAGGCGAGTCGCAAACAATGACGAGATTAGGTTTGTTGGCTGCCAGAAACTTTGCTACCTGTTTTATTAGCCGGTAATAGTGAGAGACGTGCGCAAAGGCGTTATAGGTCATCGCGGCCTGTCCGACGGGGTTTTCGATTAGTGTGCAGCCGGCTTCTGCCATTTTGGGGCCGCCTATACCGACAAATTCGAGGTCGCGTTTTGTTTGTCGCAGGGCACGTATCAGGGCTGCACAATGCCTGTCTGCGCTGGGTTCGGCGGCACTTATAAAAATCACTTGTTTTTGGTTCTGGTCGGCCATAACCGCCTATGCCGGCTGCCCGCTGAATACGTCAAATTGTGCTCCGAACTGGCGAAGATAGAAAAGCGAATATGCCCGTTTAAAAGCGATAAGGGGCAGCAGAATCACTGTCCCCACATACGGTAAAACGAAAAGCACGAGAAGGCAGCAGCAACAGCAGCAGGTGACTAAGCAAATGGTCAAAGCGATGAATGCTATAACCAAACATACTACAATCTGAAACAGGATATACAAAAGCATTTGGGCTTTGTTGCCGCTAATTAGTTCGAGGCATTGTTTCCATCCGGCTACGCTGCTTTCGGTGTGGAGGAACATAATCGGCACGACAAAATCGGTGGTGAATTTGGCGATTAGGCCAAATAAAACCGCGACAACAACGGAAACAAAAATGGCCCCCGTCAAACCAATTATAGCTGCCGGATTAAATCCTGTTGCGCACATAACAAAACCTGCGAAGACGGAGGCCGCTACCGGAATTCCTATTACAAGGAATCCAATAAACCCGATTACGATGCGGAACAGGAAGAGCGAGTTGCCGTGCCGGGCGAACTTGTTCCAGGGAACAGCGACTTCGGCTTTATTGCCCGCGACGCAATGGACGAACATAAACTGGCCCCTGCTTCGCAGCCAGCAAAGAACCACCGCTATAATTATGATTATCGGGACGATTATCGCGGCAACTAAAATTATAACTGCCAGATGAGCGAGTATGCCGTCTTTTATTGCGTGGAAGATGGGCGCGTGACCATTCGCTCTCCATCCGTTGCCCCCGTTGCCACCGCCACCACCGCCGGCTCCCCGGCCGAGTTGCGCCAACCAGGCGCAAAAACCAACTATCAGCCATTTTGATAAATCAAACGGTTTAAAAAGCATCAGCCGGACGTGCTCAATTGCCTGGCCGATGGGGTCGATTACGCTAATGCGTTGTGTATTCTCTAAGCCCATAGAGTAACTCCTTTCGCTATTTTTTAAGAGGTGGAGTTAGGTTGCCTGTGTCCTGGCGGCGTCTTTCATCTGGCGAAGCTCTTTGCGTATGGGCCAGTCGCCCAGCGCAAGAACAAACGGCAGAATTATGTTGGCTATCGGCACCAAGGTCAGCAGTCCCCACGCCCAGCTATAGCCCGCCTTGCGGAAAATCATGCAGTTAATCCAGGTTTTTACCAGGGCCACAATCAGGGAGAGAAGTATCGCCAGGGCCACAATAGTAACAATAAAAACAGGCAGCATATCATTAGGGGTCATATTGGTGCAGCACATATCTTCTCCTTTCAATAAATTTTGATAAAGGATATACTTTCGGCAATGAGTTTACCCGTTTCGTGGCTGTTTGGAAAGCCCTGAGAAAATAAAATGCAAGACGCAAAAACCGGGACAAAAAAGGAGTTTTCCTGCCGAAGGATGATGATACGCTCCTTTATCAGTATTATCGCGATTGGGGTCGCAATCTTCGCGCTGGCGGGCCGGCTGGATTACTGGCAGGGCTGGCTTTTCTTTTCGATTCTCTTGATTTTTATGACGGGATTCGGCGTTTTCTTCACCAAAAAACAGGAACTTATGCAGGAACGCGTCAGGCCCGGCCCCGGCGTCAAATGGTGGGATAAAATCTTTTTAGCTATCCACGTTCCCTTGTCTTTTTCCGTCAGTTTGCTTGCCGCCCTCGATGCGGGCCGGTTTCACTGGTCGCCCCAATTACCCATTGTCCTGTATCCGGTGACGTTTGTTTTGATTCTGGCCGGCTGCTGTATTATCTATTGGGCGATGTGGACCAATAACTTTTTTTCCAGTCGGGTCCGCATCCAGACCGACCGGGGCCACTATGTCGTTACCGAAGGGCCATACCATTACGTTCGTCATCCCGGCTACGTCGGATTAATCATCTTCATGCCTACCTTGGCTTTACTTCTCGGCTCAATCTATGCTCTTATCCCGGCTGCGATAGATATCTTCCTGCTTATCATTCGCACGTATCTTGAAGACATCACCCTTCAAAAAGAGCTTCACGGCTATACCGACTACACAAAACAAGTCCGCTTCCGACTCATACCCTGTATCTGGTAATCTCGATTTAATGGTTGCAACACCGGCAGCGCAAAAAAAAAGGGCGCTATGATAATAGCGCCCCGGTAATAGACGGTTGTTTAGAACCCGTAAACGGGTTTCAATTCGGCTTCCGTGGGCAGGTGGTCGTAAACTTCGCCTTTGGGGCCGACGTAATTATTTTCGCCCTGCTTAGTCAGCTTAACAGGCGTAAATGAGCCGTTGCTGTTTGTGACGTTGACGGTAACTATATTGGCGGCATCCTGTTTTTCGGATTTAGCGGTTGTCGCCGTCTCATGTTTCTTTTTATCTTGTGCGTTGCCGAGGAGCAAACCAGTGCCGGCGCCGATTGCGCCGCCGATTAACGCACCTTGCCCGGTCTTGCCTGACTGATGTCCTATTATCGCTCCTGCGCCGGCGCCTACCGCCCCGCCGGCAACCGCGCCGGTCTTGGCATCGCTGTCACAGCCGACGCCGAATACCAAAACAACCAAACATATTACCGTAACCGGTATCGAAACTGCGTATTTTGTCATTTTCTTACACTCCATAAAACCCTAAAAGGCACCTGCCTGCGTCTATACGATTTAAACGCAGGCAGTGTTTTAATTATATCGGCCGGAAACTAAAAAACGTTTCAGTCGATAGAACCGGGCATCATTTTGTCAGATAAGCTGTGTCTTGCCGGGTAATGCGACTGGTTCAGCGGGCAGTTCGCCTGCAAAATCCAGTTTGGCCGGCATCAGGTCGAGTTTTGACGCGTTCATAACCCAGTCCCAGGAAATTTCCCTTCCGGTATATGTGCTCATTCTGCCCATAATGCCGGTGAGGGTACTTTCGGCGACGCGTTTGGCCTCGTTGAGTGGCTTGCCGTCTTTGATACTTTGTACCAGGTCGGCGTGCTCCACGACATACGGGTTCGGGTTGGGACCTTCGTATCTATACGCGCTTTCGCCCTTGATATAGCCGGTTGCGCCGTCTGTGTAGCAGATTCCTTTGGTTCCCTTGACGTTTTCCGATACGCGTTCGGTGCAGGCGGGCATTTGTCGGCACATACTTGTAACTTTAATTCCTTTTGGATATTCGAATTCGACGGCGAAGTGGTCGTATATGTTGCCGTACTTTCTCACGGCTCTGCCGCCCATTCCGTATGCCTTGACGGGGTGCGCGTCGAGCGCCCAGTTGATAACGTCGATATTGTGGACGTGCTGCTCGACGATGTGGTCGCCGGATGTCCAGAGGAACCAGGGCCAGTTTCTGCACTGCCATTCCATATCGTTGGGCATTTTATCTCTTTCAAACCATTTCCAGTAGTTAAGCATATCGCCGCCGCACCAATAGCACTGCGCGGTCATTATGTCACCTATAGCACCATTCTGCACCTTTTTCATCAAATCGAGGTAATGCTTCTGGTGTCTGCGCTGGGTGCCTGCGACGATTGATAGTTTCTTCTGGTCTGCCAGCTCAGCCGTCTGAATTACTGACCTGATTCCGATGGGGTCAACGCCCGCCGGCTTTTCCATAAAGACGTGTTTGCCCGCCTCGACCGCGGCCTTGAGGTGTATCGGCCTTGTATATGGCGGGGCCGTCAGCAGGACCATATCGAGTTTGCAGGCGAGAAGTTTTTGATAGGCGTCGAAGCCAACGAAACACTGGTCGGGCGACACATTGAATCCTCTTGACAGAGGAGCTCTCTTCCTGTCGGGGATGCCCTCTTTCAAATCCTTGAATGAGCTGTCGAGGCGGTCTTTAAAAATGTCGGCCATTGCTACCAGTTCGACGGATTCCGAGGCCTCGATGCAGTCGCGCACGGCGTCAGTGCCGCGTCCGCCGCAGCCGATAAGCCCGATGCGGATTTTATCGTTACCAGCTACATAAGCCGCGCTGCCGAGTTTGGCGGCCGGCTGGCAACCTGCGAGTTGCGAGGCGATAGCGCCAAAGGAAACCGCCGCTGTGGTCTTCATAAACGACCTTCTGTTTATTTCCTGCATAAGTATCACCCTTTCAATATTATTGGCGGGGCTTGCCCCGCCCTACAAAGTAGAGTGGGGTTTACCCCACCTGGTTATTTTAAAAGTTATCGCACCAGCGATATGCGTCAATTACCGCCCGTTCACCTTCTTTGCCCGGTTTGCTTTTGCCGTGCTCCATACACAAGACGCCCTGATATCCTTTTTCGTGAATATGCTTGAAGATATTTCGATAATTGATTTCGCCTGTTGTCGGCTCGTTTCGTCCGGGCGTGTCGCCTAAGTGAAATGCAGCTATTTCCTCCCATGCGCGGTCCATATTGGGGATGAGGTTGCCCTCGGTAATCTGCTGATGGTACAGATCATCCACAATTTTACAGGATGGGCTGTTGACCGCCCTGCAAATCTGGTAGGCCTGCGGGATTTTGGAGAGGAACATTCCGGGGTGGTCTTTCCAGTTATTTAGCGGCTCGATAACCATAATGAAGCCGTCTTTTTCGCAGACCTCGGCGCAGGCCTTGAGGTTATCTATAACGTTGGCGGTCTGGTAGGCCCATTCCAGGTTATTGGCATATTGCCCCGGCACGACGATACCCATTTTACAGCCGGTGCGTTTTGAAATCTCGATTGCCGCCTTGATTTTTTTTATCGCCGACTCACGAACGGTGTTGTCTTTCAGGACAAACGTCGGCCTGCCGAATTCAGCGCAGGCGATAAACGGCCCCATAGCAAGATTAAGCTGCTGGCATTGTTTGGCGATTGCCTCCTGCAATTCGGGCGGCTTTTTGTAGAGGTCGTTGTCGAACATTGCCGAGAAGCCCTCGTCGGCGAAGAACTTCAACTGGTCGATGGGGTCTTTGCCTGCGCTTTCCTCATACTTCCCAAGCTCCGGGGCGTATTTGAGTTTGAATTTACCTGCGGGTTTTGCTGTTGGTTTGTCTTCCGCGTGGGAACTTGATATTGCCGCCACTCCTGCGGCGAGACCTGCTGCCACAAACGCCCTTCGGTCCATTGCGATGCCTCCTAAAAATTATCGGTTCAGATCATTGCCAATTTTTACCACTTGCCCCTTTTGACATCAAGCGAATAGTTCATAACTCTTGCCAATGACGTCGAAAACAGCTATCATTAGCGGATAGCATATAGGGAATAATAAGAGGTTAGCGAAATGAAACCAAAACTGATAATTTGCGGCGCTGCGGGTCGAATGGGCAGGCGTATTGTGGCCTTAGCGGCGGAACAAGGCATGTTTGAGATTGCGGGAGCGGTTGAAAAAACAGGCCATCCCGATTTAGGCAAGGATGCGGGCGTTCTGGCGGGCGTTGCCCAACTGAATGTGAAGATAGTTGATAATTTCCCCGGCAAGGCGGACGTTTTGATCGACTTTTCGCTGCCTGAAGCTGCGGATGGGTCGATTGACTATTGCGCTGGCAATAAAGCAGGTTTAGTTCTGGGCACGACGGGCCTGGGCGACGGCCAGCGGAAGAAAATCGAAACCGCATCCTCGAAAATCCCGATTGTCTGCGCAACCAATATGAGCGTGGGTATGAATACCCTGTTTGCCATTGTCGGTAAGGTGGCATCGATGCTGGGGCCCGATTACGATATTGAAATTGTCGAACAGCACCATCGTTTCAAAAAAGACGCCCCAAGCGGCTCGGCCCTGACGCTTGCTGAAAATATCGCGAAGGCGACGGGCAAGAAATTTCCCGATTGCCTTACTCACGGCAGGAACGGTAAAGACGCCCTGCGAGATAAAGGCACAATCGGCATGCACGCGGTTCGTGCGGGCGATATCGTCGGGATTCATTCTGTGATTTTCTCTACGCTTGGCGAGACGGTAACGCTGAATCATACCGCTCACAGCAGGGATACATTTGTTCGCGGGGCCCTTCGCGCAGCCGGCTGGCTCATAAATAAAAAACCCGGCCTGTATTCAATGGCCGACGTGTTAGGATTGAAATAGCGAGACGGCAGGGATGCCCCGAAATTTGGCAGCAACCATAAGAAAGGAAGTGAGATTATGAATACTGTATTTGCGTTGATAGCGATAATTGGGGGCGTGTTGGGGTCGCTGATTGCATATAACAAGGTGCAACTGGATAAGTTTATCAGCCCCGGCGAGGCGCAGGTCTGGCACGAAAAATACGGCAAGATATTCAAGATTATAAGCCCGATAGCGGCTGTATTCGGAATATGGCTTCTGCTGTTTTAGTCAACTGACTGTTTGTCGCTGAGACCGCAGATAAAAACAAATTTTTTCAGCGTTCCTTGTGTGTTCTGCCCAGGAAATGGTCATTCGACTGATATGTCCCCAGTTGCGATTACAGTTAAAAACACAAGCAAGTGTTTCGGCAAGGTGAATGCCGTCCGCGACCTGAGTTTCGAGGTCGAGGCCGATACCTGCTATGGTTTCCTGGGTCCAAACGGCGCGGGCAAGACAACGATGATGAAGATGCTCTACGGCAAATGCACAAGGGGCGAGAATGGCTCGATAAACGTCTTGGGCTATGACCCCGCGAGTAATGAGCTTGCAATCAAATATCTCTCAGGCGTCGTCCCACAGGATAACAACCTCGACGAGGAACTCGACGTAATAAGCAATCTGATGGTTTATTCGCGGTTTTACGCATTGCCCCGCAAGGCCGCGACGAGCAGGATTGATTATCTGCTGGGGTTTATGGAATTGTCGGACAAACGCACCGCAAGAATCAGGGAGCTTTCGGGCGGTATGCAGCGGCGATTAGTAATCGCGCGTGCGCTGATGAATAATCCGAAACTTTTGATACTCGATGAGCCGACGACCGGCCTTGACCCGCAGGTGCGACACCTGATATGGGACAAACTCAGGCAGCTCAAAAGGCACGGCACGACGATTCTGCTGACGACACATTATATGGAAGAGGCGTTTGCGCTTTGCGATACGATTCTGATTATGGATAAAGGGGCCGGCATACTTCGCGGGTCGCCGGCTGAACTTCTCGCGCAAAATGTCGAGAAGCACGTCCTTGAAATTACAGGCAG
>JBEKAT010000004.1:0-40511 GCA_050015775.1 Sedimentisphaerales bacterium | reverse complement strand
AGAATCGAACCGAGAGCGATTCGTCGAGAACGCGTACATTATCCGTCTCTCAAAACCACAAGAGTGCAATGGAGGGCTGCCTATGCCGCTTAAGGAACTGCCATTCGGGACAGCCACCTATTTTTGTTATCCACTGCCGTTAAATCGCAAATCTGAACCCCCCAATCCAGCGAGGGCGCTTGCGCGATAAGCTCCGGCGGGTAAACTTCTGTGAAAATAAAAAGGGCTGCCGACCCGCACCCAAAACCGGCAGCCCAGACGAGTTATCACTCGTCCTCTATTGATATATACGTATCACCCCGAAATTACGTGCTTGGGGAAATAAAAAGCAGTTTTGCCTGTCCCGGGCGAAGCCGAGGGGCTTTTATCGTCGCCCCGACAGTTTTCGGAGCATACTTCGGATATCACCAACACCTTTGACCGATACATAAATCGTAATCGTTGAATACCAGACGAGGCAGGCGAGAGTCAGCGCTCCCCAAAACCAGTGGTCTTTGAGCATTGTCATTATTTCATTGACGATATTCATCATGTCTATCTCTCCCTGCTAACCTTGCCAACCGGTTTAAGTAGCGACCCGACGACCATTGCCAATGCCACAATCACATACGCGGCGATTCCACAGGAAGTGTCGTTTTTCCTGCACCATTCGGTGCAGGGGCCGATCTTCTGGAGGACAAGCGTGGCGGCCGGTATAAGGGCGCCGAAGAATATGGCAGCGGCTGCGCCCCAGCTGTTGGCGCGTTTCCAGTAGCAGCAGGCGATGAGCAGAACGGATATGCTGGAAAGATATATTGTGCCCGTGATGCCGAGGTAAGTCCAAAGGTCCCCCTCTATTTTGTACCACAGCCCGTAGATTAAGAGGAACACGCCTATAAATGCGACGATGGTTCGATTCCAGATGAGTCCCTTTTTCTCTGACCACGCCTTTTTGCGAAACGGCGCCATTATATCGTTGTATATCACGCTGCCCCATGTGAGCATATAGGAAGAATCGGTGCTCATATCCGCCGCAAGCATCGCGGCCAGCAGCAGTCCCATTAGTCCCGGCGGCACAATCGTCCGAAGCATTCTGGGCATAGCCAAAAGAGTATTGGGGCCGACCTGGTCGGGTGTAAGTAATGCCAGGGCAGCGATTCCCCAGATGCCGGGTATGATGAAACGCGCCACGAAAAAGAACGATGTGCTGGTATATACCTTTCTCGCCGCCTGGGAATCTTTGGACGCCAGGACGCGGGCAATCACCGGCTGCCAGGTCAGAACCGCCGCCGTACTCAGCAGGGCATTGAAAACTACATAGGACCATCCCATACTCTCGTTTCTGAACGGATTAAATCCGCCGCTGCCGTGGTGAATCTGCACGGCGTTCACCAGCGCAGCCCAGCCCACCTTGTGCAGAATGAGAAATGTTGTGATTATGAGGCCCGCGCTCATCACTATAAATTGAAGAAAATCGGTAACAAGGACCGAGAGCATGCCGCCCAGAATTGTGTAAATAGCCACGCCGATAAGCAGTGCCGTCATCGTTACTTCAAGATATTTGGAGTCGAGGCCGCTGACGTTCACGAGGAAGTCACCGCCGGTGCGGAGGAAAACGCCCATATTCAGCAGTCCCCCAAGGACAATGACGACGCCGGCGGCCCATCGAACCCGCGGGCCGTATTTTTTCTCGAAAAGCTCTGGAATTGTCATAACGCCGGAATCGCGCAGGGGCTTAATGCAGAAACCGGTGTACCCTACAAGGAACATCGCCAGAAACGTGAGGATTCCCGGGATGGCCCCTGCGAATCCTTTCTCGAAGCCGTTCTGTGCGGTGTACATACATGTCACGATGCCGAATTCCGTTGCGGCAAGTGAGGCGATGCCGAGATAAACATTCATTTCTCTGCCGGCGACAAGAAAATCCTCAACTCTGCCGACGTATTTGCGCAACATCACCCCCGCAACCATTGTGGCAAGCAGATACAGGCCGACGATACAACCATCAAGTGATGTGAAATTGCTCATTTGTATCTACTATAATAAGGCAGGATACTAGTGTAAAGTGGAAAGGGCACCGGCAGGAACAGTATGAATAAAACGTTAAATCATCAATCAGCAATCGTAAATCATAAATCAGAAATAAGTAACCACCCAATCCAGCAAGAAAATTCGGTATTCAGCGTTCAGCGTGTGGCGTACAGCCCTTCGACATCGCTCATGACAGGTGGACGGTTCAAACTAACCAAAAGATTGTGGAGGAAAGTTGGGGACAGTTATATAAAGCTTAAAATATTGATTTTCAAGTGCGGATTTGATATACTATTGGCAATAAGGCACAGCAATGTAGCTGAGCAGGAATTTGCAAGGTAAAAATAAAATGGAAGTAAAATTCAACGGCTCAAAAGAAGATTTGATTTGCCGCACTGAGAGATGTGATTATTGTATTTTCGAGGAGATCCTCAGTGAAGAGCAGAGAAAGATAAAGGTTCTTGACCAGCCCGTCCCGCAAAGCCATGCCCACAGGGTAAGTATTGAATATGCCTGCGGTAAAAATTATGCCGATGTTTGCCCCATTAAATATGCCGCAATGAGGGCTTTCCCTGATGATTTTACAGCATGCCAGTATGGAGCCATCAAGGACTTTATCTGGGATTTAGGCAAGCGAAGTAATAAAAAAACAGGTTATAAGGAAGCAATTCAGGAATGGACTAAAAGCCAGGATTTGGGCAGAGGAATAAAAGAAAGCTATGCACAAAGATTCAGGGAAATATGGAATCTTGGGCTTATAAAAATAAGCGAAGACAAACAGTCAGGAATGAGGCAGAATTTAACTGCTCCTCTGATTTATGAGATAGTGGTCGCAAGCCCGGCAGTTTACGAGTCGGCCCTAACTCTTTTGAAAAAATTAACAGAAGAATCCCGGCAAAGAGATTCTGTCGGGAAAAACAGATAACTGTTCGCCCTTGGCGGCCTCGCTTTGCGAAGCAGGGGGGCAAAACGAAACGCGGGGGCGGGCAAACCACACCTCGCCACAGGCGAGCAAGCTCCGGCGGACCCTGCTTCGCTAAAGCTACGCAGGGCAGGCAAGTCGCAAATCAGAAATGCTTTAGAACACCCAATCCAGCGAGGAGATTTTCATTCCGCCGTCTGGCCGGGATTGAAGACCAATGTATTAAACCTCCGGGCATCTTGCGACAAACAGGGCTTATATGTTATATTGTCGCCTCCGGAAAAGCATATTCATAGCAGCCGAACGATATGGGCCGCGTGAGATATTATTGTCCGATTGTTTTTGAAAGGACAGGTTGAAAAATGAAACAATTGTCACTGGTTCTGTTGGTGCTCGGGGTGTCTATGCCGGCCAGTGCCAATGTGCTTGTCTATAACATGAAGGCGAGCAACGCGGAATACAAGTATAATTCAGATTCATCAGATTCAAATGCCCGGGGGCAGATTAAAGATACCAATACCGCGTTTGTTGTCTTCGAGCTGCCAAGTGGCGGTTCAACCAACGTCTGGGCCGTTTATACCTATAAAGCTAAGGACCCAAACGGCAAAACGCAAAATTATTGCAGGGGTGAAAACTGGGGCACATTAGGTTTTGAGCATGCGTCGTTAAGCCCAACAAAGGCAAAGTGGGTCATATCAGATGCAGCCAATGGACGCCGTATTATTATGACCGGTGATGTAAAAACGACAAAAATTTGCAGCTACAAAAGTTCCTGCAATTCCTGTCATGACCTGTCAAAAGGCACCCCTACATTTGACATTACATCCTCCTTCGCCGGTTATTCGATAAAGGACAGAACCGACGTCAACGACACAACCGCGTTGTCCCTGAAGGTGTATGTCGTCAGCCCTAATGAGACAGTAAAGATGCCTGTTTTGGTTGACGTTTCTGGCATCCGGTTTCTGATGCCTTTGAATTAAACTCTTTTCTGTTTTCAATAGTTTTTGCTTTTAGCTTTGCCCTGCGTTTTAGTATTTCATCCACCTTTTTTTCACAATCGCCGCGTGGTGTAAGGTATCCAGCCTTGGTTGCCTTTTTTTGCTGAAAAACCTGTGTATTTTGTGGCCTGGTTCTGTCCGTATGCCGAAATATAAGTTATAACTTAAAAAAATACTGGGCAGCTTGAAAATGAGTGGATTTTATGGTATAGTAGATAATCTGGAATGGCTGTTTGAGCGTAGCACTTGTGTTATTAACTTTTTTGGTGTTACTCGGCGGTTGACCGTTTCCGAAAGGGATGGCCAAGCCTAGGGGGAAATGGTGATTTGGTTTCCTACAAAAGCTCGATTATCAGCCCTGATAACGGGGTTTTTGGGCCTATTATTGGGCAGTGTCGCCGTTGCTGAGCAGCCGGCTGTTGGGGATTTTCAGCCGCAGGGTCTTAATTATGTCGGGATATATCAGCTTAAGCAAACCGACCCCAATCTTACCGGCGCGGGCGTAAAGTTCGCCATTGTCAGCCGAAGCATTACCTATATCGATGGCGAGCCGCAAAACGACTACCGGCCCGCAATCGACCACAATTGTTTCAAAGATACGCAATATATTTTCCACGACCGGCAGCTTCAGCCGGCGGGTATCTCGGCACATTCGACCGCCGTATGCTCGATTCTGTTAGGCCGGGACCCAAACGCGTACAACGAACAAATTGGCGGTTTCCGTTACGAGGGTGTAGTCCCCGATGCGCAGGCCAATGTGTATGAGTTCTGGAATTTCCTCATCAACAACGTATTTCCCTGCTCGGCTCCCGACGCTAATGTTATCACCGCCGATATAGGTTATCAGTTTGAGGACTGGTGGACGCGGGGCATCGAGGCGATAGCACAGAAGTATGGATTGACGGTGGTCGTCGGCATAGGCAACGGCTCCAATTCTTCCGACCCTGTCCTGTTCCCAGGCGCGGGCGGCAATGTCATTGGTGTCGGTGTAGTGAAATCCGTCGAATCTAACGATATCAACACAGGCCTTTCGCGTTTCACACTTGTATATCCTGAATATTCCAGCATCGGTCCGACCTCCGATGGTCGCTGCAAACCGGATATCGTCGCCCCCGGCAACTGCCTTGCCGCCATAGCGGGCGAGCCGAACCTTTATGAGCCGACGGGTACATGGTCGAGTTTCGCTACGCCGATTGTCGCCGGGACCGCCGGTCTGCTCATCCAGCAGGCGTCTTTAGACCCGAATCTTCAGCAGGTTACGGCACGCGACGGTGGTAACTGTGTCGTAAAATCAATCCTGCTGAATTCCGCCACAAAGCTGCCTTATTGGCATAAGGGCCGGCTGACCAAAGATGACGACCACGATGTCCCTCTCGATTATCTGCAGGGGGCAGGAATGGTCAACGCCGTCGCAGCGAACAATCAGTTGCTGGCAGGTCAGCATTTGCCCGGCAACTGCCCGACGGCCGGCTGGGACCTCAATAAACTCAACCGCGACAACACGCCCGCCAACGTCTATAAAATCAGGATAACAGAGCCGGCGGACAAAATGATTACCGCGACAGTAACCTGGAACAAACAATTTTCCCTTACATACCCATTTGAGCACGAGATACAAAAAGACGCCGACCTTCGTCTTGAGCTTTGGGCCGTTGATTCAAACGACCCCAATAAAGATTACCTGCTCGATTACTCCGACAGCCGAACCGACAACGTCGAGCATATTTATACGCCGGCGGACGCCAACTTCACCGATTACGAAATCGTCGTTTTGTTCAGCGACGAGCACGACGTCAATCAGCCGCAGGTATCGCCGCCATACGCAGTTGCCTGGAATGTCGGCCCCAAACCCATCAGGAACGATTCGCTCTGGTTCGACCTCAACGGTGACGGCGTAGTTGATGACCTCGATGTTAACGTTTTGCTCGATAACCTGATTGCGAGCATGGAAACATCAGACCGTTATCTGTTTGGCGATATAAATTCCGACGGCGTTATCGACATCAGCGACCTCGATATCCTGATGCGTTACATAGATTCAGCGGCCGACCGTCGATAGTTGCCGTTCAATTCCGCTGATACAATCCTCAAACAGTTTTCTTGCGACCGCGCCGGCTTTAGTGTATTTTGGCCTTCGTGGAAACGAAGGTAATCAAACTTAATGCCGGCAATGTTGACGCGGCGGCGATAAAAGATGCGGCGAAAGTAATAGACGCCGGCGGGCTTGTCGCGTTTCCCACCGAGACCGTCTATGGCATTGCCTGTCGAGTGAGCAATGATTCATTAGCTAAGCTCAGCAACCTCAAAGGCCGACCGGAGGACAAATACTATACTCTTCATATCGCCAATTCCGTCGATGTCTCGCGGTATGTTCCCGCATTGGGGCTTCGGGCAAAAAAACTTATTAAGAACGCCTGGCCGGGGCCTCTGACGATAGTGTTTGGACTCGACGAAAAGGATATCGTTCAGCAAAAAGCCAAACTGCCTCGTGAGGTGTTTGACAATCTTTACCGCGATAGTTCAATCGGTATCAGGTGTCCCGATAATGTTATCGCCTTGATGCTTTTATCGCAGACGACAAGCCCGGTTGTCGCGCCAAGCGCAAATATCAGCGGGCAGTCGCCGGCTGTTGAGGCAAAACAGGTCATTGAGCAATTCTCAGGACAACTTGATATGGTGCTGGATACCGGCCCCTGTAAATATGCCAAAAGCAGCACCGTCGCCAAAATAAGCAAAACGGGCATTGAAGTACTCAGACAAGGCGTGTATTCTGAATCGCAACTCCTTGAAATGGCACAGGTTACGATTCTGTTTGTCTGCACGGGCAACAGTTGCAGAAGCCCTATGGCCGAAGGCCTTTTCAAAAAACATCTTGCGGAAAAATTGGGCTGCCCCATTGACCGGCTCGTAGAAAAAGGATATACAGTTACATCTGCGGGCACGCTTGGGATAGTCGGGTTTCCCGCCAGCGATGAGGCCGTCGAGGTCTGTGCGGCAAAGAGCGTCGATATCAGCGGCCATAGAAGCAGGGCATTGACGATACACCTGATTGAGCAGTGCGATTTGATATTCGCTATGACGCGGGGACATCGTGAAGCGGTGGTGGAAATGTGCCCCGGGGCCGCAAGTAAATGTTCGCTGTTTGACGACGGGGCCGATATCCCGGACCCGATAGGGCAGTCACGAGCGGTTTACGACAATTGTGCCGAGCGGATTGACAGAGCAATAAGAAAGAGAATTGAAGAGATGGTTATATGAAAATAGCGGTTGGAAGCGACCATCGCGGTTACAAGGCAAAAGAACTGATTAAGACCATAGTCATTCAGCTTGGTCACGAATGCATTGACGTCGGGACTGTTAACGGTAATCCTGTTGATTATCCAGACCCCGCCTATCTTGCCGCCAAGGCCGTCGCTGAGAAAAAAGCTGACAGGGCAATTCTCGCCTGCGGTACCGGTATCGGAATGAGCATCACCGCCAATAAGGTCAAAGGTGTCCGCGCCGCTCTTTGTTACGATGAGCTTGGCGCACGCATTTCGCGTCATCATAATGACGCCAATGTCCTTTGCGTCTCAGGCGAGCTTTTGGGCGAGGTTCTTCTTCGCAAAATGGTCGAGGTCTGGCTCGGCACCGATTTCGCCGGAGGCAGACATCTTAGAAGGGTCCGAAAAATAGAGGCCATTGAAGAGCAAAAAGACCCCACGACTATAAAGAATAACACCGATTGAGCCATCCCGCGTCTTTATTTTATATTTGCGATTTTCTATTTTCATCCGCTTTACATATGGGCGAACGAGCCCAAAAATCGAAAATATTAAATAATAAATCGAAAATCGACTCCACGTATTTGGATTTCCCCGAAAAGTAACTTATATTCTAATTGGAGTAAGTAAGAAATTAACGCCTTCTCTTCTCCTCTCTTCTTCGAAGGGGACGGGGTTGCTGACCGAGTAATACCCAGCACAACGGGGGGGACCTCGTCTCCGGTTTTTTTAAGATAAAATTTACAAGGCGTTGCCGAATAAAAAGGGCCGCGATTTTATTCGCGGCCCTTTTTATTAAGTTGGCGATATTTGTTTAGTAATCAAGGCCACTCGTTAACCAGCCCTCGGCAAACGATGCGAGGTCATCTATTCCGACGGTTCCGTCGCGATTGAAATCACCGCCGCTGCACCAGTCGTTGCTGATGTCGCAGTCGGTTCGGTTCCACTGGGCTGCAAGCTCCGCAAAGTCCGCAAACTGTAGGCAACAGGGCGACAAGTATATGCCGTCGATTACCTGCTGGCTGATTCCCGGTCCCTGCCAGGCCACCGCGATGTTGTCATTGTCGGTGCTCGCTTTGTGCACCGCCATGATAAAATATTTCTGGCCGGCAACGAGGGAAATGGGGGACGATTGCTGCTCGGGATACTTATACCATTCGTGATAATCAGTGAAGTCCGACACATATCCGATCAACTGGATGTTGTAGGGGTCGGTGTCCGTGCTCAGGTACAGTTCGCTCGATGCATTACTGGAAATCCAGAATGTATAATTAGCGCTGGTCACCGGATTCAAATACCCTCGAAGAAGCGTGCCGTAATCGTCTGCCCAGTTTACCGGTCCTTCCAGTTTTGTAATCAACTGCCTGCCGTTTGGGTTATAGGGGTAGTTTGGGTTGTTGAGCAGGTCGTCTACGCTAGAACCTGGTATATCCAGCCACCATTGGCGAAGAATAGCGCCGGTGCCGATGGCCGGAGTGCTTGGCGTAGCGGAAACCTCGCCCGAATTAACGGATTCAAGACCGGCTGTGTCAACCGCGGTAACGACATAGTAATAGGTTATTCCGTTGACAACATTAGTGTCAGTGTAATCCGAACTGGTTAATAAAGAGCTGTTCAATTTGACGTAGCCGCTGCCCGAAGTTGTCGAGCGATATACATTATAGCCGGCCAAATCGGGTTCGGTATTATTGTTCCAATTGAGCAGGACAATTCCTATGCCTGACGTTGCCGACAGTCCGGTCGGCGCAGCCGGGGCCACATTTGGAGCCATCTTGACTACGAACCCGATAAGCGAATGGTTGCCGCTCGATTGAGTTATACTCGGCGTTTCACTGGCGCCTGTGGCGGGTTTGTGTCCGCCCATACCATCGTAACCTGTTACCGAAAGGTCAATGTCTATAGTCCAGCCGCTCGTTACTGTGTATGTGCCCGCAACGGAGCTGGCGGCGCTCTCAAGCACCATATCGCCGTTGCTGTTGGCAAGTGCAGAAGTTGATACCGTAGTGCTGCTTGTTGCCCCGGCACTGGCAGTGGCCCCTACAAGTGTCGTCTGGTTAACATTCTGAAGAAATACACTGCTGTAGGTAATGCTTGGGGGCTGATTTGTCCATGTAGGCGTAAATGTGGTGCTGGTTGCAGCACTTATGTTGGCGTCGTTGAGGATAAACGCCGCGACATACACCCTGCTGGTGCTTGAGCCGGTACTTCTATCGATGATTTTCGTCATTGATCGTCCGCCATAGGTCACAGCGGTCAAGCTTGGTGTGCTGGACGTGGTACCTTTTGTATGTGCGACAAAGACCAAAGCTCGGTTGTAGCCCGACTCTTTCGCGTGAGTTGTTCCCGTTATCCATGAGCCGATTATTCCAACGATTGGGTTGAGTTGAGGTCTTGCTGAAACCTGGCTCGAGTTCGCTGATTCATTCAGGGAGGTATCTACCGCTGTGACGATGTAATAATAAATTGTCCCGTTGGTAACATTGGCGTCGTTGAAATCAGAACTGCTCAGCGGCACCCCGTTTTGCCTGGTGTACGGACCGCCGGAAATTGTAGAACGATACACGTTGTAACCGTTTATGTCTGGTTCAGTATTGTTGTTCCAGTCAAGTGAAACTGTCCCGTCGCCTGCCGTCGCGGATACGCCCGAAGGAGCCGCCGGAGGCGTCGAGTCGGCAGGAACAGTCGCTGATACCTCCAACGAATCGGCTGATGAGTTAAAGTTTGTATCCACCGCCGTTACAACATAATAATAAGTCCTTGTTCCAGCGACATTGGTATCTGTGTAAGCGGAAGTTTTCGAGCGCACAAGATTAAGCCGGCTGGTTTGGCCGCCCGGTGTTGTCGAACGATAAATATCGTAGCCGTATAAATCGCCTTCGTTATTGTCATTCCAGTCAAGCGTTATCGTCCCCGTACTGGGTGTCGCCGTCAATCCCGTCGGCGCCGCTGGCGGTATGGTGTTTCCGTCACTGGGCTGGTTGTCGCTTCTCTTCAGATAAAGCGTATCCTTCACAAAACCGCCCATTTCGTATTCGCCGATGCGAAGTTTATAGCTCAAACCGCCGGTATACATCGTGGGCGTCCAGTCATAGCTTGAAACCCAGGCGCTGTTGCTGATTTTTCGTGCCTCACGAAAATCTTGGAGCGGCTGGCCATAGTTAGTAATCGAGCCGTAACCAAGATAGTCATTTGGGTCGTTGTAGAATCCCCATTCGCTCATAAAAACGGGGTAGCGGGTAAGACAATTATTAATATGGGTCGTGTACCAGTTATTGCCGGCGGGACTGACAAGCCAATGATAGGGATAAATGTGCGAAACAATAGCAATGTTGTCTCCCGTAAGGGGATAAGTGGCCGCTGGCCCGATTGCCTGGGACCAGCTCGGCCCTGCCACAAGGATAAGATTATTGGGCGCGTATGAACGCACGATATTAAACCAGTTTTGCATATCTGTTCTGACGCTTAGCCAGTTGGCGTTATCTGAACCGAAACTGGTATTTATCGGCTCATTGAAAAGTTCAAAAATAACGTGGCTGTCATTGGCGAACTTAGGCGCCATATACGTCCAGAAGGTGTTCGTCGTTGCAACATGGCTGTAGGTATTATCGACATAGTGCCAGTCGATGATTGCATAAAGGCCCTTGGTTTTGCAGTAATCAACAACCGACCTGAGAAGATTATATAAATCAGTATTGTTTGGGTTGAAGGGATGAGGCCAGCCGCTCACCGAATCAGGCGGGGTAATGTTAATTCTGAGAACTCTGGGGTACCAGCCGGGAGAACTTCCGCAGGGGTCGCTTTGATTCGTCAGCCGGTCAACCATAGCGATTGCGCCGCCTTCCCAATCCTGAAGGAAACCCAAATCTATCAAATCGATGCCCCTCAAAACGACAGTATTACCGCAGGGGTCTTTGATTACATTGCCGTCTGTGTGCAGCCAGGGAGTGGCGGCATAAAGTGGGGTTGCTAAACAGAAAAGCGCAAAAGCAACGATTGTCCGGGCGAATCTTCTTCTCATCATCATTCTAACCTCCAAAAAGAGGACACAAACCCCATTTACTGGGTATGTGTGGAGACAGTAATGATGGGCCGCAATCAGTCAGTAACTCCGTTTACCTGTTCAATATTAGTTTACCACAAAACCTACTACGTTTTCAAGAGCTAAGTTGTTGACGGCAAACTAAAAGAATAATGCCGGCAGACGTAAGTGCCTGCCGGCATTGATGTTGCAGCAATTAGACCCCTTAGGACTATTCAATTCCTAAAATAAAAGCCATTCCTCGGCAAACGTGTGCAGGTCATCAATCTGGACGTTGCCGTCGCGGTCTCTATCCGCTCCGTTGCAC
Organism: Sedimentisphaerales bacterium; assembly: GCA_050015775.1. GTDB lineage: Bacteria > Planctomycetota > Phycisphaerae > Sedimentisphaerales > Anaerobacaceae > Fen-1362. The sequence continues at coordinate 28,972 of JBEKAT010000004.1, read as the reverse complement.
CAGGCATTTGCCGCAGCGCAGTCGGCCCGAAGCCACTGGGTGGCAAAGCCGGCGAAATCCTTGAAGTCATTGCTTTTGATAATCTCGACATCCGACTGATGGGCGATCCACATAGCGTCCATCTGCCCAAGCATAGGGACATGGTTGCTGTCCGTCCATGACCACGTTAGCGCCCCGGCATAGCCGTTCTGATAGAGGTTTTCGTACGGAGTGGTTCCGCAGTCCGTGCAGCAGGTACTGCAACCCGGGGGCGGTGGATAGAACTCGGCAACGACGAGCGGCTTGTCGAGGCCCCAGTAGGAATATGGATGATCGAATGGTGAACGCGCCGTGCCGGCCCAGTCGTAGTAGTGGACACAATAGAAATCCAGATACCCGTTCGGGTCTCCACCGGCGGCGATGAGCCGGGCATCGGTATAGTAATTTTTGTTTCCGGAGCCCGCAGGCTGGTCGGTGGTGGCGTAGAAGGACCACGAACCGTTCGTTACCTTCGCATTCGGGTCGGTTCGGTGAATAGCACCTGCACACTGATTAACAAAGGTCTGGATATAGGACATCGCCACGTGCTGTTCTTCCGACCAGCCGAACTCGGTGCTCATACCCTCGGGTTCGTTGAATATCTCCCAGGCGACGATGGCTGGATGACCCCGCAGCGCAGTCACCATAGGAATCAGGCAGTTGTTAATATACGACTGCCGGTAGGTGGAGTTTGTCAATATAGCTCTTGAACGGTTGTAGATAGTGGGGCCGTTGGAGGTTCTCATCATATCAAAGGACCACAGACAACACATCACGCTCACTTTGTGTGCCCAGGCGTCATCCAGAATGGTCTGCAAATCGGCGATGGTATATGTCCCTGGACCGGTCACAGTATTGCCGTCCCATGCCGGGGTGTAGGCGCCTGTTGTGTGAAGCCACAGCCGCATACAGTTGCCTCCGTTGGCCTCGAACTGGTTGAAAACGTCGTCAAAATGGGCCATGTCCGGCGAGTAGGTAGCGGGCCCGATGTCGTTGGCAAAATACTGCCATGCCAGGTTGGCGCCGTTGAGGAACAGGTCCTGATTGTTATAGTGGATGCGATTCGAAGCCGCGTAAACCGGCGTGAGCGAACAAACAAGAAGGCATAAAATACCGGCTTTTATGGCCTTTTTGTTCGTCTTCATCATTACAACCTCCTCATAATTTTTTATAAAAACTTTAAATGCCGCTGAGCCAGCTTTCAGTAAATGACTTCAGGTCGTCGAGAAGGACAGGGCCGTCCTGGCTGAAGTCAAAACCGCTGCACCAGTTATTAGCCGGGCCGCAATTGGTGTGCTTCCACTGCTGGCCGAAATCGGCAAAATCCTTAAAGTCGCCTGCCCTGGGAAATTCAATCTCGATATAATCAACGTAGAACCAGCCCCAGTTATGCTGGATACGAACAGTGTTGGAGCCGGCATTCAGCGATATATTTCCGAACGCGAAACTGGTCCAGATGCTGTTAGTATTTGTGAAAACAGGCGACCATATCTCAGAGCCGTTAACCAGGACTGTGTTTGTCTTGTCGCCCCACCCGCTCGGTATCAGATATCGAATCGTCAAAGGACAACTTCCCGCCTTACGACAGGTAACGGTAAAATTGATTCCTGTTCCTCCGTTGCCATTAAAAAGCATCGAACCGGTGCCGGAATGACCGGAGAAATTCGTGCTGAAGGTCGGCCCGTTGACCTCGGTGACGGCGTTTTCCGCTTCATAGCGCACAATCTTTGTCGGCAGGGGGATCCCGACCGTTATATTCACTTCCTGCGAATCACTCCTCAAACCAGAGTTGTCAGTGGCTACGGCCCTGAGGACATATTGCCCCGGTGAGGCGCTTGTCCAGGTAAAGCTGTAAGGAGCGTTTGTGTCTTCGCCCAGTTTGATGTCGTTTTTGTAAAACTCCACTTTGGTAATAGCACCGCAGGGGTCACAGGCATCAGCGGAAATTGTGATATTGTCGCCGAAAGTAAATCTTGCGCCTTCGGCTGGCTGTGTAATAGATACAATTGGAGCGCCGCCCGTGACGGGATAGTGCTTCCAGTCAATCAGCTCATCAAGGGTAATAATATCTGCGTCATGATAGACGGAATTGAGAAAGCTTTGGTTTACATCTTCAATAAAGCTGCCTGACCACACAGAAAACCAGCTCCACCAAACCTTGTCAGCCCTGATTTTGTTGGGGTCGGGAAGTATTCCGCATTCAGACAACGTAACCAGCTTAACCCCCTCAAAATAACTCTGGGTATCCTGCCAATATCCAACCATACTGGTATTCGGGTCGCTCGGATAAATGTCCATCCCCACAATATCAACATAGGCGTCACCCGGATACCACGCCGGGTCGCCGACGGTATAAACCCAGATCAGGTTATGCAGGTGATGATAATTGACAAAGCGGTCATGCATAAGTTGCCACAACTGAATAAAAGGCCCTGGCCCTTTTGCGCCCCACCAGAACCACCCGCCGGACGCCTCGTGGAGAGGCCGCCACAGAACGGGCAGGTTCGCGTCCTGAAATTTTTGCAACTGCACGGCAATCGCATCGAGGTCGCGAAGCACAAGCTGGTAATCCGCACCGCAGGGGTCAGCCAGGGCTGCCTGAATATCGAAGGTTGTGGCGTAAGTATAAAAACCGCGCCACCATTCCGTGCCATTCCCATCAATCAAATCAGTTGGCGCATTCCAGTGCCAGCACAAACCGACCATCCCGCCGGAATTGGCCCAGTTTATGTAGCTTTCGGACAGACCTGTTGGGTTAGCGCCGTGCTCGATACGAGAGGGCGAGTAATCCATTAAATCAAAAGTGCCGACGGCGGGCTTTTTCCCGGTAACGGAGTAGATGTAGTTTATTTCGCTCATGTCCTGCTGGCCGGAAAGGACCTGCTGTCCGTAATAGTCCACCAAAAAGGACATAAGCGATTTCGACTCGCTTGTGGCATTGGGGTCAGTGAGTGTTTTGGGCGGGCGTATAAGTCCTGTTGTGCTGCTCATTATTAAACTGCTGATAACCAGACTGCTGCTGACCTGCTGGGCACAGAGTGGTAGCGGCGTTAAAAAAATGAACACTAAAAGCAATGCCGCCGGAAAACGCTTCGCCAAAACATAGATAGAATTCATATTTAGTAACACCTTACTTAGCCTTGTTTGGTGTGGTTACTTTTAAATCTTCTCTTTTTCGTCGAACTGGAATGTTACGGCCAAATTTGCCTGCTAAAATCCTGTTAACCATTCTTCCGCGAACGTCTTCAGGTCATCAATCTGGACATTGCCGTCGCGGTCGCGGTCTTCCCCGCTGCACCAGTTATTGCCCGCGTTGCAGTCGCTGCGGTTCCACTGCTGAGCCAAATCTGCGAAATCCCTGAAATCGAGACAGCAGGGCGACAGGTATAACCCATCAATGACCTGCTGACTGATGCCAGGCCCCTGCCAGGATACCGATATATTATCGTTGCCGGTGCCTGCTTTATGCAGGACCTCGACGTAATATTTCTGACCCGCGACAAGCGATTTTGGCGATGACTGTGGGTTGCCCTGTATATACGCAATCAGAATAGCATTTGCCGGGTTGTTGTTTGTGCTAAGCCACAACTCGCTGTTGGCGTCGCTGGCAATCCAGAAGGTATAGCTGCCGTTCACAGGCGGAATCACATAACCTCTAATGCTCGTGCCATAATTGTCCGCCCAGTTTGTCGGTCCCTGAAGTTTCGTAATCAGTTCCCTGCCGGTGGAATTGTCGGGGTAATTCACATTCGAGGTAAGGTCGCTGACCGCCGTTCCCGTAATGCCTGCCCACCATTCGCGGAGGATCGCCCCGGTTCCGGTGGAGGGGTAGTTGGGCGTGGCTGATACTTCGTTGGAATAACCGGATTCAAGTGTGCCGGTATCTACCGCCGTAACGACATAATAGTAAGTCGTCCCATTAGATACATTAGAATCGTTGTAATCCGAACTGGTTAATAACGAACCGTTCAATTTGACATAGCCGCTGCCTGAAGTAGTCGAGCGATATACATTGTAGCCGGCCAGGTCACTTTCCCCGTTGTTGTTCCAGTCGAGCGAGACAGTATGATTGCCTGCTGCAGCGGACAAACCCGTTGGCGCCGACGGAGGTAAGTTTGGTGAGATTTTGACAACAAAGCCAACAATCACCTGAATGTTCGGATTCGAATGTGTTGCGCTGGGCGTTTCGGCCGCACCTGTTGCGGTTTTATATCCGGTTGCACCAGTAGCCCCCCCAGTACCGCCAAATGTCTGGTTGGTGCTTTCAATGAAACCGTTGTTCATTGTATATGAGCCGGTGTTGCCGCACGTCGCGGCGTCAATGACCATATCTCCTACGCTGGTGGAAAGCGGATTGGTGTTGATCGGATTTGGCGTAGAACTTCTCGTGCTGTTGCTGTCAGACGCTCCGACAAGAGTCGCCTGGTTAACATTCTTAAGGAAAACGCTTGTGTATGCGACGGGGTTCGGCGTGGTGCTCCAGGTGGGCACAAACGTGCTGTTAGTCGCAGCAGCCACCCCCGTTTCGTTGAGGATAAAAACCGTAGCGCTCGCACGGATAGTTCCGCCGGAGTTAGTGTCAATTACCTTTGTCATCGCCTGCCCGCCGTAGGTTACGGAAGTCAAAGTTGTAGCAAGATACCTCGCATGGGCGATGAAGATAAGGGCACGGTTGGAACCCGTTTCTTTTGTGTGGGTCGTTCCCGTCACCCATGAACCGATGATTTCGACGCCCATGCTTGTGGCCTCGCTTGAGTTGGCAGATTCATTTGAGGAGGTATCTACCGCCGTGACAACATAGTAATAGGTTGTTCCGTTGACGGCAGTATAGTCAATATAATCTGAGTTGCTCAAAAGCGTCCCATTTAACCTGGTATATGTGCCCCCGGAAATTGTCGAACGATAGACATTATAACCGTTTATATCGACTTCACTGTTGTCGTTCCAGTTAAGCGAAACGTAGTTGTCGCCTGCCTTTGCCGTCAGGCCCGTAGGCGCCGCCGGCGGTATTGTATCGGTGGGCCTGGCTGAGACCTGGTTTGAATTGCCGGATTCATTGGCATATAGGTCCATCGCGGTAACAACGTAATAATATGTCACGCCGCCGAGGGTGGTGCTGTCGATATAATCCGAGTTGCTCAAGAGCCACTCATTTATCTTGGTATAGGGACCTCCGGATGCTGTCGAGCGATACACATTGTAACCGGCGAGGTCGCTCTCGTTATTGTCGTTCCAGTTCAGCGAAACCAAAGCGTTGCCCGGCGTTGCTGATAAACCGGTGGGTGCTGCGGGAGGCGTCGCGTTTGCGCCGGGCTGGTCGTAGAGCATCTTCGCATACAGCGTGTCTTTTACAAAACCGCCCATTTCGCCGGGGCCGACCAAAAGGTTCCAGCTCAAATCAAACATCTGTGGTTGCCAGGAATTGTCGGTAATCCAGGCGCTGTTGCTGATTTTGTATCCTTCATAAAAATCCATCAGCGGCTGACCATAGTTGGCAATCGTCCCCTGTAGATTGGGATTACCGCTTAAGCTGCCGCGAAATCCCCATTCGGTCGCAAACATTGGATAGCGGGTGATACAATGTCTGACCTCGTTCTTATACCACTCCGGGTTACCGTAAAGTCCGGTCCAGTGACCGGGATAAAGATGGACCACCATTACGAGATTTGTTCCCGCCAGCGGACTATCCGCCGCCGGCCCAACCTCCTGACACCATCTCGGCGCGCCCACGAGAATAAGGTTGTTAGGTGCGGAAGCACGGATAATATCAATCCACGTCTGCATATTGGGCTTGCATGTTGCCCAGTCAGCCGCATCCGAACCGCCGGAAGTATTTCCCGGCTCGTTGAAAAGTTCAAAAAGAACATGGCTGTCGCCGGCGAACTTCGGTGCCATATACGACCAGAACGCGTTTGTCTCCGCAACTCTGTCGTAAGTATTATCTCCGACAAAATGCCAGTCGATGATGACATAGAGGTCCTTTGTTTTGCAGTAATCAACAACGGGCCTGAGAAGATAGTTATAATAAGCTTCATTGCTGTCGTTGGGGTCGAATGTGAAGGGACTTGAAAAATCTGTCTCCTGGGCCGGATAAACAGCAAGGCGTAAAACCCTCGGATACCAGCCCGGAGAGTTTCCCTGGGAATCACTTTTATTTGTTACCATGTCAATCAGGCCGGGCAGCTCGCCATACACCGCGGCGGCGCCAATATCAATCGTATCGAGACCACGCAGGACAACAACATTTCCATTGGGGTCTTTTATGAGATTGGCGTCCGTATGCAGCCAAGGCGTGTCGGCATAAAGGGGCGAAACGAAACAAAGCAGTGCGCAAATGATAACGGTCTGAGTGAATCTTCTCTTCTTCATCATTCCAACCTCCAAAAGGTCAAACCGGCTTGCGGTATGGCTTCAAAAGTGTGTAAAACGACCATCCCCTTAGGGTGTGCTGGTAGTAATAGGCACACTTCAACATTTGACTCCGTTTTTCACCTTACGACTAATAGTTTATTATAATTCGCCGGCCTAATCAAGTTAAAACTAGGCAAAAGGGGTAATTTTGGGAAAAAGGCGGTTGGATTACGCAAGGGAGGGATTTGCGCTATCCAAACTACGATAAATCCGGCTGAATCGTGATTGCCAATTGCCAGATGATGGGTTATTATTACAGGATGCTGATTTTATTAAGCGGGAAAGCAGTTGTGCGAAAGCTCGGCATATTGGCAATTTTGATAGCAGCGAGTTTGGCCCTGCCGACGGGGCCAGTTGCGCTTTGCGCAGAGACACTGCGATTAGATGAGCAGGGTCAGTTGCAAAAGGCGACGGACAGCAATGATGAGCAGTACCTGCTGCGTGTTGCGGAAATAAAGAAGTTTGTGGACGCTGGGCAGCCGGATAAGGTTCAAAAGGCCGCTAACAAGATGGAGAAAGATTACCCCGGCGTTGCCGGTAAGGATTTCGGTTCATTTATGAAAGCCGAGGTGCTTCTGGCGAGGGGCAAGCTGACCAAGGCGGTTAAGCAATACGATAAGTTTCTGGATAAATACCCCACCAGTCCCCTGAAAGATGCGGCGCTCAACCGGCAGTTTGAGGTTGCAACGGAGTTTCTGGCAGGTCGCAAGAAAACAGTCCTGATATTCAGGGTTAGCGCCTTTGACGACGGCGTGAAGATAATGGAAAAGATCAGCGACCGGACAGGCACCGCGGATATAGCGAAAAATGCCCTGCTGGCCGTTGCGCGAAGTTACGAAAAACGCAAACAGTATAACGAAGCGTACCTCAAGTGGTCGGAGATATCGACGCGCTGGCCCACAGGCGAAATAGCTAGGGATGCGCTGCTCTCAATGGCTAGGACCAAATACGCGGCTTATCGCGGGGCCGTATATGACGGGTCGAGCTTAATCAGCGCAAAGACCTATTATGAGAATTTCAGGTTGCGATACCCGGAGGAGGCGAAGAAGCTGCAGGTGGATGATATTTTGTTACGGATTAGCGAGCAACTGGCCGAGAAGAATCTGCGGATAGCGATGTATTACGACAAGACAGGAAGCGCCGGGCCTGCCAATATGTATTACCAGATGGTTGTTGATAATTGGCCGAATACCAAAGCAGCCGAGACGGCGAAAGAAAAAATAAGTAAAAGCAAGTGAAATTAAGAGAACGAATGAGCACAAGAGCACAAGAGCATAAGAGCACAAGTTACAAGAGCACAGGTTTTTTGCTCTTGTGCGCTTTTGGCCTTATGTTCCTGAGTGCCGGCTGCGCGGGCTACAGCAATACATCCCTGTACCCGAAGGATGTCGCGACCGTTTACGTGGAAATGTTTGACAACCAGAGTTTCAGACGCGGGATAGAATTTGAGCTTACCGACGCCCTGGCGAAGCGCATAGAGGCGCAGACGCCCTACAAGATAGTTACGAACCGTGACAAAGCCGACACCGTAATAAGTGGGCAGATTGTGCAGGCCAAAGAGTCGGTGTTAACCACCGAACGCCAGATAGGCAGGGCGTTGGAGAAAAATATCGAGCTTCGGGCCGTGGTCAGTTGGAAGAACCTGCGGACCGGAGAGTTTTTGATTGATAATAAAACAGTAAGTGCGTCCGCTAGTTACTCGGAGTGGCAAAGCCAGAGTTTCGCTTATGGCTCGACGCTTGCCGCAAACTCGCTGGCGGAGCGAATCGTGGAACTGATGAGGTCGGGCTGGTAATCGTGGACTTTTGCCGGCAATCGGCGAAAAAATTTTAAGCGGCCAGGAATGAGTGAAAATAGAAACAAAAAACGCGGCACAAACATGTTTGAGGGAAAAGGACTCCCCGGCAAAGGGCCGGTATCATACCGAAACAGTCCATTGAACCTGCTTTTGCTGGGTGTCCTGATATTTACAATAATGTTTGTGGTTCAGCAGTGGCAGCAGCGAGTTGAAACGCTTAGGTATGACGAGTTTGTAACGCAGCTTCACGAGGGGCACATCGAGAAAGTTGTGCTCAGTGATACCGATATCAGCGGCCAGTTCAATCAGGAAGGAATGGCCGGCAGGGGGCAAAAAGCCGCGAAGGATTTTGTCGTTACATACAGGTCGGGCGGCGTCCTGGATGAGCAGTTGAAAAAGCTGCTGGCCGAGCAGATTGAAAAAGGCGGCCTGAAGGTTGAGCAGGCAAAGGAACGCATCTGGCTGCAGAATCTGTTCTTTACGATGTTTCCGCTTATCCTTCTGGGCCTGTTTTTATATATGATGTTTGCGCGTAATCTTCGCGGCGGAGCAGGCGGGATGCTGATGTCGTTTGGCCGAAGCAAACACCGGCTCCACGACAAAGACGGCGTCAAAATCACCTTTGCGGACGTCGCGGGGATAGACGAAGCCAAAGAAGAGGTAGCGGAGATAATCGAGTTTTTGAGAAATCCCAAAAAGTTCCAGCGTCTTGGAGGGCGGATACCGCGCGGAGTATTGCTTGTTGGCCCTCCGGGCTGCGGCAAGACGCTGCTCGCCAAGGCGATAGCAGGCGAGGCGGATGTTCCGTTTTTCAATATTTCCGGCAGCGATTTTGTCGAGATGTTCGTCGGCGTCGGCGCATCGCGCGTGCGGGATTTGTTCAAGCAGGCCAAGGATAATTCACCCTGCATAATATTTCTCGATGAGATTGACGCCGTGGGACGCAGACGCAGCGCCAGTTTTGCCGGCGGCGGACACGACGAGCGGGAACAGACCCTCAACGCTATTCTCGTTGAGATGGACGGGTTTGATACGGACGACCAGGTGATTGTGATGGCGGCCACGAACCGCTCGGACATACTGGACAGTGCATTGACCAGGCCGGGCCGCTTCGACAGGCAGGTTGTGGTGCCTTTGCCTGACCTGAAGGGCCGGGCTGAAATATTGAGAGTCCACGCCAAGAAGGTTAAACTCGGTTCCGACGCGGTCCTCGAACGGCTGGCTCGCGGGACGCCAATGTTCAGCGGTGCGGATTTGGCGGCGATTATCAACGAGGCGGCCCTGGCTGCGACAATGGCCAACAAGGACTCTATTGAAATGACGGACCTCGAGGAGGCAAGAGACAAGGTGCGATGGGGACGCGCCAAGAAAAGCAGGGTCATCGACCAGATAGAACGCAAAATCACCGCATACCACGAGGCGGGCCATACGTTTGTGCAGTCAATATTGAAAGATGCGGACCCCCTGCACAAAGTCAGCATCATTCCCAGGGGGCCGATGGGCGGGGCAACGTTTGCGCTGCCCGAAAAAGACCGCACGCTGTTTACGAAGAAATATTGTGGGGCGCTGTTGCAGGTCTGTTTCGGGGGCAGAATCGCCGAAGAAATGTTCTGCGAAGACATATCGAGCGGCGCACAATCAGACATACAGCAGGCGACCCGGATAGCCAAACAAATGGTGCTGACCTGGGGGATGAGCGACCGTCTTGGGCCGGTCAGTTACGAGCCGGAGGCCGGAATTCAGGATGCATATTATATGATGCCCGGCGAGAGGGAATATTCGGAGAAAACCGCGGAAACCATAGATATCGAGGTCAAGCGGATAACCGACGAGGCATACAACAAGGCCAGGGAGCTTATTGAGCATAACCGGGAGAAAGTCGAACAGATAGCAAAGGCGCTTCTCAAGTATGAGACGCTCGATGCGGACGATGTGAAGATTATTCTGGCGGGCGGAATTCTCGATAAGCCGACGGTTTCGGATTTACTGGCGGTCGAGCAGGCGAAGGATAAAAAATCCGCCGAAGAAAAGAAATAAACGGCGGGCGTTTCGATATTTTATAATCCTTCAATACGGATATGAGGATTAAAACAAGCGGGATACTTGTAGCATTTGCTTTATTGTCGGCCTGTGCAGTCGCCGCCGGGGCTCCGCAGCGGCAAAAAATCAATGTTGTTACCTTCTGGGCCGAACAACAATTCGACGTGGTTTCACCTGCCGGCAAGAGCGCAATTGCCATACACTTTGAATTGGAAAAGGACTGGCATTTTTACGCCTCCGCCGATTCGGCGCCGGGCGGTATGAATCTCAAGCTCGAACCCAATGAGCAGGGGACAAAAGTCCTGTCGTTTGGCAAGCCGATATTTCCCAAATCCGGCTGGATTTACGATGAGGCGCTCGGCAAGAAAATAGACGTAATCGGCGGCGACTTCACGGTGTATCTGCCGTTTGCTGTTGCTGAATCGTCAGGCGAGAAGACGGTTGTTGTTAATATCGGTATTGTCGGGGCGGTTTGCTCGAACACTCAATGCCGCGTTCCTGATTTCGGCAGTATAAAAGTTGAAGTAAAAATCAAGCCGGGGGATGTATCTGCTCAGCCGAAGTTTACTCTTCCCGAACCACAGAAATCGCCGGCTTTAACGGGCCAATTTGCGGATTATTCGGTTTGGGCGGCGCTTGTCCTTGCGTTTGTCGCGGGGCTGTCGCTGAACATTATGCCTTGTGTCTGGCCTGTATTGCCAATAATCATAATGCGATTAGTTGACCAGGCAAAACAGGGCAAAAGCAAATCGGTTACGATGGGACTTGCGTTCTGCACGGGCGTTCTGCTTTTCTTCGCGTGCCTGGCCGGCGCGAATATCATTTTGAAACTCGTTTACAACACCACTCTTCAGTGGGGCGACCAGTTCCGTAACCCGGCGTTTGTCGCCGGGATGGCGATGCTGATGGTGGTGCTGGCGTTATTTATGTTCGGCCTGTTTACAATTACCGTTCCCTCGTCGATATCAGGCAGGAGTGGTTCGGGAAAAGGATTCGGCGGCGCGGTGGGGATGGGTTTTCTGGCGGCGATACTCAGCACGCCCTGCAGTTTCGCGATATTGGCAGCGGCGTTCGCCTGGGCGCAGGCGCAGCCGCTCGGTCTGGCGACGCTGGCGATAATGGTAATCGGAATCGGGATGGCGGCGCCGTATGCGATATTGACGGCGATGCCCGCGTTGTTGAGCAAGACACCAAGGCCCGGACGCTGGATGGAATTATTCAAGCAGACCATCGGCTTTGTGCTTCTTGTTATCGCGGTCAAACTTATTGCCGCTCTTCCCGCCGACAGAAGGATGAACGTCCTGTACTTCGCGGTAGCCCTCGGGTTCTGCGTCTGGATATGGGGCGGCTGGGTCAGTTTCGCTGCGCCTGCCTCGCGAAGATGGATTGTCAGGATAATCGCGGTTGCGCTGGCGGTTGCGGCGGGTTTTGCGTTTTTACCCGCGCCTAAGCCGTCGCTTATTAACTGGCAGAAATATGATTCGGCTGTGATAAAGCAGGCGCAGAATGCGAACAAACCTGTGCTTATGGACTTTACCGCTGACTGGTGTCTGAACTGTGTGGTGGTTGATAAAAAAGTTTACGCCCGCAAGGATATCGCGGACCTGATAAAGCAAAAGGGCGTGCTGGCGATTAAGGCCGACACTACTGTAAGTGATTATCCGGCTACGATTGCCCTGAAAGAAATTTACAACGAGCCGGGTGTGCCGGTGAACATATTACTTGTGCCGGGACAGGATGAACCCAAACGCTGGCGAGGCCTGTCATTCGGCGACGAGCTGAAATCGGCTCTTGAACAATTAAAGAATCAATAGCACTTCCTATGGCGAAAAAACCAGCCATAAAATTCAAAGTCGATACAAAAGAAGCTGCTCGGCGTGTCGGCAAAATACTGCCCATTCTCCAAAATTGTTACCCCGGTGCATCAGTAGCGTTACAATTTGGCAATCCGCTGGAATTGCTCATAGCGACGATACTCTCAGCCCAGTGCACCGACAAGCGGGTGAATATGATTACGCCCGTCTTGTTCGCAAAATATAAATCCGCGCAGGATTGGGCTAAAGCAAAGCTTGAAACAATCGAAAATGATATACGAAGCGCTGGCTTTTACCATAATAAGGCGGTCAGTATCCAGGGGGCCTGCCGGACGATAATCGGAAAGTTTGCCGGCCGTGTGCCGGAAACGATGGATGAGCTTGTAACACTGCCTGGCGTGGGCAGAAAGACCGCTAATTGCGTTTTGGCCAACGCCTTTGGTCAGCCGGCGATAATGTGCGATACTCACGTCATTCGGCTTAGTCGTCGGCTGCAATTGTCGCAAAACAGCGATCCGGTAAAGCTTGAGTTCGATTTGGCCGAAATAATCCCTAAGAAGGACTGGACGATATTCAGTCACACGGTGATTTTGCACGGGCGAAATACCTGTCAGGCGAGAAAGCCGGATTGTGATAATTGTGCGATATCGAAGTATTGTCCTTCGGCGAACAACCCGGCCCTGTGGTAAGGGCTGTGATGATGGGCGAATAAATTTGAAGGAGACCTTCGCGTGATGGCCAACATAACAAATCAGCCGATTGAGGATTTGTGGCGGATATTCCGGATACTGTCCGAATTTGTCGAGGGCTTTCAGGAATTGTCAACCGTCGGTCCGGCGGTGTCGATTTTCGGCTCCGCGAGGTTCGGCCGTGAACATCGATATTACAAACTCGCGCAGAAAACCGCTTATGAGGTAGCCAAAGAGGGTTTTACCATCATAACAGGCGGAGGCAGCGGTATTATGGAGGCGGCCAACAAAGGAGCCGCCGCCGCGGGAGGCAAAAGCGTCGGACTCAATATCGAGCTTCCAAAAGAGCAGATTCCGAACGAGTACCAGAATATCTCACTGCGTTTCAGGTACTTTTTTGTTCGCAAGGTTATGTTCCTCAAATACGCCCACGGCTTTGTCGTTTTCCCCGGCGGATACGGCACACTGGATGAGTTCAGTGAATCTCTTGTGCTGATTCAAACCCTCCGGCAGGCGTCCTTCCCCGTGATACTGATGGGCAGCGACTACTGGAAAGGTCTCATCGACTGGATGAGCGACAAGATGTTGCAGGAAGGATGCATAGAACCGAAGGATTTGAGCGTCTTTTCGATGAGTGATGACCCGCAGGAAGTGGCTAAAATCATAGTCAGGTTCAGGGAAAGCGCCGTCCCAGGCGGCCTGCAACTGCCCGGCGGAATGAAAACTACGTAGTTGTGTTATTGTTCGAGAGGCAGGTTTTTTCTTTCGTCTCGGCCAGATGCTTCAGCAGATAGTCCTTCTCCGGGCCGCCTAAGTGCTCCCAAGGCAAGATTTCATCGGTTGCGAATTGCTTTTGCGCAACTGTATCGAGATTCATACCGTGTTTTTGAAACGCATCTTCCCAGATTTGCGGATTAAATGTTTCGCTCCACAAGTCGAACTTTGCGCCGTTTCTCCATGCGTATTCAATCACCTCCGCTAATCGCCTGTCGCCTCGCCCGATTGCTGATTCAAGAATCGACTGGTTTATCTCGTGAAATTTGAACTGAAGGTATTTGGCGTTTATTTTTCTTTTCTCGGCGATGATGAGATTCTTGGCGTTCTCGAAGTATTCGTGTGGTTTTTGCGCCAGCCAGCCGAATGGTGTGTGCGGCTTGGGGACAAGCCAGCTCACCGCGACGTTGACCGACGCGGTTTTGCCGTCAAAATCCCTGCGCAGTTTCGCCAGTTTGTCCGCGAGATGAACGATTTGCTTAATGTCGTCCTCGGTCTCGCCGGGCAGGCCCGTCATAAAGTACAGTTTAATTTTCTGCCAGCCGACTTGGTATGCGGCTGATGCCGCGGCGAAAAGGTCCTCGTCTTTCAACGGCTTATTGATGATTCGCCTCAGCCGTTCCGATGCCGCCTCGACCGCGATGGTCAGGCCCGATTTTCGCACTTCGTTTGCAAGCGTGGGCAGTAGTTTCAACTGCTGGTCAACCCGCAAACTGGGCAAAGAGATGCCGACGTATTTATCTGTGAAATAACTGTGCAGCAGGTCAATCAGCTTTTCGATATCGGGATAATCGGCGGTTGATAAGCTCAATAAGCTGATTGTATCAAAGCCCGTCGCCTCATAAGCGGATTTGGCTGTCTCGAAAATTTTGTCGATGCTGCGGTAACGAATCGGTCTTCTGCAAAAACTCGCCTGGCAAAACCTGCATCGGCCGGGGCAGCCCCGCATAATCTCAATACTGACCCGCTCGTGAATCGCCTCGGCGAATGGTACAATCGGCTTTGTTGGAACAGTCGCATTATCAAGGTCGTCAACGATTGCGTTTTTGAATCGCGTCGGCAGGTTTTCTTTGATAGCGGCAAACGATTTAATTTTGTCGCCGTCGTATTCGAATTTATAAAGCGACGGGACATAAGCCCAGTCAAACTTTTCTGCGGCGGAAAGCAGGATGTCTTTTTTCGATGAGCCGGCTTGCTTGAGGTCGATAATCAATCGGGCCAAATCAGCGACGGCGTTTTCCGCCTCGCCGATAACAAACAGGTCGATAAACGGCGCAATCGGTTCGCAACAGTTCGCCATACCGCCGCCCGCGATAATAATCGGGTCGGCTTCACTTCGGTTTTCACTGCGGATAGCCAGGCCCGCCAAATCCAGCATATTCAGCACGTTTGTATAGCACAATTCGTTGGTCAAACTGAAGCCGATAACGTCGAAGGAGCTTATGGCGGCCCTGGATTCGAGTGAAAAAAGCGGGATACCCTTTTCCCGCAGGATTGGCTCGGCGTCTAACCACGGCGCGAAAACCCGCTCGGCAGCCACATCGTCCATTTTGTTGAGAACCTCGTAAACTACCGCCATGCCCGTATAGCTCATCCCGACCTCGTAAGTATCGGGAAAACACAACGCGACGGTTAATGCGCAATCGGTGGGGTTCTTTTTAATCTGGTTGATTTCGCCGCCGATGTACCGGCTGGGCCTGCGGACAAAGGGCAGGAATTCGCGGTCGATTCGCTCGGTCAGTATGGTTCGACTGGGCTCACCATTAATTGTCGGTTCTTTTCTTTTCACCCGCGTATTATAACGGATAAGCAGCGTTTGGCGTAGAGTCCTCTTGGCTTTGCCCAGGACGAAGGACTGAGGACAGTTTTGAATTTTTAGTGTTGAGTTTTGAGTTGAGGAAAATATAGTATTAGATAACACTTATGATTTTATGATTTTCGGAAAAAAGTTTGGGAAGAAATGGACGGATAAACGTTACCCGTCTTCGACTTTGGCTACGCCGAGGCAAGCAGGTTACCCAGATTAACGAAGATGGGCAAGATAGAGATAATGGGGTAGGGCGAAAAAATATTTTACATTCAAAAAGGCCTCAAAAAGTGGTCCAAAATGGGGTCAAAATGACAGAAGTGAGGGTGTTTTGAACGGAAAGTGATCGAAAACGCGCGCGTTTTGACTACTTTTGAACCCATATTTAAAGTTCGATATATTAGCGGAATTAATTGTAAAAATAGGGGATTTCCTCTTGGCAGTTTACCATGTTTAGCGGACAGCGTACAGGTCAAAATCCTAAGCACTAAATACGAAATCCTAAGCAAATTCAAAGCATCAAATAGCGAAATTTCCAAACAAATAAGGAGTTGGCCGAAAGACAGGCCCCCATCTTTTAAGCCGAGGAAAAACGCGGGATTGGTTAGTCGATAGTAGTTAGTCGTTAGTATTTAGTGAAAAACGTACAGAGACAAAAAACCGGGCAGGCAAAAGGATTGAAACGGAATTAAATTCTACTGCCCTTTACGTTAAGATGAAAATCCTGATTGGTGTCAAATTAAGGCTTCTTCAACTCTTTTTTCTGATAAGTTATGCTTTGAACCAAGTTTTTATTTATAGAGTATATGTCACTTTTATAAATTCTTTGAAATTGGTCCCTAGGTGAATTAGTATCTATGCTTTGTGTTATGTAGTAAGAGTCCTGGGATTCCGCTAACAAGTATAAATTATTGGTATCACCATGTTCATTTTTTATACAATCCGCATTTCCACAAAGGATAAGATTAACTTTAACCGTATGATAGCCACCTCCCTTACATACAGGTATATATAAAAAGGGCCCGAAAATATATGAATAAATCAATAAATAAAATAATATAACGCTAATCGAAAATAAAAAGGTAATGGCGAATGGGGTCGATTTCTTGGGCAATGTATTGTGATTATTATTTTTATCAGATAGGTTATCCGTATTTTGGGTATCAGTGGGGTTATTAGAAATAAAGTAGTTTTTCACTCTGATGTATAATCGGGAAAACGCTAAAAGGGACAGTATTAAATATAGAGCAAAATGATAACTATGCGGATCTATAAGAAGCTTCTTTGGAATATCAAGCATTAAGAATAATATTCCATAACAGGATATTAATATTAACGATGCCAAAATAACTCTTATAGTGCCTGTAATCAAAAATAAATAATGAATAACCGCATCTTTGTATTTAAATATTATACTGGTACTATTCTTTAATTTATTAAACCCGATATTAAGAGAGGCTAATATGGCGTAACTAACAAATGTGAATGCCACTAACCAGTTGACGCAGGTGTTTACTGAGGGCCATTCGCCAGGTTGGATAAGTAAAGATACACATGCCATCAAAAATAATATGGACGCTAACGCAATAATTGAAACTCCAAAGCTAAAAGTAATAGGTGAGTAAGGAAATAAATGGAATTTTTCTTTCTTAAAGAAATAAATCAAAACGGGTAGAGTTAAAATAGCGATTGATGTGAGACAGACTACCAAGAAAGAAACTCCTGCTTCAAGGCAGGCCGCTTTAGGAAGATCAGCAGTTTGAATATTCATTATACTGAGGTACATATTCAGTATATAGTACCCAGTAATGTAGAGTACAATACCAATTAATGGTGCAGCGGTTATAAATAACGTAACAGTCTTTATGTTATCTTTTTCCTTAATCAGTATCATTGTGTGAGGACTCCTTATTTTGTATTACACATTCGCTATGACCAGTTATTCAGTTTGTGTAGAAGTTGTCTCTTCCACTAAATCACCAAATCTGACATTACCAACTTTTTGCCTATATTAAAATTAGCGGATAAAGCCCTGACCTACGATCTGCGTCACTGTCCTCCACAGGTGTGGTTCCCGTGTTGTGTTTTTAAGTGTATATAATAAATTACACTTGTCAATTATAAAATATAGCCATTTTCGAGGAAATATTCATATCTTGCCGTCAACATTTGGGGATTGGGGACGCCTTTAATTATGGGGATTGAGCTGCGGAGGTTTTCTGCGCGGAAGACGGTGCAAAGAGCCGCTATCCTCCTTCGCCAAGGCGAGATTTTGCCGTTGAAAAAGGACTCGGTATAGGTAGAATCAGGTACCACAAATAGTGGTCTGCGAATATAAACTTATGCAAATGATATTAAGTAGCCACTGATATTTGAAAATTTAGGAAGATACCAATGAATAACAAAAATCTTTGTTCATTTAAATCATTGCCTGACAATCTTGAGAACCTTCTGATAGCCGATGAAGACAATCCAATATTGGAGGTCCAAGATAAAGTGTTCACACGGTGTCTTTTTATCAGATTGGGGCTTAAATCGACTGAATTCAAAAAGGTCACGTTTAACCAGTGCATATTTCAAGACTGCTATATGCGTAAAGCGAAATTTAACAACGTCGATTTTACCGGAAGTTTTTTCACCGACTGTAATTTAGAGAAAGCATCTTTTCAGGCCGTGCAACTCAGGTATGTTCGGTTCTTGCGTTGCATTTTAAATTACAGAGAAATCTTACAGTCGCTACCCGTTGAGCCAATCATTGCGATATCTTTATTGAAAGCACTTCGCCAAAATGCAACAATGATGGGTAGCAATGAAGTCGGTGATGCAATTCTTTTACAAGAGATTAAACTCGAAACTCACGAGTTTAAAAACCAGTTCCTTGGAGTCTCCACCTATTACAAGGATCGCTATAAGAACTTCGATAAACTTAAAAGCTTTCTTTTGTTCTTATGTAATAAAATTTCGGAATTTTGTTGGGGTTACGGTATTAAACTGCGTTCTCTTTTTCGTAGCGCTTTGCTGATTGTTGTTTTGTTCGCTTTTATATTCTATTTAGGAACTTTCAAATTTTGTGATTCTTCTCCAATTTCTTTAGGTGTTTGGGATTCCCTATACTTTAGCATCGTGACTTTTACAACCCTTGGCCACCCACTATATGCGCCAATCTCCTTATTTTGTCAGGCGGCGTGTGCAATTGAGAGCTTTTTAGGAGTACTTTTTCTTGGATTCTTCGCGGCTTCTGTTTACAGGAAGTTCTCGCGATGAACATATCTGCCCTACAAGACACAAAACAAATTCTGGGTATCATGCTTTTTGGTTCTACAGCAAGACGAGACACCGATGCGTATTCGGATAAGGATATATTCGTTTTATTTGATGATATTCCTTTGGATGAACTCCTTCAGATAAAACACCGGATAGTATTGCCCTATTGTGAAAATGAAACCTTCCCTTCATGCTATAAGAACAAGGATGCTTTGCTTATGGCTGAGCATGGTTCGTTGTTCTTGTGGCATCTCAAACTTGAAGGAAGAATCGTTTTTTCGAAGAGGAATGCTTTACAAATAATATTCGCCAGTCTGAAGCCGTATATTAATTATCGCAAAGACTTAGAGTGCTATCAGGAACTTCTTCAAGATGTGGAGAAATCCATAGAACGCTGGAATACTCCCAATGCGATGGATATTGCCCTGCTCTTCACAATTGCCAGGAATGTGTGCATTCTCCTTTGTCATAAGAACGGGACGCCTAAATTTGGAAGATCCAACGCATATCTCAAGGCAAAATCAATATTTGGTGATCGTTTTCCTCTTCCCGAAGCTCTTTATCAAAAACTCTGTTCTTGTAAGCTTTGGTACGAACGAGGTATCTGTATAGAAACGAATATTTTATCTGATTTAAATTTGCCCATTATTTTATCCGATCTTCGAGAGTTAATCAGATTTGCAGGAGAATATTGTTTATGAAAGAACTATTGGCGGAATTAAGAAATGAGGCAGAACAACTTGGCACTAAGAGTATTGGCCCCATAGGATTTGATTACCGTCGTCGAACAAAGATAGAACGTCTGTTATTTTTGATTGCTAAGGATATTTGTAAAACCAAATTCGACTATGAGTTGGGCGGAATAAGCTATTCGCATCAAAAACTATTTGACTCGCATATCAAAGATCATTCATGTGACCCTAACATTATCGCATTGATAAAAGAAGCTTTCTCAATTTCAGATTTAGTTTCAGAACTGTCTTCAAGTGACCCATATGCAAGAGAGGATGCGATATCGGTGCTTGGTGGAACCGTACATAGTCTCTTTGAAAATTTATCGAAAAAGATAATTACCTTCGCAGCATTTGTTGAGAAGTTGTAGTATTCATACCAACGACTGTTGTGATTTTGTTGACTCACGGCGGGGAAAGTAGTATAAACTACCGTCTTGACAGACCGAATTAAGAATTAAGAGTTTAGAATTGAGAACCGCATTGAATAATTCTAAATTTTTCACATATTTGTAACTTATTGAGAGGTAAGGCATTATGGCACGGAGAATGGTAACGATAGACGGTAATACGGCGGCGGCACACGTAGCGCACGCGACGAATGAAGTAATAGCGATATATCCGATAACGCCGAGTTCGCCGATGGGCGAGATTTCGGATGATAAGACCTCGAAGGGCGAACGCAATATATGGGGCACGATTCCATCCGTAACGGAAATGCAGTCGGAAGGCGGAGCGGCAGGCGCGGTTCACGGCGCGCTGACGGCGGGGGCGCTGACGACGACGTTTACGGCGTCGCAGGGCCTTCTGCTGATGATACCGGATATGTATAAGATTGCGGGCGAATTGCTGCCCACGGTGTTTCATATAACGGCGAGGTCATTGGCGGCGCATGCGCTGTCGATATTCGGCGACCACGCGGACGTGATGGCGTGCAGGCAGACGGGCTGGGGGATGCTTTGCTCGTCGAATGTGCAGGAGGTAATGGATTTTGCGCTGATTAGCCAGCAGGCGACGCTTAAAAGCAGAGTGCCGTTTTTGCATTTCTTCGACGGGTTCCGCACGAGCCATGAGATTCAGAAGGTCGAAGAGCTGACGCAGGATGATATGCGGGCGATGATAGATGATGAATTGGTGGCGGCGGTGAGGGCGAGGGCGTTGTCGCCTGACAGGCCTATGATTGCGGGCACGGCGCAGAATCCGGATGTGTATTTCCAGGGCAGGGAGGCGGCGAACAAGTTTTATACGGCGACGCCTGCGATTGTGCAGGAGGCGATGGACAGGTTCGCGAAGATTGTCGGACGCCAGTATCATTTGTTCGATTACGTCGGGGCGGCGGACGCTGAGAAGGTTATCATAATTATGGGTTCGGGCGCGGATACCGCTCACGAGACGGTTGAGTATCTGAACTCAAAAGGGCAAAAAATAGGCGTGTTGAAGGTTCGGCTGTTCAGACCTTTCAGCGGTCAGGATTTCATTAACGCGCTGCCAAAGACCGTGAAGAAGATTGCGGTGCTGGACAGGACCAAAGAGCCGGGAGCGCTGGGCGAGCCGTTGTATATGGATATACGGACGGCAATTGGCGAGGCGATGGGCAGGAAGCAAACGGCGTTTAAGGAATACCCGGTGATTGTGGGCGGCAGATACGGGCTTGGCTCGAAGGAATTTACGCCCGCGATGGTCAAGGCGGTATTCGATAACTTAGACGCCCAAGAGCCGAAGAACGGGTTTACGGTGGGCATCGTCGACGACGTTTCGAATACGAGTTTGGATTTCGATGAGTCGTTTGTGCTGCCGATGGAGGGGATTTATACCGCGATGTTCTACGGGCTGGGTTCGGACGGCACGGTCGGGGCGAATCATAACACGATACAGATTATCGGCCAGAAGACAGACAACAACGCGCAGGGTTATTTCGTTTACGATTCGAAGAAGGCGGGCGCGATTACGATATCGCATCTGCGGTTCGGCAAAAAGACGATTCGCAGACCATACCTGATAACCAAGGCGGATTTCGTCGCGTGCCATAACCCGAGTTTCCTCGAAAGATACGATATGCTTTCGACGGCGAAAGATGGAGCGATATTCCTGATGACAAGTATGTACCCTGCGGACAAGGTATGGGACACGCTGCCGCAGGAAGTGCAAAAGCAGATAATCGATAAGAAGCTGAAGTTCTACGTGATTGACGCAATCGCGCTCGCAAAGGAAATCGGGCTGGGCGCGAGAATCAATACGATTATGCAGGTGGCGTTCTTCAAGATAAGCAACATTATCCCGATTGAGAAGGCGATTGAGGCAATCAAGGCGGCGATACAGAAGAGCTACGGCAAGAAGGGCGAGAGGATTGTCGCGATGAATAACGCGGCGGTTGACGGAGCGTTGGCGAAGGTTTACGAGGTCAAGGTGCCGGGCAAGGTAACAAGCAAAAAACAGGTGCCGGCGGTTGTGCCTGCGGATTCGCCGGCGTTTATAAAGAGCGTTACGGCTGAGATTATGGCGCTACGAGGGGACAAGCTGCCCACCAGCAAACTGCCGAACGACGGCAAGTGGCCGACGGGAACGACGAAATACGAGAAACGCAATATCGCGGTCGATATACCGGCGTGGGAGCCGTCGCTTTGTATTCAGTGCGGGACGTGCTCGCTGGTTTGTCCCCACGGGACGATTCGGCTGAAGGTCTACGACAAGAAGTATCTCGACAAGGCGCCGAAGACATTCAAGAACGCCGAAGCGAAGGGCAAGGAATTCGCGGGCTTGTCAGCGACGATTCAGGTTGCCGCGGAGGATTGCACGGGCTGCGGAGTTTGCGTGCAGATGTGCCCGGTGCAGGAAAAGGACGCTACAAAGGTGCCCACCGGACGCAAGGCGATAAATATGTCCCCACAGGAGCCGTTGCGTTTGCAGGAAAGGGAGAACTTTAAATATTTCCTGTCGATACCGAATACCGATTCTAAATTGTTCAAACGCGAAAGCGTCAAGGGCAGCCAGTTGATTATGCCCTTGTTCGAATATTCGGGCGCTTGTGCCGGTTGCGGCGAGACACCATACGTGAAACTTTTGACGCAGTTGTTCGGCGACAGGGCGATGATAGGTAACGCCACGGGCTGCTCCTCAATTTACGGCGGCAACCTCCCCACTACGCCCTACACGACTCGGGAAGACGGTCGAGGGCCGGTTTGGAGCAACAGCTTGTTCGAGGACAACGCGGAATTTTCGCTGGGTATGCGGCTGACGGTTGACAAATTCAAACAGCAGGCGGTTGAGCTGGTCGATGCGGTCGCCAAGAAGGGTTGCGTTGATGCGGCTTTGGCGAGCGAAATAACCGCCGCTGTGATTGCCAACGACCCGTCGCAGGAGGCAATTGAAATACAGAGAGGCCGGGTAGCAAAACTCAAGGAATTGTGCAAGAAGAGCGATTGCGCCGAGTGCAAACGATTGGCGACGCTGGCGGATTATCTTGTTCGCAAATCGGTTTGGGCGCTGGGCGGCGACGGCTGGGCTTATGACATTGGCTACGGCGGTCTCGACCACGTGCTGGCAAACGGCGCGGATATAAACGTGCTCGTTCTGGATACCGAGGTTTACTCGAATACGGGCGGGCAGATGTCGAAATCGACGCCTCGCGGAGCGGTTGCGAAATTCGCGGCGGGCGGAAAGACGGCGCCGAAAAAGGACATGGGCCTGCTGGCGATGACCTACGGCAATATCTACGTCGCCAAAATCGCGTTGGGCGCAAACACCAATCAGGCGGTAAAGGCATTTATCGAGGCAGAGGCATATCCGGGACCATCGTTGATAATCGCTTACGCCCAGTGCATCAATCACGGCATCGATATGACGACGGGGTACGAGGAGCAGAAAAAAGCGGTTGCCTGCGGGCATTGGCCTTTGTATCGCTTTGACCCGCGTCTTAGGCATGAGGGCAAGAACCCGCTGCAGCTTGATTCGAAGGCGCCGACAATCAGGTTTGACGAGTATGCTTATAACGAGAACCGTTATAAGTCGCTGCTGAAGTCGAAACCTGAAGCGGCGGAACAACTGATGAAACTGGCAAACGGCGACGCGGCACAACGCTACCTGCTTATGGAGCAGCTTGCGAAAATACAATGCGAAAAAAGTTAGAATTACGAATGAAGAATTTAGAATTGTTCAGCGTGATTCCTGTTTCTAAGTTCTTAATTCTAAATTCTCAATTCAATCGGGAATTGGTATGAACAACGTTAAAGCAATCGTATTACGGGCGGCGGGAATTAACTGCGACCTTGAGACACAGAATGCCTTCGAATTAGCAGGCGCAACAGCGGAACGCGTTCACATAAACAGAATCATCGAGGACAAATCATTACTCGGTGGCTACCAGATACTCGTTGTCCCCGGCGGGTTCAGCTATGGCGACGACGTCGCGGCGGGTAAAATCCTGGCCAACCAGATAAAACATCACCTCTACGAGCAGGTGCGAAAATTCATCGACGCGGGCAAATTGGTCCTCGGTATCTGCAACGGCTTTCAGGTCCTCGTAAAAGCAGGCATTTTGCCGGGCGACGGACAGGCACAGCAATCTCTCACAATAACCTATAACGACAGCAACAAGTACGAAGACAGGTGGGTGAATCTGGCGCCGCAGACCGACAGGTGCGTGTTTATCGAAAAAGGCAGGCAAATCTACCTGCCTGTAGCGCACGGCGAAGGCAAGATTGTTACTAAGGACCAGCCGACTCTCGAAAAACTTCAGTCAGGCGGTTTTGTCGCATTCAAATACGTCGATGAAAACGGCAACGAGGGTGGTTACCCTGTAAATCCCAACGGCTCGATGGCGTCGATTGCGGGACTAACCGATTCTACCGGACGAGTCCTCGGCCTTATGCCTCACCCCGAAAGACACGTCAGATATACTCAACATCCACGATGGACACGGGATGAGAAACGAGAAACGAAGGATGGGGACGGTATGACCATTTTCACAAATGCCGTAAAATACGCATCTTTGAATCTATAAGTCGTAATACGGTTGCGGTGGCGCGGCTCGTCACGGTTACGTTTAACGTCTGACGGCAGACGAAACGAGCAGCGCAACCGATAAACGAAAAACACAACCAAGCACAGTTGATAGGGCGGGAATCAAATCCTTTTTCGTAAAAGCATTGCACCGAAGCCGAGAAGCAAAAGCGCGGCGGGCTTACCCGACGTAGCGTTTTTAATCCGTATTTTATCTATGCCTTTGTCTTAACCGTGCGAATACCAAACCGGCGCCAATCAAGATAGCGGAGGCGGGTTCTGGCGTAAGGGCGTAGCCGTCCCATCCCCCGGCCGCAATAGCGGTGAACCCAGTTTCCGTCGGGGCGTTGGAAACCTGCCCGTAGGTGTCATCTCCCCATGCCGCGATAGACCCATTCGCTGTAAGGGCGTAGCAGTCCGATTCCCCGGCCGCGATAGCGGTGAACCCAGCCGTCGGGGGAGGGGGAGAAACCGCATATCCCCATGCCACGACAGACCCATTCGCTTTAAGGGCGTAGCCACCATACGTCATGCCCGCAATAGCTTTGAACCCAGTCCCCGTCGGGGCGTTGGAAACCTCCCCGTAGGTGTCATCTCCCCATGCCACGATAGACCCATTCGCTTTAAGGGCGTAGCCGTCTACAAACCCGGCCGCAATAGCTTTGAACCCAGTCCCCGTCGGGGCGTTGGAAACCTCCCCCCACATGTCATCTCCCCATGCCGCGATAGACCCATTCGCTGTAAGGGCGTAGCCACCATACGCCACGGCCGCAATAGCTTTGAACCCAGTCCCCGTCGGGGCGTTGGAAACCTCCCCATTGTTGTTATTTCCCCATGCCACAATAGACCCATTCGCTGTAAGGGCGTAGCCGTTGTAAAGCCTGCCCGCAATAGCTTTGAACCCAGTCCCCGTCGGGGCGTTGGAAACATCCCAGTCGCTGTCCAATCCCCATGCCGCGATAGACCCATTCGCTGTAAGGGCGTAGCCGTCCAAAAACCCGGCCGCAATAGTGGTGAACCCAGTCCCCGTCGGGGCGTTGGAAACCTCCCCGTAGGTGTCATATCCCCATGCCACAATTGTACCGGCGTTAGAAGTGCTTACTATGCCTGTTGCGATTATTGTAACTATCCAAATTGTCTTGAGTGTGTTTTGCATCTGAATCTCTCCTCTTCAAATAGCGAATCTTCTCAGCACGCACACGCGTAGCTGTTTAGCTTTTTGGGATTGCGTTGAAATCTCTCCTTCTGTTACTCATTCTCTTCTCTTTCGTATTCTCTATCCCCTTGGGAAGTTTGGCAAATAACCGAATTCCGGCTCTTGGCCTCGTTGCCCTGCTGTAAACAAAGTCCACCTCAGGCGGAACTTGTTACGCTTTTTTTAAAAAATTTCCCCGTCTTAAGCGGATTCGCAGGTAAATAGACCATTTTCAGGCCCAGAAATGAGGGTGGAAGGATGTTAACCAGATAAATGTTCCGGCTCAATTCCTCGCCTTTTTCCTCACAATCGCCGCACCGAGGCCGAGAAGCAATAGCGTAGCGGGTTCGGGAATCGTGTAAATAAAACCGTGAGAACCAGAGGCATCTGTATACGAACCAACAATCTTGTCGCCTTCCATATCCCAAGGGTTCATGAGGGTATCAAGAGTTTTCCATGTTGACCCATCATATAAAAAAGTATAATAACGAGTCCCGCTTTGATACACACCAACAATGTTACTGCCGTCGATGGCGAACGCCTCTGTCCAGGTCGAACCCGGCGCATCAAGAAGAGTCCAGGTGGAGCCATCATACAGAAAACCATGATAATGAGGATTAGAATAATGTTCAGTGGTAATATTAACGCCAACAATGTTGTCACCGTCGATTCCGTATGCCTCGGTCCAGCCGGCCTGGAGGTTAATATAGTTTATAGTTGCCGTTTTGATGTTATAGATAACGCCGACTTTTTCAGACATTAGCTGATAGGTGCCAACGATATTGTCACCTGAAATGCTACGAGGTGTCCAAAATAGGCCGTCTGTTATTGTGGTCCACGTTGTTCCATTAAAGATAGCATTGTGCGTCCCCTGGTTGTCGGTGTATTGTCCAAGAATATTATCTCCATCTATATCAACCGCAATTATGTTGTTTGCTCCGGTCTTTCTAAGCGTGGTCCAGTTTGTCCCGTCATAGACAAAACCGAATGGAACGCCGTCGGAATATGTGTAACAACCTACGACTTTGCCGCCGTCGATGCCGTATATGTATGTATTTGTTGCACCCGGCATATCAATCTTAGTCCATGTGCCGGCCAAAGCGTAAGCCGAACAGAAAAGCACTATCGCTGCGCAAAATGAAATTGACTTTAGATGTGTTTCACTTCTCATACTCTTCTCCTTCTTGCCTTTTGCCCCCCAGCAAAGGCGATTTTGATTATACCTTTTTGCCGGTGATGGTCAAGGAAATTTCTACCGCCTTCTGGCCGCTATCGCCGCACCAAGGCCGAGAAGGAAAAGTGTGGCGGGTTCGGGAATGTTGTAGGAAACGTAAATGTCCGGCCGCGTACCAGACAACCCTCCGGAAAAATAAAAAGCTGTTCCGTCGCTGCTGATAGCGGGTTGACTGCTAGAGCCCCCCGGTATGTCAAATGCCGAAAGATGCTGAATGTTGCCGAACTGGTCGTTCAGGGAACCGCGTATTGCTTCGAGAATTTGCCCCCCATTGGACCAGTAAATACTCAGTGCATCAGGTGAGAGAAATGGACGGCCTTCGTACCCGGCAGTATTAATCTCGCTTAGATTTCTTATGTTACTAAACGACGAATTTTTGTCCGGGCGAGTGGCAATGTACATGTCCCAACCTCCTACATTGGGATTGTTGAAAACAATTGTCAATTC
The DNA here is from genome assembly GCA_050015775.1 of Sedimentisphaerales bacterium. Classification (GTDB taxonomy): domain Bacteria; phylum Planctomycetota; class Phycisphaerae; order Sedimentisphaerales; family Anaerobacaceae; genus Fen-1362. The sequence goes on along the minus strand of JBEKAT010000004.1, from coordinate 1,752 downwards.
ATCCGAGGAAAGCGATGGAAAACAGATACCGCTGGGAAGCCCGGCTACCGCCGTTCCCTGCGGCCAGGGGTCGTTGACAGATGCCCGTTGACTGACCTTTATCTGCCAAGTGTTTGATTCCTGGTGGTAATACATTCTAAGATTGTCGGGCGATACCCATGGTGAAATGGCATGCCCAGAGGTACTGAAGACCTCCTGAACCGATGTAAATGGACCTGACGGCTGGCTGCGTGTTGCTTCGAAGATGCGGGAATCGAAGTAAGTGTTGGTGTAAAGCCGCGAGAAGTACAGTGACAGACCATCGTAGGACAAATACGGTGTCCACTCATCATACGGAGTGTTAATTCCCGCTGTCACCGGCACGGGAGTGGTCCACTCGGCCAGAGCGGGCATCGACAAAACAGCAGCCAACGAGACCGCTACACACATAATTTGGTTTCTCATTTTTTCTCTCCTTAAAAAAGTAGTTATTTATTTTAGGCGTGCATTACGCGCACCGATTCCGGCTGATTGAAAATGATGAACCGAAACCCTTCTCCTGTCATTCTCATCTTCTTCTATTGCCTTTTGCCACCCAGCAAAAAGCGATTATCATTTTGTGCCAGTGCCGGTTAAAGATAGTATCGACTCAGTTCCTCACCTTTTTCCTCACAATCGCCGCACCGAGGCCGAGGAGCAAAAGCGCGGCGGGTTCGGGAATCTGCGTAGCGATACACGCCGGATGGAGCAAACCCGAGGCGAAGAAAGACATGTTTCCGCTCGAATCTAATTTCTCGATTGTTCCGCCGGACCAGCTGGATGCATAGAGATATCCGCTGCTGTCGAAGGCAAGACCTATGGGGCTGGTGAATCCCGAGGCAAAGGTGGTTCCGTTTCCACTCGAATCGAATTTCAAAATTGTGTTGCTGTAATAGTTCGCTGCGTAGAGATATCCGCTGCTGTCGAAAGCAAGACCCATGGGGCTGTTCAAGCCCGGCGCGAAGATGGTTCCATTTCCGCTCGAATCATATTTCTTAACCGTATCCCAAGTGGACACATAAAGATAGCCGCTATTATCAAACGCAAGACCCCAGGGTGTCTCCAAGCCCGACGCGAAGGTAGACCTGTTTCCGCTTGAATCGAACTTCTCAATCGTTCCGCTAACTGAGTAGTCGGCCACGTAGAGATTGCCGCTGCTATCGAAGGCAAGACCCGTAGGGCCGTGCCCAGATGTGAAGATAGTTCTGTGTCCGCTCGAATCGAATTCGTAAATTATCCCACTGCCGTAACACGACACATAAATGTTATCGGCGAACGCGAAGGCGTTCGCCAGCAGGATCAGCACAGTTACGGCCAATATCACTGTAGTAATTTTATGGTGTGTTTTCATTTGTCTCTCCTTCTTTCAAATTGTGTTCGTGAATAGTGTGTTTAGGAACTCCCGGCTAATTTGCCCTGCTATAAACAAAGTCCACCTCAAGCGTAAATTGTTACGCTTTTCTTGAAAATTTCCCCGTGCTAAGCCGATTCGTAGGCAAATAGCCCGTTTTAAGGCCCAGAAACGAGGGTATAATGAGAACAGGAAGTACTATTTATGTGTTCCGGCTCAATTCCTCGCCTTTTTCTTAAAATCGCCGCACCAAGGCCGAGCAGCAAAAGCGTGGCGGGTTCGGGAGTGATTGTGATATTGTCAATAACGATGTGGTGATTGCCGGGCTCGTTTATGGGTTTAAACCATAGCGTATCAATATCCTGAAAATTAAAAACGAACCA
>JBEKAT010000003.1:0-42911 GCA_050015775.1 Sedimentisphaerales bacterium | reverse complement strand
ACGTTTCTTTTTGTCCAGAGAAATCTGAAGATTTTCGCGAATTTTTAGCTGGTCGGCGTCAAAAACGCCTGTTTTTTTGGCTCTTTCAAGGCGTAATGGGGGTGCGCAATCGACAAAAATGACGTGGTCACAGCGTTTTTCCCAGCCAACTTCAACCAAAAGGGGTATATCGAGGGCTATTGCCCTGACGGCAGGCTGGGTATTGCACTGTGCCATCGACTGTTCGGCGCGAGCCATAATGAGGGGGTGTAGTATGCCGGTAAGGGTCTCCAGTTTTGCGGGGTCGCCGAAGACCCTGTTTGCCAGTTCGGACCGGTCGATTTTGCCTTTGTCGTCGAGAATCTCTTTGCCGAATACGTGGACGATTTTTTTAAGAACGTCTTTTTCTTCGAGGAGCTGATGAGATATGGAGTCGGCATCGATAACGGCACACCCGAGCTTTGCCAGCTCGGCCGCAACGGTGCTCTTGCCGGAGTACATTCCGCCCAAGATGCCAATCACAGGTTTTTTTCCGCGCATGCTCACAGAAACCATAATTTATAATTTATCCGGGGAACAGTCAAGCGATTTTGAGCAGAGAAAATTTTTTAGATAAAAATTTCTTGTTGCGTAGAAGTCGTTATAGTATAGTTACTTGCGGCTACCTGGTTTATTTGCCGCGACAACGGTTAAACAGGATTTGCAGAGGCAGACAATGGGACCCGAATGGACAGAAGGTGGGTTTGGGTCAGGCAGCGGTTGTCCCGCGAAAAGGGATACTTTATATTTGCCACTTGCTGTTCGTTGAAGCGAGGTAACGTATGACAACAGTTACAAAAAAAGAACTTATCGATCGTATTGCAAAAGACACACAGGCAAAGCGGGTAACAGTCAAGCGCATCATTCAGACATTCCTCGACACGATGACCGCTGAGCTGATGAAGGGCAACCGTCTGGAGTTTCGCGACTTCGGGGTATTCGAGACCAGGACCCGCGCGTCGCGCGTCGCGCAGAATCCAAAGACGCTGCAGCGAGTGGATGTGCCGGCCAAAAGGACAGTGAAGTTTAAGATGGGCCGCTTAATGAAGGAACGCATGATTTCCGGCACCCGCGAATCGGCGGGGACAAAATAAAACGTAGCGCGGCCAGGATGGCCGTGTTTTCTTCACGGGTTCGAAGCCCGTGTCACGATAGGTTGTTGAGGCGGGGCGGTATATGTCAGAGGGAACGGTCAAGTGGTTTAACACAAGGAAGGGTTACGGCTTCATCGCGGCCGCGGACGGCAAAGATGTTTTCGTGCACTACTCAAGCATAAGCAGCGAGGGTTACAAGACGCTTAAGGAGGGCGACCCGGTCAGCTTCGACATCGTGCAGGGCGAAAAAGGCCCAAGAGCGGAGAACGTTGTTCCTCTTTCGGCCGGCGCAGCGAAGGTAAAGAAGGACGAGCAGCCGGCAAAACAGAAGACAGAACAATAAGCCGGGCAGGTTGTCCGGCGGCCATGAACGGTCATGCACGCTTTTAACCCGGTCGGTGTATTTTAATCGGCTGAGTTGCTTCAGAATCACGTCAGTCCCCCTTTGGGTATCAATATCCAAAGGGCAATCACGTTAAAACGTCACCGGTTTTTTCTTGCAACTTCCCATAATATGTGCTATTTCAATAGTGAGGCGGTGAATGGAAAGGCAAAGAAATAAGGCAGTTTCCGACTATGTTATCCGCAGGGCTTGAATCCGGTCTGGACTGTAACGTGCTTGTTCTTAACAAGCACTATATGGCCATTCGCATTATCGGCGCCAGAAGGGCGTTCTCCATGCTTTGTCGTCAACTGGCTGAGGTCGTCTCCTGCGAGGAAGGCACGTACGCCAATTATGATTTTCAAAGCTGGTGCGAGGTCAGTGAGTTAAAGCGCAATTTTGAGCCGGATAATTACGACTGGGTATCGACGGTCAATCTATACGTCGCTGTGCCGAGGATAATTCGCCTCTTGTTTTACGACCGCCTGCCCAGAAGCGAGGTAAAATTCAACCGCAGGAACATCTTTGCCCGCGACAGAAACCGCTGCCAGTATTGCGGCAAAAAACAGCCCACCAGCGAACTCTCACTCGACCACGTCGTTCCAAGAAGCGCGGGCGGCAAGGCCACCTGGACGAATATCGTCTGCGCCTGCACCAACTGCAACGTGAAGAAAGGCGGCAGAACGCCCCAGCAGGCGGGATTGACTCTGATTCAAAAGCCCGCCAAACCTAAACACAACCCGCTCATTCACATTCACTTAGGCCATCAGCGTTACAGCAGTTGGAAACAATTCTTAGACAGCGCCTACTGGTCGGTTGAGTTAAAGTAAATCCGCTTGCCTTTCTCGACAATCCTGAGGATAATACCGGTGAGCGAAGTGGTCTTTTTAAGGTATTATCGGGAGGTTTCTATTATGGCCAGCAGAAAGTTCTTTCTTTTCTCCTGCATATCACTGGCTTTTCCTTTTTATGCAAAAGCAGATGAGAAACTTATCGAACTCGTTAAAAGAACAAAGCCCGCAGTGGTTTTGATTCAAACCTTCGATGATAATAATCAACCCATTGGACAAGGTAGCGGTTTTTTTGTAAACAATAAAGGCCATATCGTTACAAACCACCACGTTATTGAAGGCGCTTATCGCGCCACTGTCAAAATTTCGTCAGGCATGGAATATCCAGTTGAAGGAATCATTGCCAAAGACGCCGATGCCGATATTGTCAAAATCGTCGTGAAAATACCGGATGCCAATACACCATTCTTAAATCTCAGTACGAATGTGCCATCCGAAGGCCAAGACATTGTTGTTATAGGCAATCCCCTCGGCCTTGAATCAACCGTATCAGCCGGCATTGTATCGGCAGTTCGAGATATTCCCGCCTTTGGCAAAATACTTCAGATAACCGCTCCTGTCTCCCCCGGCTCAAGCGGAAGTCCGGTCATAAATAGCAAAGGTGAAGTAATTGGCATTGCTACTTTCATCGTTACACAAGGCCAGAATCTAAATTTCGCGATTCCCAGTGATAAAATAATCGCCCTCAAAGAAACTGCTCAAACCCCGATATTTGAAGCGATGACCACTGCTACAAGTGACACCAATGAACTATTCAACAAAGGTTTAAAGGAGTCGTGGCAGGGAAATCACGTTGTTGCACTTGCTTATTTTCAAAAGGGCGCAGAAAAGAACCCACAGAACCCATATTGGTGGGTAGATATAGGTTATTGCTACAGCGAACTTGGCCGCTATCAGGACGCGATAGAGGCCTATAAGCAGGCCATCAGAATCAAGCCGGATTTTGCCGGGGCACACTATAATCTTGGTGTTGCCTACGGCAAACTTGGCCGCTATCAGGATGCGATAGAATCCTATAAGCAGGCTATTAGAATCAAGCCGGATTATGCCGAGGCACACTGTAATCTTGGTATCGCCTACGTAAACCTTGACCGCTATCAGGATGGGATAGAATCTTACAAGCAGGCCATCAGAATCAAGCCGGATTATGCGTATGCACACAATAATCTTGGCATTGCCTACGGCGAACTTGGCCGCTATCAGGACGCGATAGAGGCCTATAAGCAGGCCATCAGAATCAATCCGGATTTAGCCGAGGTACACTATAATCTTGGCCATACCTATTTAAGGGTTGGTGACAAGAGTTCAGCCCTTGAAGAATACAAAATCTTAAAAACCTTGGATGTGGAAAAGGCAAACGAATTGTTTAATTTGATTTATGAGTAGGCATTCCCGAACCGCTTCATAAAAGGATTTTGTTAATGGTCAGACCCCCAAATATGCTCTGTTGTTTCTGTGGTAACCCTGCCCTAACGATGGACCATATTCCGCCTGATTGTATTTTCCCAGACCCTAAACCGCAGAACCTTATAACGGTTCCTGCTTGTGCACGTTGCAACCAAGAATCCTCGCTTGATGATGAATACTTTAGGTTCTTTGTTGCTATAGCAAACTCAGAAAGACCTCCTGCAAAGCTTATAACTCAACGTATCATCGAAAGATCCCGGAAAAAACCAGCATTGCTTCAGAGCCATATGAGAAAGACCATAAAAGTGGATGTATATTCCGAGGGAGGTATCTTTCTGGAACGATGCCCCGCATTTAGACATGATAGGGTAAGAGTACAAAAGACAGTGGACAAGATTGTAAGAGGTCTTTTTTGGTTTGAGCAAGGATATATATTGGGCGATAACTATAAAGTGAGAAAGTTTGAACTTTATCTTCCACCACCTAACAAAAACCATCCTGTACCTGATGAAAAAGTACAAGCTGCTATATTATCATTGCCGCGTAAAAAAGTTGGAGATGGTAAAGTTTTCGCGTATCGCTGTGCCATAGACACTAAAGACCCAAGTATTACTGGGTGGTTCCTAGAATTTTTTGAGACAACATTAATTATGACCATGACAGATGTCAAAGACGATACAACCCATCAATGAAGTTGTGTCTGCGTGTCTTACCTGATGCTTTTTTCCGGAAATAACCGGGGACAACCAACGATTATTATTTAATTTTTTACTAGCCCCTAGAGGCAGGCGAGGTCGAGGTTTTTGGCGGCGGCGGTGTCGTCGGGTCTGCAGATGGGAGTAGTTGAAGGTGAGGCCTTGATTTTTTCCGGGTCGGTTTTGGCAACTTCGGCGATATCAATCATCGCATCGATAAAGGAGTCGAGCGTTTCCTTACTCTCGGTTTCTGTCGGCTCAATCATAATCGCATCGTGGACGGTCGTGGGGAAATAGACGGTGGGCGGATGGAAGCCGCGGTCAATGAGCGCTTTGGCGACATCCAAGGCGTGAACGCCTGAATCCAACATTCCCTTTGATGGGGTCAGGACACATTCGTGCATACAAATTGCCTTGACTGCTTGTTCAAAATGCTTCTGCAATTTAATCCTGACGTAATTAGCATTGAGGACGGCGTTTTCGGCGACACGGACGAGGCCGGCTTTACCCAGCATAAGGATATAAACATACGCCTTGAGAATTACGGCGAAATTGCCGTAGAAGGGGGCGATGTAGCCGATGGATTTGGGGCGGTTATATTCGAGGGCATAAGTGCCGTCGTCGCGTTTGGTTACTATTGAGACGGGTAGGTAATCGACGAGTTTTTTTATAACGCCGACGGGGCCAGAGCCGGGGCCGCCGCCGCCGTGAGGCGTCGCGAATGTTTTGTGGAGATTGATGTGGACGATGTCGAAGCCGAAGTCGCCGGGACGTGCTTTGCCGACGATGGCGTTGAGATTTGCGCCGTCGTAATAGGCGAGACCATCGACGCTGTGGATTAAATCGCAAATCTGTTTGATATTAGGATCGAATAATCCAAGCGTATTGGGGCAGGTGAGCATAAGGCCCGCGACTTCATCGTTGAGGAGTTTTTTAAGGGCGTTGACATCCATCACGCCTTTGTCGGTGCTGGGGACGGAGGCGATTTTGTAGCCGGCGATTGCTGCGCTGGCGGGATTGGTTCCGTGTGCGCTATCGGGGATGAGAACGGTTGTTTTTTTATTGCCTTTGTCGCGATGATAGGCGGCCATAATCATTATGCCTGTCAGTTCGCCGTGTGCGCCTGCCATCGGCTGCATCGTGAAGCCGGCCATACCAGTGATTTCACGCAGGAGCATATCCATTTCGTAAAGGACAGACAGTGCCCCCTGTGTAAGCATACCACCTCCTCGCAACTGGGGCAGAAGCGGGTGAAGATGCGCAAAGCCGGGATACGCGGCGATACGTTCCGTGACCTTTGGGTTGTATTTCATCGTGCAGGAGCCGAGGGGATAAAAATTGGTATCGACGCCGAAGTTGCGGCGCGAAAGTTCCGTGAAGTGTCGGACGACGTCAAGCTCGCTAAGCTCGGCGAGCTGGGCGGGTTTATTACGGAGGAATTCTTTTTTGATATTTACGGTGGTGGCAACGTCGCTTCGCGTCGTTCGGACGCCGCGTCTGTCGGGTACACTTTTATCGAATATCAGTTTCATAAAACGCTCTCCAAGGCTTCAGCGAACATACCTATCTGTTGTTTGGTTCGCTTTTCGGTTACGCATACGAGGATGCAGTTTTTCATATCGGGATAATACCTGCTCAGCGGGAAGCCGGCGGCGAAACCCTTTTCTATAAGTTTACCTATCACATCCGCGGCGTCTTTTGGCAGGTCGAGTACAAATTCGTTGAAGAACCACTTGGCCTTGAAATGGGATTTTACGCCGGGTATGGCGGTGAGGCGATTATAAGCGTAGCTGGCCTTGTCGGCGCAAAGCTGCGCGGTTTCGCGCAAACCCTCTTTGCCTAATAATGACAGATACACCAGGGCGGTCATTGCGCACAGTGCTTCATTTGAGCAGATATTTGACGTGGCTTTTTCTCTGCGTATATGCTGTTCTCTTGCCTGAAGGGTCATAACGAAGCAGTCATTACCATTGCGGTCTTTGGTTCGGCCAATGATGCGTCCGGGCATTTTGCGGACGTGTTCCATTCGCGTTGCCATAAAGCCGAGATATGGTCCGCCGAAGGACATTGGCATACCCAAACTCTGGCCCTCGCCTGTTACGATATCAGCGTCCATTGAGCCGGGGGTTTTCAGGATTCCGAGCGATATGGGGTAACAGGACACGACTAAAAGCGTTCCTTTTTTGTGTGCGGCCTCCGCGATATCGCTGAAGTCATCGACGCAGCCGAAGAAGTTGGGGTTCTGCAAAATCACCGCGGCGGTATCATTATCGAGTTTGGCCAATATTTGTTCGCGGTCAACAAGACCGGTTTCGCAGTGAGTCAGGATATGTTCTATTTTGAGGTTCCGCGTGTATGATTCAATCATAACGCGGTAAATCGGATTGACGCTTGTATCTATGATTACTTTGTTTCTGCCCGTTATCCGAAGGGCCATCATCATCGCCTCATACATCGCGGTGCCGCCATCGTACATTGAGGCGTTGGCGACTTCCATATTGGTCAATCGGCAAATCGTTGACTGATATTCGTAAACGGCCTGCAATGTCCCCTGCGAGACCTCGGGCTGATACGGCGTGTAGGCAGTATAGAATTCGCTGCGGGATATGATCGAATAAACGGCTGCCGGTATGAAATGGTCGTAAAAACCGCCTCCCAGGAAAAGCGTGAGGTCTATCGAATTTTTACCCGAAAGTTCGGCGAGAACGCCGCGGACTTCCTGCTCCGGCAATCCATCCGGCAGATTCAGATTCCCGCACAGAAGCCCTTTTGGTATATCCGAAAAGAGCTTTTCCATCGTGAGGCCCATCTCGGCCAGCATCTGTTTTTGCTGCTCGGCGGTATTGGCAATAAAAGGCATATCTTAAAGCCCTTTCAGGTATTCCTCATACTGCGCGGCGTCCATAAGGTTTTTCGTCGTTGCCTTGTCGGTTATTTGGATTTTGCAAATCCAGCCGTCGCCGTAACAGTCGTCATTTACTATTTCCGGATTTTTTTCGAGTTTAGTGTTCGCCTCGATTACCTTGCCTGTGACGGGCGAATAAATGTCGCTGGCGGCCTTTGAGCTTTCGACGACGGCGAGTTCGCCTTTTTGTTTGACCTCTTTGCCGACGTCGGGCAGTTCGACAAAAGTCAGCTCGCCCAACTGGTTCTGCGCGTGGTCGGTTATGCCGATAATCGCAACGCCACCTTCGATTTTGGCCCACTCGTGGTCCTTTGTGTAAAGCAGTCCCTTCACAACCATAACTTTGCCTCCACTGTTAAAATTTTTCAAATCGGCTAACCACTTTGCCCGTGATGTCCCCATCTATCTGTTCGCCTTTTTTCACGGCCTGTTTTTTCCCCTTACTTACTTGGCTTTCGCTGCGAGCCAGGTAATAAACATCAACCGAATTCTCCTCAATCGCTTTATCCTTGTCCATATATACAAGCGCAATCTGCTTAGTACCGGCGGTTGCGCTGCTGAGGACCCAGCCGACGCATAAACAATTGTTTATCACCGCGTCATTTTGCCGGACGGGCCTGACGCCCTTTTCGCCGGAAAGCTCGAGCCGGGCGACCTTCATTTTATAGGTTTTTGAGATTTTCTCCATCGCCGACTTGCCGATGAAGAACTCCTTGTCGAGTTTTACCGCCCAGCCATAGCCCGCCTCGAACGGCGAAATATTATATGGCCCCGCGAGCTCGTGGCTATAAAGTGGCAGACCCGCTTCGACGCGCAAGCTGTCTCTTGCCCCCAGTCCGCAGGGCAAAGCTCCGGCGTCAATCAACTTTTGCCACAAATTCGCGGCATCTTTCGGATGCACGAAAAGCTCGAAACACACCTTTGCCCCCGTGTATCCAGTTCGGGAAATGATGCAGTCGATATTCGCCAGTTTTGCCTGGCAGAACGTAAAGCTTTTTAGCGTTTTTATCTGCTGGCCGACTGAGGCATCGGCGAGTTTGCAAAGAATATCCGGCGAGGCAGGCCCCTGAACAGCGATATCGACCCTGCAATCGGAGCCGGTTTTTGTGTCCCGCATATCACGGACAGGAGCGGTCTTTATTTGCCTGTCGGGCTTTGCCAAATCTATTTTTGCCTTGCCTGCCTGCAATGCGGCGAGATACGCCCTGGCTTTCGGCTCATTCGAGGCGTTGACGACCACCATAAATTTTTCTTTTTCGCGCCGGTAGATAATTATGTCGTCGAGGATGTTACCGGCGGCGTCTAAAAGGTAACTGTATTGCGCCGAGCCGACCTGCAGGGCGCGGACGTTATTAGTCGTAACCGCGTCGAGAAAACTCTCGGCGTTTGGGCCTGCGACCTCTAATGCGCCCATATGGGTGCAGTCGAACATGCCCGCTCGTTTGCGAACCGCGGAATGTTCTTCGCCAATCGACGAATACCACAGGGGCATCAGATAGCCGGCGAATTCCGCGATGTGGGATTTATCGGTGAGTTTTAAGTGTTCGTTGTATAGAACGCTTCCGACCGGCGAACCTGCTACCGGCTCAAAAACAAACGCTCCTTCTGTCGGTTTTTCTGCCAATTTCGGCCTCCTTGCTCAAAACTTATGCAACAATATGAAAATTCATCGCAAAGTCAAGGGGCGAGCAGGCGATTTATATTAGCGGATGGACCGGCGAGTGATTATTATATTGGCAAGGAAACAGCACTTGTAAGGAGATTAGAATGAACGCGAAGAAAGGATATTTGCCGGTTGCGGTTTTGGCGGCGGCATTAATTATTATATTTGGCGGGTGCGAGAAAGCCGAAAAAGTATCGACCGAAGTCAAGCCCGTGATTTTCCCGGCAGACAAGAACGCCAAACAAGCGGTTATTCTCGATACCGACATCTGCGACGACATCGACGACACGTGGGCACTGGCGCTGCTGCTTCAATCGCCTGAATTCGACGTCAAGCTGATTACCACGGCGGTGGGCGATACAACGGCCAGAACAAAGGTTGTGGCGAAGATACTGCAGACGGCAGGCAGGACGGATATACCCATCGGGACGGGAGTGGCCATAGGGGATATGAAAACCGGGCACAGGCAGGACGGGTGGGTTAAAGATTTCGATTTGTCGAAGTATCCCGGGAAGATTTACCCCGACGGCGTGCAGGCGATGATAGATACGATAATGAATTCGCCTGAGCCGATAACGCTAATCGCAATAGGCCCCCTGCCGAATGTCGCGGCTGCGCTGGAACGTGAGCCGAATATAGCGAAGAAGGCCCGGTTTGTGGGTATGCAGGGAAGTATCCGCAGGGGCTACGGCGAGAAGTCGAAGCCGGAAAAAGAATACAATATTGTTTCATTTATCAAGGCGTCACAGACGGTTTTCACGGCCAAATGGGATATGACAATAACGCCTTTAGATACCTGCGGTATGGTGTCACTGGCCGGTGACGACTACAAGAAGGTCCTGGACTGCAACAGCCCAATAACAAATGCGGTTATTGAAAACTACCGCGTGTGGGCAAAAAGCGGCAACACAAACGAGGCACAGGCGGGCGCCCGGAGCACAACTCTGTTCGATGCCGTGGCGATTTACCTTGCGACGAGTCACGATTTGCTGGAGACGGAAAACCTTGGCATTCGCGTTACGGATGACGGGCGCACGAGGATAGACGGCAAGGCGAAGAAAATAAGCTGCGCGATGAAGTGGAAAAATCTTGGAGCATTTGAAGATTTCCTCGTCGAACGGCTGACAAGCCCCGTCGGCCCGGCGGATGTGAACGGCAGGTAATCGCGGTATGAACAAGAATGGCAGGCCGCCAAACACCCTGTGTATATCACCCGCCGGGAGCAGGGCATAATTTTTAAAAAAACTCAAAAAAACTTGAACATAGGGTAGGGGGGTATGGTATAATAGGTAAACATAAAAAACGGGGTGTAAATATGGGACAGCCGACTACGCACGAAGGACAACTGCAGTTTTTAAAGAAAATCGAAGGCCAGGTCGCCGGTATCCAGCGAATGATTAAAGAAAAGAGGTATTGCATCGATATCCTGACACAGATACGTTCCTGTATCGGCGCGCTGCACAGGGTCGAAGGAGAGGTATTCAAAAAACATCTCGACGGCTGCGTCGCAGGTGCGCTGAGGGGCAAATCCGAGACGGAAAAGCAGAAAAAAATAGATGAGGTTATCGAATTGCTGGACAAATTCAGGAAGTAAGAATTCTCTTGTATGGCAGGTTTAAACCCGTATAAGATAAAGCTCCCGGATGAGTAAATTGAGCGAGAAATTGTTTCGAGGGAATATGCGATGAGAACAGGCATATTAACAATGTCTCTGGCGACTGTAGTCATTATCGTATCACCGTATGCGTGCGCTTTTGGCGAACCTAATGAAATAGACAGGTTCCTGACCCTCAGAAATTATCTGGAATATGCCGAGGCACACAACGCGGGGCTAAAGAGCAGCTATCAGCAATTGCAGATGGCTTCAGAGCAGGTTCCGCAGGCAAAGTCGCTGCCGGACCCGCAGGTTACATACGAATACTGGGCACAACAGTCAGATCTCCAGATGAAGCAGACGGTAGGCGTGATGCAGACGTTGCCGTGGTTTGGCAAGATTGACGCACGAACCCAGGCGGCAACAAAGGAAACATCGGCGGCACAACAAAAATACCAGGCGGCGCGATTAGCGTTGTTCAAAGAGATAAAGGAGGGTTTTTACGAATTTGCCTATCTCGCCAGGGCGACCGATACAGCGATGGAGAACCTGGAATTGTTCAAACATTTTGAGGAGGTTGCCAGAACCAGGCACATGACAACGGCGACCGGGCATCCGGACGTGATTCGTGCGCAGGTGGAGATAGCGAAAATGGAGGATGTTTTGAGAGGGCTGGGGCAGTTGCGAGAGCCGACTGTAAGCCGGCTTAGGACGGCGCTGACCCTGCCGGCGGATACAAATCTGCCGTGGCCAAAAACCGAAGAATTCAACGCGGTCGAGCTGGATTATGAGCGGTTAGCGAATATATTAAGACAAAAGAACCCGGAACTGGCGAGCTTGAACTATGAGGCAATGGCCGCGGGGAGTAAAATTACGCTTGCGGAGAAGAATTTTTATCCGGATATAGGCATAGGGGTGAATTGGGAAAATATGGACAGCCGCGGCGGAAGAGACGGCGTCGCTATGGTATTTCAGATGAATTTGCCTTTGTGGCGGGACGGTTACCGCAGCGGGGCAAGACAGGCACAGGCACAAAAGGAGAGTATTGAACAGCAAAAGATTGAGACAGAAAACGCGCTTCTAACAAAGGCGGCACAATCGCTTTATGAATACAGAGACAGCGTCCGAAAGATACGATTGTATCGTAATACACTGATACCTAAGGGCAGGGAGCTGCTGCAGGCGTCGGAGGCGGCGTATCGGGAAGGGACAATAGATTTTTTAAGCTTGATTGACGCACAGCGGACGCTTTTGGATTATCACTTGTCTCTCCAGCGGGCGATTGCGGATAATCAGCAGAAATTAGCTGAATTAGAAATGTTAGCGGGGACAGAGCTGGATTCGAGATAACATTGATAATCTGGAAGGATAGATTTAGCAGAACGCATTCCTATCGGATTAGTATAGAATAGCGAGCCAATAGCAAAAAGGGGATATATTATTTTGGAAAGGGAACAAAAATGAAAACTTCGACAATAATTTTATCAACTTTTGCAGTGGTACTCGCCCTTGGTCTTATTGGGTGCAAAAAGAAACAAAGCCCGGCTATGCCTGCCAAAGAGACAGCAATGAAAGGTATGCAGATGCAGGCGGCTAAAACGGCAGAAGATACAAATAAGACAGCCACAACGGCAGCAGCGGCATCAACAGAACAGACGCTATGTCCTGTTACCGGGGATAAAATCGATAAGAACGTCTTCGTGGAATACAAGGGCAAGAAGGTTTATTTCTGCTGCGCGATGTGCAAAGGGCAGTTTGAAAAAGACCCTGAAAAATACATAGCCAAACTGCCGCAGTTCCAGAAATAAAATTTCAACGCGAAGCACGCAGAGACCGCAGAGAAAAACATAGAGCTAACTCTGTATGCTCTGCGGGGAAAATTGCTGTTGCTGTAAGACGGAGTTGAATAATGAAAAAGCGAACGATTATCATCGGCGTGATTATTGTGGCGGCGATTATTGGGGTTTTTATACCGGGTCGGCACAATAACACACAACGCACAGGAACCATTTCAGAAACAGCGAAGGATTTGTATTATTGTCCGATGCACCCGAACTACACGTCGGACAAACCCGGTGATTGCCCAATCTGTGGTATGTCGCTTGTGAAGAGAGTTGTTGCTCCTAAAGCCGAACAAAAGACGGAACCGGGTAAATCCGGCAAAATACTTTTTTATCGCAACCCGATGAATCCCGCGGTTACTTCGCCTGTCCCTATGAAAGACCAGATGGGGATGGATTATGTGCCGGTATATGAAGAAGAAACGACCCCTGCCCAAACGTCCGGTGTTTATATAAGTCCTGAAAAGCAGCAGTTGATTGGCGTTAAAAAAGGCAGGGTGGGAAAGCGGAAGCTGTCAGGGCAAATTCTGACGGTGGGAAGGGTTGCATACGACCCGTCGCTGTTTACCGCACAGCAGGAATACCTGCAGGCGTTCGAAAGCAGCCGGACGATACACAAGGATGAAGGTTATATAGATGAGCAGTCAGGAGCCCTTATCAAGTCAATGAAGCAAAAGCTGCTGGCTATGGGAATGAGCGAGAATGAAATAACTGAACTGGAAAATCGTGGTAAGCCGCAGCAAAATCTATATCTGCCCACCAGCGAAGACAAAAACGTCTGGGTGTATGTAACTATTTATGAATATGAGGCGGGGCTGGTTAAAACGGGAACGCCCATCGAGGTGCGTGTCATTGCGTATCCCGGCGAGCTTTTCGAGGGCAGCGTCGTTTCCGTCACCCCCATACTGGAGGCAGCGACGAGAACGCTGAAGGTCAGGGCTTTGGTCGATAATCCCGAAAACAAGCTTAAACTTGAGATGTTTGTCAACGTGGTGATAAAGTATGACCTCGGCGACAAGCTTGCCGTGCCGGAGGAGGCGGTGATGCACGCGGGGACACGCGATATCGTTTTTGTCGCCAAGCCGGACGGCTACTTTGAACCGAGGGTTGTAACACTCGGCTCAAAAGCACAAGGATATTACGAGGCATTGCGAGGATTGTCGGAAAATGAAGAAGTCATTACATCGGGCAACTTCCTGATAGATTCGGAGAGCAAACTGAACGCAGGTTTCAACAAATCAGCGGAACCAAACAAGTGAAGGCCTCGGTGCGACAATGATTAGCAGGATAATAGAATTTTCCGCCAAAAATAAGTTTATCGTCATATTCTTCGCAATTGCCGCGATAGTCGGGGCGGTATATTGCATAAGGATTATGCCGTTAGACGCCATTCCGGATTTGTCGGATACGCAGGTGATAATCTATTCTCAGTGGGACAGAAGCCCGGACATTATCGAGCAGCAGGTGACATATCCGATTGTTACCGCGATGCTTGGTGCGCCGAACGTGCGGGCGATTCGGGGTTTTTCGGATTTCGGGTTCTCATACGTTTACATAATCTTCAAGGACGGCACAGACATATACTGGGCGAGAAGCCGGGTAGTGGAATACCTGAGCAAAATCACCGCGAAACTACCTCAGGGTGTGTCGGTGGAGATTGGTCCCGACGCGACGGGGCTGGGGTGGGTTTATCAATATGCGCTGGTTGATAAGACCGGCAACAACAGTTTGGCGGATTTACGAAGTTTTCAGGATTGGAATTTGCGATACTCGCTGCAAAGCGTGCCCGGGGTCGCGGACGTCGCGGCGGTGGGTGGTTTTCAGAAGCAATATCAGGTCAACGTCAACCCCAATGCGCTACTGGCATACAATATCCCGCTTACGAAGGTCGTCGAGGCGATAAGGCAAAGCAACAACGACGTTGGCGGCCGGCTTCTTGAGATGTCCGGCACGGAATATATGATTCGGGCAAAGGGGTATGTAAAATCGCCCGCGGACCTGGAGAACACGGTCATAGGGACAGACGGTTCGGGAACGCCTGTGCTGGTGAAAAACGTCGCTGACGTTGTAATCGGGCCTGACATAAGGCGCGGGGTGGCGGATTTAGACGGCGAGGGGGACACGGTTGTCGGAATCGTGATAATGAGGCAGGGGGAAAACGCGCTCAATGTTATCAATCGCGTTAAAGCCAAAATCGAGGAGATAAAGCCGTCGCTGCCCAAAGGCGTTGAGATAGTTACGACTTATGACCGCTCTGATTTGATAAAACGGGCAATCGACACGCTGGAACATCAGCTCATCGAGGAAATGATCATCGTCAGCTTGGTGATACTGATATTTTTGTGGCACTTCCCGTCGGCAATCATACCGATAGTTACGATACCCATAGCGGTGCTGCTGTCGTTTATCCCGATGTACGGCATCAAGCTGACATCCAACATTATGTCCCTGTCTGGTATCGCGATATCAATAGGAGTGCTTGTGGATGGCGCGATAGTGGAGGTTGAGAACGCGTATAAAAAACTGCAACTGTGGGAGGCGGGCGGGCGCAAAGGCGATTTTCATATTATCCGGCTGAATGCATTGAAAGAAGTGGGGCCATCGGTATTCTTTTCGCTGTTAGTCATAGCGGTCGCGTTTTTGCCGATATTCACGCTCGTTGACCAGGAAGGCCGATTGTTCAAGCCGCTGGCATACAGCAAAAACCTCGCGATGGCGATAGCGGCGATTCTGGCGATAACGCTCGACCCTGCCATACGGATGCTTTTCACGCGGATGGATTACAAGCATTTTAAGCCGGCGTGGCTCTCGAAATTATATAACGCAATTACCGTCGGCAAATACTATCCCGAAGAGCAGCACCCGGTGAGCCGGAGATTATTTGCGATATATGAACCGGCGTGCAATTTTGTTCTTGAGCATCGCAAGTTCACGCTGATTTGCGCCGCGATTTTGATGGTAGCGACGGTGCCGGTGTATTTCCAGCTTGGGTCGGAGTTTATGCCGCCTTTGAATGAGGGGACGATTCTGTATATGCCGACGACGCTGCCGGGGATATCGGTTACGGAGGCGGCGAACCTCTTGCAGATACAGGACAAGATTTTTATGACGTTCCCCGAGGTTGAGCGGGTATTCGGCAAAGCGGGTCGCGCCAACACGCCGACGGACCCGGCGCCGTTCTCGATGATGGAAACAACCGTCATCCTGAAGGATAAACAGTATTGGCGGCACGGTCTGACGTGGGAAAAACTAATTGAGGAAATGAACGCCAAAATGCAGATACCTGGCGTGACCAACGCTTGGACGATGCCGATAAAGGCGAGAATCGATATGCTCTCGACCGGCATACGAACGCCGATAGGGATTAAAATTTACGGCGAGGAGCTGAGTGAGATTGAAAAAATAGGAATGCAGCTTGAGCAAATTATCAAGCCGCTTGAGGGAACGCGAAGCGTATATGCGGAACGTGTATCGGGCGGTTATTTTGTGGATTTTAATTTGAAGCGGGAGCAGTTGGCCCGATACGGATTGAGCATACAGGACGCCGAAGAGATTATCACAAGCGCAATCGGCGGGGAAAATGTTACAACGGCAATTCAGGGGACTGAACGCTATGGCATAAACGTGCGATATGCCCGTGACTATCGCGACGATTTGGAAAAGTTACAGCGGGTGCTTGTGCCAACAATGTCTGGCGCCCAGATACCGCTTGGCGAACTTGCGGAGATAAGCGTTTCGCTTGGGCCGGCGATGATACGCGATGAGAACGGGATGTTAGCGGGTTATGTTTACGTCGATATCGCAGGCAAAGACATTGGCAGTTACGTCGCACAGGCGAAAAAAGCGGTGGCCTCGCAATTGCAACTGCCAGCCGGTTACACACTGCAATGGAGCGGGCAATTCGAGAATATGCTGCGGGTGAGAGAACGGCTAAAGGTCGTAATCCCGCTGACGCTGTTAATTATTTTCACGCTGCTTTACATAAACACAAAGAACATCGTCAAGACCGGCATCGTGATGCTTGCGGTGCCTTTTTCGCTGATTGGTGCGGTATGGTTCCTTTATATACTGGGCTATAACATCTCGATTGCGGTATGGGTGGGGATGATAGCACTGATGGGGCTTGACGCCGAGACGGGTGTGTTTATGCTGCTGTTTTTGGACTTGTCTTACAATGATATGGTGTCGCAGGGCAGGATGAAGACCTTCGCGGATTTGAAAGAGGCGATTATTCACGGCGCGGTCAAAAGGATTCGGCCAAAAATGATGACGGTAATGGCGATGTTTATGGGCCTTATACCGATTATGTGGTCGATGGGGACAGGTTCGGACGTGATGAAGCGCATAGCCGCGCCGATGATTGGCGGCATAATTACGAGCTTCATACTTGAATTGTTAGTTTACCCGCCCTTGTATGCGATGTGGAAACAGCGAGAACTCCGCAAGGCAGAACAAACCACCTTTTAAGTTTCGGTAAAAGCGCTGTCCCAGTCCTTCCAGACAGGTTCGAGGCCCTGGGATTTCAGCATAGCGGCGATTTGGGCAGGAGTGCGGGAATCGTCGATATCGAACTGGCCGACGGAATCAGCGTGAGTAGAGTAGCCACCGGGGTTGGTCTTGCTGCCCGCGCTCATACGGGTAATGCCCAATTTAACAAGCTGGTCGCGCAGGTGAGCGGGTTCGCGTGTTGAAATAGTCATTCCCGCGTCGGCGAAGCACAGGCGAAGGGCGAGAATCATCTGGACGAGATTTGTATCGGAAAGAAGATTAAACCGTGCGCTGTCAACATCCTTTGCGGGTCGCAATCGCGGGAAAGAAAACGACACTCGCGATTTCCAGTAGCGTTTCATAAGGTAATGGGCATGCTCGGCAAGGGCTAATGTTTCGAGCCGCCAGTCATCAAGGCCCAGCAACGCGCCGATTCCTATTTCTCTCATAGTTGCCTGGCCAAAACTATCCGCTGCGCTCAGGCGATAATCGTAGTCGGCCTTTGGGCCTGCGGGATGATATTTGCGGTATGTTTCGCGGTCGTAGGTTTCCTGATACAGCGTTACGCCCTCGATACCGGCGGCGAAAAGTTTCGCGTATTCATCAGCGGACATCTGATAGATTTCAACGGACAGCGAGCTGAATTTGGGTCGTAACTTCGACGCTAATTCCGCCAGGTAATTGACGGTGATAAAATTTTTATCTTCACTGCTGACCAGGAGTAAATCTTTGAAGCCCTCTTTGGCGATTGTTTCGGCTTCGGCGAGGGCCTGCTCGATTGTGAGCCGGATTCGAGGAAACTTATGTGATTTATTGAAGCCGCAGTAAACACAATCATTGACGCACAAGTTTGATAAGTACATCGGCGCATATAGCCGGACGGTTCTGCCAAATCGCTGGAGTGTGAGCTGATGGGCGATTTGCGCCATCTGCTCGATGTAATTTTCAGCAGCGGGTGAGATGAGTATCAATAATCTATCGAGGACGTAATATCCCGGCTGGCGAGATAATGCCCATTTTACTTCGTCTTCCGTAATCTCGCCGAGACGCTTGGCCCAGATTTCTTTGCCTGAGCCATCGAGGCCCCTGTCGGCCAAAATGGTCTTTATATCTGCAACGGCATGTTTTTTCGCACCTGCCATATTGGCTCAACAAAAATCAGCCGAACATTTCTTCTGATATTGTGCCTTCAAACACATTCGTTACCGGCCCCGTCATTCGCACGGAATAATCTGCGCCTACTTCAATATCGATGTCCCCCCCGGGCATACGCACTGTTATTTTAGAATCGCATAGACCGAGGCGATAAGCAACCGCAGCAGCCGCACAACTACTGCTGCCCGATGCCAAAGTATAACCGGCGCCTCTTTCCCAGATTTCTATTCTTATATTATGGCGGTCCGTCACTTCCATAAACTGCACGTTTGTTCTATTGGGAAAACGAGAATCACGTTCAATAAAAGGCCCAAGACGCCGTGTCAAATCAGCGGAAACATTCTCTCGCAGAATCACACAATGCGGGTTACCGATTGTTGCGGCGGAATATATTAGTGCCTGACCTTCTATTTCCATCTTTTCGTTAATTACCTCACGTGGAGGGCCTGCGACGGGGATTTTACTGCTATGGAAGCTGACCTGTCCCATATCGACTGCAACATTATTTCCGTCTTCGTTCACCTCGGCTTCTACGGGACCTCCTTTAGTAATTATAGAAAACCTCGTTTGACGTTTGCCGCTCTGCTCCCACAAATATCTCGCAAAAATCCTCAGGCCATTGCCGCTTTTTTCCGCCTCGCTGCCATCGGGATTGAAAATGCGCAGAGTAAAAGGACTTCCTTCTGCGCCCGCTGACCCGCAGAGAATCCCATCGGCCCCGACTCCGTAGTTACGATGGCATATCCTGCGTATTTGTTTTTCAGTCAAATTAACTGAGGATTTGTCTGAGTCCAGAACAATGTAATCATTACCAAGTGCGTGATACTTAATAAACCTCATATAATTACCTTACTCGTTTCTTAAAAAGCCGGTGAGCGGGCTTGAGGCATTTGCTTTTTTGGATTCGGCTGCGGCGCCGGAAAGATATGCTATTCTGCCCGCCTCGACGGCAAGCTTAAACGCTTGCGCCATTTTGGCCGGCTCTACGGCTGTCGCGATTGCGGTATTTACAAGCACGGCGTCTGCGCCCATTTCCATCGCCTCGGCGGCGTGTGAGGGCAAACCGAGACCGGCGTCAACAACGACGGGGACATTGGCCTGCTCGATTATGATTTCAATCGCCGCCCGTGTTTTTAATCCCTGGTTTGAGCCGATGGGACTGGCCAAAGGCATCACGGTTGCTGTGCCGACATCCTGAAGTTTTTTGCTCAATATCGGGTCCGCGTTGATATATGGCAAAACGATGAAGCCCTCTTTGACGAGAATCTCAGCGGCCTTTAATGTTTCAATCGGGTCAGGCAAGAGATAATACGGGTCGGGCGTAACTTCGAGTTTGACCCAGTTGATACCAGTCGCAGCCCGCGCGAGTCGCGCTAAAC
This sequence comes from Sedimentisphaerales bacterium, assembly GCA_050015775.1. Classification (GTDB taxonomy): domain Bacteria; phylum Planctomycetota; class Phycisphaerae; order Sedimentisphaerales; family Anaerobacaceae; genus Fen-1362. Next base: position 23,439 of record JBEKAT010000003.1, on the reverse strand, counting down.
GAATGGCCTCATCGGCGGTTCTTGCGCCCGATGTATTGGGCAGGAGCAGGTATTTTTCGCGGTCGATTGCGGAGAGCATATTGTCGTCTTTGTTTGTGATATCTACCCTGCGAAGGGCCACGGTAACGATTTCAGCGCCAGCGGCATCTATCGCTTGTGCCATCGCCTTGCTGGAAGAGAATTTTCCCGTGCCGATGAGCAGGCGCGAGGTGAATTGCTTACCCGCGATAACAAGCTTATCCATATTTAGCCCCCGGGGACAAATCTGACGAGTTCGATGTTCTGGCCATCACGCAGATTGGTGGTTGAGAATTTTGCGCGTTCGATGATTTGGCCGTCAAGCTCGGCGACAACGGTTGTGGAATCGACGCCGAGACGCCTCAACAGGTCCGCTATCGTCGCGGGCATTTTGTTGTCAGGAAACATTTTCTCTTTGCCGTTTATCTTTAATAAGCCCATACATAATCCTCGAAAATCGAGGCCGTAAACAAAAAAACGCTCCCGCAAAAGGAGCGTTTCAAAACCAAATCAATCCGCCTCCCTTCGCAGGTCTTAACCTGAGCAGGTTCATAGGGTCACCCCGACAATTCGGGATTTCTCAGCCACAAGCCCAATTTCGCCCTGGCTCCCCTGGCTATCATATTCAACAAAGTGAGCATATCACAGATTTGCCTCAGGGTCAAATGTTTGTGAATGGCGCACGCAGGGGTTTTGCTGGGAGGGGCGTTTTTCCCGGACCAAACGGGCGAGATGGCCGTTGAAATTTACCAGATGTCCGCCAACGGCGGGGGCAGGATGTGGAGGTCATCCTGAGGCGGACGGAAAGTCCGAGAAATTCTTCTCTCAGGAACAGGTTTCGGCGGTTTTTTAGCCAATTTGCTATTTGTTGTAAAGTTGATAATGCGGGCGGGCAAAATAGCCGAAATAAGAATGTAGGCGAACGTGCTTACGAAAAACCGGGCCCCGAAATGGACCACGTAAGTATAAATTAAATTCAAACAACCACACATTGAATAGGAGAATGACATGACTCCGGTAAAAGTAGTTGAAAGACCAATGACAATGGGCGAGATAAAAGACAAGGCCAAGAATCTCGGTATTACGTCTGGGAATATGAAGAAGACGGAACTGATTCAGGCGATACAACGGGCCGAGGGCAACAGCGCCTGTTATGGCACGACACACGGAACCTGCCAGTGGACCGAGTGCTGCTTCAGAGTTGACTGTCTGAAGATCAGGAATTAAGCCGGCTTTCAGGAGATTGTGTCGCAACATCTGGAAATCGGGCAATGCTCGATGAGAAGTATTCCAAAACGGGGCGCGGTGTGCCCCGTTTTCGTTTTACACGCTTGTGTCCCCGGCGACTCTCGCCGATTCACAATTTATAACTGCCACGTCGGCCCCCCAAAGCGGCCTCCTCGCAATGACCCTCCTTCGCCCTGAAGGGCTTCGGAGGACAGGTCGCTATCGCTACGCTGGACGAGTCGAAGGGCAGGCATATATATTTGAACCGAAGTCATTGTATATCAGTATGTTATGTGTTGCGGCCGGGCGAAAAATTTTCGCCATTAAGACACAAAGGCGTTAAGATTTTTCTTTGTGGATACGGGCCTTCGTGGTAAAAACACCAGTTAAATCGGTATCTATTATGTTAGAGGCATTTACAGGAACGATAAATGGCGCAGCGTAAAAAACTAAGAGAACGGCTGGAAGCAAAAGCCGGGTTTGTTGTAGTGGCGGAGCTTGCGGGGGGGCCTAATTTTGATTTTGGGCCGATAGGGAAATTTTTGTCGGCATACAAGAAGGCGGGGCCTGATTTGATACCGGCGGGGTTTGATTTTGTGGGGATAACGCTGCCTCAGAATCCGGGCGGTGTGGCGAATATCGACCCGGGTCACGCGATTGACAGGTTGAACGCGGAGGGGCTGCTGGGCGATTTGGATTGTGTGCCGCATATTTCGTGCAAGGACCAGAACGCCAATTCGCTTGTCAGCTCGTTAGTGGGGCTGAGAGATTCAGGTGTTGAGAGCGTGCTGATTCTTACGGGTGATAAGCCGATTTCCGCGATGCGCGTTTTCGACCTTGATTCGATTGGATTGTTGCAAGTCATCAGGGATATGAACAATGAGGGGTACATAAAGGCAAGGCCCCAGGATTTGGACAAGGTTCAACAGTTTTTCCCCGGCGCGGCGGTGTCGCCATTCAAATCCACCGAGGCGTCGCAAATGCAGCAGTATTATAAGATGGAGAAGAAGATTGCCTGCGGGGCGAAATTTTTGATTACGCAGGTCGGCTGGGACTGGGAAAAATCGCAGGAGCTTTTCAGATACTTAGAGAAAAACAAAATCAATGTTCCCGTCCTGGGCAACGTTTATCTTTTGAGCACGACGACGGCGGTGCCAAGGTTGATGCACGACGTTAAATTGACCGGGTGTTTTGTGAGCGACGAGTTTTTGGCGAAACTGTATTCGGAGAATTTGTCGCAGCACATTGAGAGGGCGGCGCAACAGGTAGCGATGTATAAGGCGATTGGCGCTACGGGGGTGGATATCGGGGGCGTCAGCAATTTTGAGACGTTCGCGGACATTTTGAAAAAGGCCGCGGAAATCGGCGACGGCTGGGGACAATACAAGGATAATTTGTACTGGCCCGCGAAGAAGGCGTTTTATCTTTATGATGATAATGGTCGGGAGAGAACTTTGTCGAAGCCGCGCAAAACGTTCCATCATAAATTTTTCAATTTTATGCACAGGGCGATTTTAAATCCTGATTACCGCGGCTTCCGCGCATTCAAGGGGACTATGGCGGCTCTGGGAACCGAAAAAGGCGAAGGCGCCATTTATAAATTGTTCCACGCGGGCGAGGGGGCGTTCAAGTATTTGATATTTGACTGCGAGGGCTGCGGTGATTGCTATTTGCCTGAGAATTTCGGACTTTGCACGATGGGCGGCTGCGAAAAGGGGCTTGCAAATGCGCCGTGCGGGGACGCTACGGCTGATGGTAAATGCGGGAACAACCTCGAAAACGTCTGCATCGGGGAATTGATTTACGACGCGGCGGCTTCCGAAAAGGACGGTATTGCGAAACTCAAACGCATAATCAACAAGCCGAGAATAAAAACGCTGGAGCATACGGCGTCGATTGTGAATTACCTGTTTGGGAGGGACCACACTATGAAAAACGCTCTGATTTCGATTGGCGAATCGATTCACGCCTCGATACCCAAGACGGGACAGATAATGAAACAACTGGCACAGCTTGGGCCGGATGCTTATACGAAGCCGAGCGGGCCGTTGAATTATATCAAGGCGTTGGTGGAGTCACAGGCAAACGACGGGGCGGATTATATCGCGGTCAACGTTGACGCGTTCGGCGAGGATGACCAGCAGGTCGCGGTCAATATGATGCGCGAATACGTCAAGCTGGTTCGCAGGTGGAGCAACGGTGTCCCCATCTGTATCGACAGCGGCAACAACGATGTGCTGATAGCCGGATTGAAAGAGTGGTATAACACAAAAGAGGTGGTGAAGCAGCCGCTGATAAACTCCGTTAAGATTTACACGATGGATAAATTCTTCCCGCTGAAAAGGGATTACGATTATGCGTTCATCGGCCTATTGATGACGGAAGACAAGCCGACTGGGCCGGGCGGGTCACATTCGATGGAAGAATTGTATTCGCTTGCGAAGAAGATTTACGATAAGGCGGTGGGGCAGTATGGTTTCAAGCCGGGGGAGATTTTGCTGGATTCGACGGTTTTCCCGCTGGCGATAGATATGCCTATGGAGCCGGGGGTTCCGGGATATACTTACCGGGCATTCGAGGCAATCAAAAAAATAAAGAGCGACCCTGCGATGAAGGGCGTGCATTGTTCGTTAGGCATCAGTAATTCAGTTCGCGATTTGCCGGGGCGGAGAATCGGTGTTTGCCGGGCTTATGTGGCGAAAGCGATGGAATACGGCCTCGACGCGGGGATAGTAAACGTCGCTCATCACTATGGGCGTGTGCCTGCGGACCCTGATTTGGTTGAGCTGGTCGATGCCTTCGCGAAAATGGACGGCTCAGCGGAAGCATCTAACAACGCGATGATGCTGATGGGCAAATTCTGCCAGGAGAATCGCAAAGCGAGCGTTTAGCGGGTAGCGGACAGGTTTGGAAGGAATAAGACAGAACGCGGCAGGGGGGAGATTTTGGCCCTGGTAACCGTTGACCTTGCAAAAAGGGGTCGGCACGGCTATTATTGGTCAAATGTCCGCAAAATCCCAGAAAAAAGACGCGGCGGCGGATTCGGTCGCGGTCAACAAGAAGGCCTGGCACAACTTCGAGATAGAAGACAAGTTCGAAGCGGGGATGGAACTTTTGGGCAGCGAGGTAAAGTCACTCCGCACGGGACAGGCGGACCTTTCCGGTTCATACGCGAGAATCATAAACGGGGAGTGCTGGCTGGTGGGCGCGAAAATCTCCCAGTACCAGGTAACGGGACTGGCAGGCCACAGCCCGACACGAAAAAGGAAACTTCTTCTGCACAAGCACGAGATTCACAAAATCTACACCAAGCTGGAGCAGCGCGGCTATACGCTTGTGCCGTTGCGGATATATTTTAATCAAAAGGGCCTGGCGAAGACGGAGGTCGCGCTTGCGCGAGGCAAGCGGCAATATGACAAACGCCGGGCAATCGCCGAACGTGAACAGAAAAGGGATATTGACAAGCGAATGAAAAGATTCCGTAACTGAAAACAGGGAGACAAGGATTATGACCGAAGAAAAGAACGACAAAAAGAAGATAATTATCGATGAGGACTGGAAGCAGCAGGCCAAGAAGGAAAAAGAGGTGTTGGCTGAAAAAGAAGAGGCGGAAAAGAAAGAGGCCGGACAGGATAAGCGTCAGGGCCCTTTGCCGCAGGGCGACCTGACGGCTTTGGTGAGTATGCTTTTTACCCAGACACTTTTTTCGCTGGGGTTTATCCAGGTCAAGGGGCAGGAGAAACGTGAGCCGGACCTCGCGTTGGCCAAGTACAATATCGATATGCTCGGAACGCTCGAAGAAAAGACCAAAGGCAATCTCACCGAAGACGAGCAGCATGCCATTACGACTGCGCTCAATGAGCTTCGTATGGCTTACGTCAAGGTCGCGGGGACAACTGAAAATTAGCGAATAAAAAGTGCGAAGGGACATTTGTGACCATATTGGAACAAATCATCGCGGATAAAAGGAAAGAAGTAGAAAAGAGGAAAAAAGAGCAGCCGCTCGAAGAGCTTAAAGAGCAGCTTGTGCTTCTCGGCAAATGCCGTAATTTCTATAAGGCGGTCACAAAGGCAAACAGTCGGGGAATCAACATCATCGCCGAGATAAAAAAGGCCTCGCCCTCCGCGGGCGTAATATGCAGGGATTTCGCCCCCGTCACAATCGCAAAGGCATACGAACGCTGCGGCGCAGACGCCATCAGTGTTCTTACCGACGAAAAGTATTTTCAGGGCAAGCTCGAATATATCGACCATGTGAAACACGCGGTCGATTTGCCCATCCTTCGAAAGGATTTTATCATAGATATCTGGCAGGTTTATGAATCCCGCGTCGCCGGCGCCGACGCGATACTGCTTATTGCCGAGGCGTTGAAGCCAGCCGAGCTTATCGACCTGATGATTGCCGCCGCCGAATTGACACTGACGGTGCTTCTGGAGGTGCACGACGCCGACTCGCTTTTGGCAGTGCGAAGCATGGTCGGCTTTCCCAGAAAGGGCTACAGCGTCCTGGGGATAAACAACCGCGACCTTGCGACAATGAAGGTGGATTTGAATACAACTTCGCGCCTTGCCGGCCTGCTGGACAACAAGGTCGAGCTTGTCGCCGAGAGCGGAATCAAAACGCGGCAGGACGTGGAAAAATTAAAAGCAGCGGGCGTCAGCGCAGTCCTTGTGGGACAAACGCTTTGTGAAAGTGCGGACATAGCCGCCAGATTCAAAGAGTTGTTTGACTGAAATTGCCGGGCACTGGGTGCGAAAAACGCACCTGGCCCCTTCTTTATATGAGGCGCACGTAATGGAGACGCAAGCCAGGAAAAAAGTTGATGGCGGACTGCCATACCGCGGCGAGGTTGTTTATATCTATGCTTATGACATCGCGTACGATATAAAAAATGAGCCGGTGGAGAAGATTTTAACGCAGCCGACGAGGGACTATCTTGTGGGGCCCAGCAAGCGAATTCCCCGGCAGATGTTTTTCTATCGGCCTCGAATAGCCGATTTTGCTCCGGAAAAGCGCGTGCTGCGCAGCGGGGAATCGCTTGAAATCAGGAAAAGCGTAAAGATTTTCGGCGTCGGCGCAATGACCGTTCAGGTTCGCGTGCCGTTCGAGGTTGAGCGGCTGGAGGACCTTGTCGGTTATCACGATTTGAAATTCGCTGAACGAGGTCTTGAGGAAGAGGTCGCGGAATTTGCTGAAAGAGTTCGAAAAGACCTTGTGCCTTACTGTGTTCGGCCGGTGCCGGCGCTGATGCAGGCGGAGGCATATACGGTGTTCTGCGTGGCAGGACTGCCGGGGGTGGAAGGACAAAGGGTTCGTGCGGAGGACTGGCTGACGGCCAACAGAAGGCGAGTGGCGGCACTGCTTATGCAGGAGGAAAACGCCGAATCGCTATCAGAGCAGGAGGTCTGCGAATCGACGGGATTGTACCTGAGTTATTACGGGGACGACCTTGTTGTGGTTGACTGGGATTCTGCGATTGTCGTCGGCCAGCAGGACGCGCTCGACGACGTTCTGCATATAATGGAGCTTGCGAACGTCCAGTTGGTGGAGCTTGCCGCATACGACAGGGTCCTGGACGAGGCGCTTCAGGTTGCCTACAACGATATGAACAGGCAAACGGTTCGTTCCACGCGCAAAATGCTGGAGAATCTGCGAGAGCTTCGTATTGACCTAGCGAGGATAAGCGATGAATTGTCAAACATAACAAAGTTTTTCGGCGACTGGCACCTTGCGAAGACGCACAGGAATCTCGCGGACAGGTTTCACCTCGGCGACTGGCAGCGCATCATCGGGGAAAAAACCAGGACACTCGACGGTCTCTACCAGATTTTGCTTCAGAACAGGTTTAACTCGGCGATGTTTGTGCTTGAGGTGACGATAGTCCTGCTTTTCATAATCGACCTTGTTGTGCTGCTTATCAAGTAAGTACGCAAACTAAATTTAATAAGGACGAATAAAATGGCGATAGCACTTTACTTGGTGTTCGGATTGGTTGCGGGGGTTATGAGCGGGCTTTTAGGTATCGGGGGCGGTATTTTTATTATCCCGGCGCTGGTCTTCCTGCTGGGCTTTTCTCAGCAAACGGCACAGGGGACAACGCTGGCGATGATGGTGCCGCCAATCGGCCTCTTGGCGGCGTGGGCGTATTACAAGGCGGGTTTTGTGGACATCAAGGTCGCGGGCCTGATGTGCATCGGATTTTTCATCGGCGGGTTCTTCGGGGCCAAATTCGCGACGGCTCTTTCGGGGGTGACTCTTTCGAGAATTTTCGGCGTCGCGATGCTGGTGGTCTCAATCAAAATGATTTTAGTTAAATAACCCGTGCCTCAAAAGTAACAGGGGTTACCGATTTATTTTTATTGCCCTGCTTTTGCTTTTTCGGCGGACTTGATTAACGATATTTTCCCATTCTTCACCAGCCAGACACTTTTTGCCGTGGACACATACACAGGGTATCCGTGAAGACGGTTCAGATATACGTGAATCTCCGATGGGACGTTTCCCAGAGGATAACTCACGGAAAGGGCCTGTAATTCCCTGGTCTTGTCGGCAGCCGGCTTTTGCAGCGTAAGACAGGATTGATAAAGCGGAGTTACGGCCAAAACGGTTTTCCCGTCCGCCGACACATTTACCCGGCTGTGCCCTCCGACCACGATTACATCCTCCCCCGTTGCCGCCAAAATATACACCAGCCATCCGCTGGAATCGATGTCTTCCATTACCGCGGTATTATAGTTTTTGGAGCAATCCTTCGGCGCGGCACGCAGGGCGTTTCGCCTGGCGAAGAACATTGCCGTTTCAGTCGCCGACAAAGGCCGCAGGTTGTCCTTCATAACCTCGGTGTTGCCCTTAACGTCAATCCGTACGTCATAAACGACATTTACATCTTCCCCTGTTTGCCTGATGAATCGCGTCAGGTTCCCGCCTCCGTCCTTGACTACAATCCAGCCGTTCAGTTCGCCCGGCTTTATCGGGCCAACTACCCGCAGCATCGCGTCCGTTGCCTTATCGGCGATTACATCCTGCAAATACAATTCCTCCCCGAGGCGTTCCGCCTTCAGCACTTCCCTTGATTCGGCTTCCGACAACCCCGCCTTTTCGGCTTCCACAGCCACGTATTTCCGTTGGCATCCTCCTGCAAAAACAATCGCCATCGCAAAGATAGTTATGTATCTCATATATAGCACCTGATTTATCTGTTCTTATTTTTTTCTTCCCGATTTTGCTGCTGTTTGGAATCGCCGAGGAAGTCATTGAGGACAGCCAGTGATTCTTCAGGGCGTTCGAGGTGAACGAGGTGGCCTGCACCTTTTACATGATATACTTTGATATTGGGCTGTGCGCTTACCGCATCGATTTCCATTTTCCGTATTGTATCATTGGCGTCGGCTTTTAGAATCAGTGTTGGGACAGTTATTTTAGGCAGATAGGGCTTGAGAGGCGGAATCGTCAGGACGCTATCTATAATCTGGGGTTTCATTTGCATTTTTGAGTCGGCCCATCTGCCGCGGGCTGCTTGCGAAATGGCAGGGTGTCTTTTGCCTGCTTCTTTTATAAGCTCTTCGCGGCTAAGGCCTTTAATATAATCGATATCCTTTTTGAATCGGATTCTGGCCCGGTTCACATCTTCACTGGTTTCAAACATCGGCTTGACTAATCCGGGCGGGTCTATAAGAACGACTTTTTTCGGGATATCCGGGTATTGGGCAGCCACGATCGCAGCGATACTTCCTCCGAGGGAGTGTCCAATAATTACAGGATGTTCCAGTTTCAGGGCTTTTATCAGGCCGACAATGTCTGAGACGTTGTTCTCTATGCTGTAACCTGTAGCCGGCGCATCGGATAAGCCGTGGCCTCGCAAATCATACATTATGACATCGTACTTTTTTTCCATAGTGTGCGCCAAATCCGTCCAGCAAAGGCCGTTATCGGTATAGCCGTGCGAGAGCACCATAGGGGGCTGTGAGCCGTTGCCTGTTCGATAATAGTGCAGTGTTATCCCGTTGGCCTTAACATCGCCGCTGGACCATCCATCGGGTAGTTTGACAGTATTTGTGTCCGCTGATTGACTGTAACAGTATGATGTAACCCCAAAAATCAATGTCAGACAAATAACACGTTTCAAAATAGCCATTTTTAGCGCTCCTGTTTTTTCTGTATTTTCGTCCATTCGTCGCGGAGAGAGACAGTGCGGTTGAAGGTAAGTGTGCCGTTTGCGGTGTCGGGGTCAACGCAGAAATAGCCCAATCGTTCAAACTGATAGCGGGCGAGCGGCTTTGCGTCCTTCAAGGCGGGTTCGACAAAGCAATTTCTTAAACAATCGAGCGATTTGGGATTCAAGTTGACAGTGAGGTCCTTGCCTTCGGGGACATCATCGGGATTTTCTTTGGTGAAAAGATTCTCATACAATCGGACTTCGGCTTGTATGGCGTCTTTTGCGGAGACCCAGTGGATTGTTGATTTGACTTTCCTGCCGTCGGGTGCGTCGCCGCCTTTTGTGGCGGGGTCATAGGTGCAATGCAGTTCGACGATGTTGCCGGCATTATCTTTTACGGCGTTTGTGCATTTGATGAAGTAGGCGTAGCGTAGGCGAACTTCTTTGCCGGGACTTAGCCGATAGAACTTCGGGGGCGGGGTTTCCATAAAATCGTCTCGCTCGATATAAAGCTCTTTTGAGAAAGGCACTTTGCGTGTTCCGGCTGACGGGTCTTCGGGGTTGTTTATCGCGTCTAATTGATCTACCTGCCCTTCGGGATAGTTATCGATAATCACCTTCAAAGGATTTAGCACCGCCATAACGCGCGGACTTGTTTTGTTCAAATCCTCGCGGACGCAGTGTTCGAGCAGTGCGACATCAATGGTGCTGTAGAATTTGTTGACGCCGATGGTGGCGCAGAAGTTGCGAATCGCTTCGGGCGTATAACCTCTTCGGCGAAGGCCCGCGAGTGTGGGCAGTCGCGGGTCATCGAAATCACGGACGTGGCCTCCTCGGACAAGATCGATGAGTTTGCGTTTGGACATAACCGTGTAAGTGAGATTGAGCCGGGCAAATTCGATTTGACGCGGGTGATTGATTTTTTTACCCCACGGGCCTGAGCCGTCATCGGTCCGGCCTTCATTTACTGCGTCGATGAACCAGTCATACAGCGGGCGATGATTTTCGTATTCCAAGCTGCACAAGCTGTGGGTAATGCCCTCGATGGAATCCTCGAAGCCGTGCGCCCAGTCATACATCGGGTAAATGCACCACGAGTTACCCTGGCGATGGTGTTCGGTGTGCAGGATGCGATACATAATCGGGTCTCGCATATTAAGGTTGGGGTGCGCCATATCGATTTTGGCGCGAAGGGTCTTTACGCCGTCGGGAAATTCGCCTTTTTTCATCCGTGTAAATAAATCGAGGTTTTCCTCAACGGGTCTGTCGCGATAGGGGCTGTTTTTGCCCGGGGCGGTGAGTGTGCCGCGGTGCGCGCTGACCTGGTCGCCGGTGAGGTCGCAGACGTATGCCTTGCCTTTTTTAATCAGCTCGACGGCCCATTCATACATCTGGCCGAAGTAATCGCTGGCGAAAAATAATCGACCATCCCATTTTGCGCCAAGCCAGCGGACGTCCTCGATGATTGCATCGACGAATTCCTGCTCTTCCTTTGCGGGGTTGGTGTCGTCAAAGCGAAGATTGAACAGTCCGCCGAATTCCTCGGCTATGCCGTAGTCAATCCAGACGGCCTTCGCGTGGCCGATGTGAAGATAGGCGTTCGGTTCGGGAGGAAAACGCGTGCAGACGGTTTTGCCTTCGAACCGGCCGCCCGGGGCGATGTCTTCGACAACCATATCCCTTATAAAATCATGCCTGATTTCTTTTTCGTTTTCTCCGGTCATTTCAATTCCCCATATTTATAATTGATTGTGAGGCAGCGGGCATTGGCTATGAAAATCTATCAGATTATCTCCCGCCTGTCCAGTTTCGCTATTTCGCTTTTGGACTCCGGGAATCGGGTTGCTTTAGACAAACGAACAGAATAAACTGGTGATAAGTATAAAGGAGATTATTGGGAAACAGCCGGGGAATGATTATGGATAGAATAGACAGACGCACTTTTTTGAAAACCACTTCGCTGGCCGGGGGCGCGATAATCGCAGCGCCAGTCCTGTTCGACGGGTGGCTGACCTTTGCGGGGACCGAAAAGGCAGGATACTTTGAGAAGGAATTCGGCATTACCGACGCTTTGTGCAAAAAAGTGCTGGGCAAGGCGCTTTCGAAGGGCGGGGATTTTGCGGACCTTTACTTTGAGCATACCATATCAAACTCGCTCGGCCTGGAGGACAAAAAGGTTGACCGGGCATCTACATCGGTAAATCTCGGCGTGGGTATCCGCACGGTCAAGGGCGACCAGGTGGGATTCGGGTTTACGCAGGAGCTGAACGAAAAGTCGATGATGGCCGCGGCGGCAATGGCAGCGACGATTGCAGATGGTTCAGCGACTCCTGTGGTTGGCAAATTCACAGCTGTAAAAACAAGCGATTACTATCCGCTTATGGGCACAAAGCCCTCGCCATTATCGCCGCGGCTTTCGCTCGTTGAAAACACCGCCGGCAAATGCTTCGCACGCTCAAATTACGTTATCAAGACAATCGCCCGTTTCAATGACGCGAGGAAGCGGATAATGATTGTTACAAGCGACGGAGCCAAGGCGGAGGACTTGCTTCCGGGCAGCGCGCTATCCAGTATGGTTACGGTTGAGAAAGATGGTCGCAAAGAGCAATTCTGGTTTGCGCGGGGAGGCAGGCGAGATTTTTCATATTTCACAGACGATATCGCGAAGGAAGTGGCCGAGGGCGTTGTCGATGGCGCGGTAACGCTTCTTGACGCAGTGGCTGTGCCCGCGGGCGAGATACCCGTTGTTTTTGCCCCGGGTTCTCCGGGTGTTTTGCTGCACGAGGCAGTCGGCCACGGCTTCGAGGCGGATTTTAACCGCAAGAAGACGTCGATTTACTCCACGATGATGGGGCAGAAAGTCGCTGAGCCGATGGTAACGGTTGTTGACGACGGGACATGGCCTAATGCGCGCGGCTCGATAAATTTTGACGACGAAGGCACGCCGAGCCAGAAAACGGTGCTTGTTGAAAACGGCATATTGAAAAGTTACCTTCACGACAGGATTTCCGCCAAACATTACGGATTGTCATCCACCGGCAACGGCCGGCGGGAAAGTTACGAAAACTATCCGATACCGAGAATGCGAAATACCTATATCCTTCCCGGCGCCAGCAAGCCGCAGGAAATTATCGAAGGCGTCAAAAAAGGCATTTATATTCAGGACGTAAGCAACGGGCAGGTGAATATAGGCCAGGGGGACTTCGCGTTTTATGTTTCACAGGGCCGGCTGATAGAAGACGGCAAACTCGGCGCGCCAATCAAGGACGTCAACATTATGGGCAGCGGCCCGAAATTGCTGCGGGATATCACGATGGTCGCAGACGACCTGAAATTAAGCTGGAATGGTTTGTCCACCTGCGGCAAAGACGGCCAGGGCGTACCGGTAGACGCGGGAATGCCTACGGTTCTGGTTCGGTCTTTAACAGTCGGCGGCACGAAAAAACAGGGAGCATAGTATGAACAAACAAATGTATGACCTGTGCAAGTGGGTTTTGGATACGGCGGGCAAGGCGGGCGCGAAGGATTTGAGAGTGTCGCTGGGCAAAAACCGGTTCGTGGAAATACAATACAGGGACAAGAAGCCCGAGATAATCAAGCAGGCAACCACGGTGCAGATGGGAATAGACCTTTTTGTGGCCGGTCGATACTCGTCGCAGAATACCTGCGATTTACGAAAAGACGCGCTGAAGGAATTTATTTCGGACGCCGTTTCGACTACAAAACTTCTTGCGGAAGACCCATACAGAACTTTGCCCGACCCGAAGTATTACAAGGGTCGAGCCGATATCGACCTTCAAATTGCGGACGCGTCTATCGATGATTTGTCGGCGGAGCAGAAACATACAATAGTGAAGACAGCGGAAAGCGCCGCTTGGTCGGCGGGCGGGGACAAGGTCGTTACTGTCGAGGCCTGGTTTAACGACGAACTGGGCGAGTCGGTTACACTGACAAGCAACGGTTTTTCAGGCGACACCAGGTCCACAAATTTCAGCGCCGGGGCTTCGGCCAGTGTCCGCGATGATGACAACCGCAGGCCGATAGCATATGACTATGCGGACTGCCGGATGCACAAAAAACTGGCGAACCCCGAAACCATTGGCGCTAACGCCGCCCGCAAGGCCTTGGCAAAACTTGGCGCAAAGAAAATCGCGACGGCCACATTACCCATTATCATCGAGAACCGAAACGTCCACCGGATTACGAAAGGTCTTTTCGATGCGCTCGACGGTCGCAACATTTATCGCAAGCAGTCGTTTCTGGCCGACAAAAAAGACCAGAAAATCGGGAGCGATAAGTTCATTCTTGTGGATGACCCCCTCGTCCCGGAAGGGCAGGGAAGCCGGCTGTATGATGGCGACGGTTTCGCGGCGAAAAAACGGACCATTATCGAGGCGGGCGTCCTGAAGGATTTCTACATTGACTGGTATTACAGCAGGAAACTCGGCTGCGAGCCGACTTCCGGCTCGACCGGCAATATGATTGTCCCGGCGGGCTCACGCTCGGTCGATGAGATAATCAAAGACCTCGGCAAAGGAATTCTTATTACAGAGTTTCTCGGCGGAAATTCGAATCCGACGACGGGCGATTTCTCAGTCGGAATTTTCGGGCAATTCTTCGACGACGGCAAAATAGTCCACCCCGTTTCCGAAATGAACATCGCTGACAATCACCTCAAATTCTGGCACAAGCTCGCCGAGTGCGCCAGCGACCCTTGGCTTTACAGCGACTGGCGAACGCCGAGTATGGTTTTCAGCGACGTCGTTGTTTCCGGTGTTTAGACAGCTTTTACTTTGCTACTTCCATTTCCGCGAAATAAGAGCTTCGGGCGAAGGGGGCCGATATGACCCAGTTGAAACCAAGGCCAATCGCCCTTTGTTTCCACCAGTCAAATTTTTCAGGTGTGACGTATTCGAGAACCTCAAGGGAATCCTTCGATGGTTTGAGATATTGCCCGATTGTCAGCCGGTCGCAGCCGACGGCCCGTAAATCTTTCAGAACCTGCTCAACTTCTTCGTCGGTTTCACCAAGGCCGAGCATAATCGATGATTTGGTCGGGATGTTGCCGTATTTGTCTTTTGCGATTTTCAGCAGGTTCAGCGAGCGATTGTAATTGCCGCCCGCACGGGCTTTTTTATACAGCGAAGGCACGGTTTCGACGTTGTGGGCAAATACGAATGGCGTTACTTCCGCGAGAATATCAATCGCCTCATTTTGGCAATCTCGAAAATCAGGCGTAAGGATTTCGAATTTTACGCCGGGACACTCTCTGCGAACCTCCTGAATACAATCGCGGAAATGTCCCGCTCCGCCATCAGGCAAATCGTCGCGGTTGACGCTCGTGATTACGAGGTAATGTAAGTTAAGTTTTTTCGCCAGTTCCGCTATTCTTCCCGGCTCAGTTATATCCGCCGGCAATGGTTTGCCTTTGGCAACCGAACAGAATTTGCAGCCCCGCGTGCAGATATTGCCCAGAATCAGGACCGTGGCTGTTCCTCTCGCCCAGCACTGGCCGCGATTGGGGCAATTGGCGTTCATACATATCGTCTCAAGACCGAGTGAACCCACAATATCGCTTGTCTTGCTGTATTCCCCGGCCGTCGGCATCGGCCTTCTCAGCCACTCTGGCAGCCGTTGCCCTTTTTCTGTCTTCTGTCTTCTGTCTTCTGTCTTCCCAAAATGCTCAAGAAGCAGCGTTTTCAGTTTATCTTTTACTTCCCGCATCGAGCATTTTTTGCCTGTCTCGTTAAAGACGGAAGTCATTTTGATATTCTCAAGGCCGCAGGGGACGATTGTTTCGAAGATGCCCAAATCGTTTTGTATATTTATTGCCATCCCGTGGTGCGTAATCTGTCTCGAAACGCGCACGCCGATTGATGCGATTTTTTTGTCGTTGACCTGTGGTGAGCCGTGTCGAACCACCCATAGACCAGGGAACCCCTTTCGTCTTTCGCTATCAACGCCAAGTTGTTTTAAAAGCTCAATTCCAATCTGCTCAAGCGTTCTGATATATCCGTTTATATCAAGGCGCAATTCTTGAAGGTTCAAAATCGGGTAAAACACAATCTGCCCCGGGTTATGAGCGGTTGCGCCGCCGCCTCTGCGTATTTCGACGATATCAATGCCTTTAGCCGCTAATTTATCCAGCTCAATAAGCAGTTTATTTGCGCTTTGCCTTGCCCCCAACGTGATTACCGGCTCATGCTCGACAATCAAAACCGTATCGCCGATTTCGTTTTGCCGTCTTTGCTCAACTAATCGATGCTGCAACTCCAGCGTTTCGCGAAAGCCCTCCAATCCGCAATCGCGTATCCGCAATGGTTCGCAATGAATTTTACTTTCGAGCGTCTGCATTTTTATTCTTTTGCGATTGTTGTCTGTGCTGCCTGAAACATTCTGATTCCGCCGGTGTCTAACTGCAAAGCAAGCCCCTTTTCCGGGTCAATGCCGATGCAATTGCCGGCGAATTTTTTCTTGTTGTAAACAAGCGATACCCTTTGTCCGAGCTGGGTGCTTAATCGCTGCCAATGTTCGATAATTTCTTCCTTGTTTTGTTCTGCGATGTCAAGCCAGTTATCAATCGAGGTAAGCAGTCGTTTTATCAGCGATATTCTGTCGATGCTGCCGCCGGTTTCGATATCGATGCTTGTCGCTATTTTCCGCAATTCAGCTGGGAAGTCCAGTTTGCTTTGATGACAGTTAATTCCAATGCCTATGACATAAGCAGTGAGCTTATTGGCCTTCTTTGATTCGACGAGAATGCCGGCGACTTTTTTGTTGTTGAGGATGATATCATTTGGCCATTTGATTTTCGCTTCGGCTTTCGCGCATTTACCTATCGCTTCGGCGGTCGCAACCGCGATTGTTAATGACAGCAATTCTGCGTTTACGCCGCAATCGGTCAGGAGTATCGAGCAAATTACGCTGTCGCCATAGCCGGCGACCCATTTGTTGCCGCCCCTGCCCCGCCCCCGCACCTGTTCCTCCGCGAGCACGACAAGGCCGTCGTTATTTTTGTTTTTGGCGTATTGGGCGGCGACGTCGTTTGTGCTTGCGGTGCTGCTGTAAACCACGACTTTTGGGCCGATGCGTTTTGTCCTGAGATGCGATTTTATCTTGTCCGGGTCAAGCGCGTCTGGCGATGGTGTTGCTTTACTCACCTGTCAACCCCGATATCCACAGCCGTCGCCGAATGCGTAATCGCCCCGACAGCTATCCGGTCCACGCCGGATTGCGCAATCGCCGAGACGTTGGCAAGCGAGATATTGCCCGATGCCTCCAGCAGGGGCTTCCCCTTGCCGCACATCTTGCGTTTCATTTCCACGGCGTGCTTTAACTGCCACTGCCCCATATTGTCCAGCAGCACTATGTCGATGCCTGGTATCGCCAATACATAGTTGAGCTGGTCGTCAACGTGGTCAACCTCGACGGCGACAAATTTGGCGTGTTTTATCTTGCGCGCCTCTTTGACAATCTTTCTCAGCTTGGACTGAAAATTCCTGCCCAGTTGCGCAATGTGATTATCCTTAATCAATATCCCGTCGTAAAGTCCCAGCCGGTGATTGTACCCGCCGCCGCACCGCACGGCGTATTTTTCAAGTATCCGCCAGCCGGGCAGCGTTTTTCGTGTATCGTAAATTTTGGCTTTTGTTCCCTGTATTGCACGAACGTATTTTCGCGTCGTCGTCGCTATCCCGCACAGCCGCTGCATAAAATTCAGGACCACCCGTTCCGCGGTCAATATCGAGCCGAGCGGCCCCCTGATTGTCGCCAGGTGACACCCGACGTAGGCCTGCTGTCCGTCCTTGACGTGCGCCTCAAGCTTCAAACGCTTGTCATACATTCGCAGTATCGTTTTCGCTATCTGTATCCCGCATACGACTATTTCTTCGCGGGAGACAATGTCCGCCTTGCCGATGACATTGTCCCCGAAGAACAAGTCGCTGGTCATATCTCCCTGTCCCATGTCTTCTTCTATCGCCAGTTTCAGAAGCGGCAGCACTTTTTCAAGTTCAAGCTTGTCCATATCACCTTTCGTTTTGATTATTAAATCGCTTCAGTTTTTTTGTGGCTAAATGAACGCTTTTTTTCTTTTTAGAATCCAAAAGCACCAACTGCGGCAGCTCTTTAAGCTCTTTCAGTTTATCGCGCAAAAAGGCGGCCCGTTCAAAATCAAGCGACTCCGCCGCCTCCAGCATTTCCTTCTCGATTTGCCCGGCCAGCTCAACCTTCTCGAATTCATCCGGCTCAAACCGCACTGCCTCGCGTGCGGCCTGCCTGGCTTTAAGCTCCAGGTTCAATCCCGAACGTATTTCCTTGCGTATCGTCTCTGGTGTGATATTGTGTTCCCGGTTGTATTCAAGCTGAATTTTACGCCGCCGGCTCGTTTCGTCAATAGCTTTCTGCATCGATTCGGTGACGGTGTCCGCGTACAAATAAACCGTCGCGTTGACGTTTCTGGCGGTCCTGCCTATCGTCTGTATCAGCGATGTCTCGCTCCGCAGAAATCCTTCCTTGTCCGCGTCCAAAATTGCCACCATCGACACCTCAGGCAAATCCAGTCCCTCACGCAGCAGGTTTATCCCCACTAACACGTCAAACTGCCCCAGCCGGAGGTTCCGCAGGATTTCAACCCTCTCCAGCGTCTCAATCTCGCTGTGAAGATACTGGCACTTAATCCCCTTTTTCGCGATAAACCCCGACAGGTCCTCCGCCATTTTTTTCGTCAGCGTCGTTACCAGGACTCTTTCCCCGACCTTGATTCGCTTCTCAATTTCGCCGATAAGATGCGCCACCTGGTCTTTTGCCGGCCAAACAAAAATCTCCGGGTCAATCAATCCCGTTGGCCTGATTATCTGCTCAACCACCTCGTTATTGCACTTGGCCATCTCAAATGGCCCTGGCGTCGCGGAAACAAAAACCACCTGGTTCCACTTCTCCTCGAATTCCTCGAACCGCAAAGGCCGGTTATCAAGTGCGCTCGGCAACCTGAACCCGTGCTCAACCAATACGTCCTTCCTGCTCCTGTCTCCTGCCCACATCCCGCGCAATTGCGGAATCGTAACGTGCGACTCATCTATAAATAACAGGAAATCCTTCGGGAAATAATCTATCAGCGTATATGGCTTCGCCCCCGCGGGTAATCCCGCTAAGTGTCTGCTGTAATTTTCTATCCCGCTGCAATAACCCACTTCCTGAAGCATTTCGATATCGTATTTTGTGCGGGCTTCGAGGCGTTGCGCCTCCAACAGTTTAGCCTGACTGCGAAGCTCCATCAGTCGCTGTGATAATTCCGCCTTTATCCCTTCTATCGCGCTAAGCAACCTGTCCCCGCCGGTAATGTAATGCTGCGCGGGGTATATAAAGACCTGCTCCTCCTGTGCGAGAATATCTCCGCTGACCGGGTTTATGTAGCTGATTTTTTCAATCTGGTCGCCGAAGAACTCGAATCGAATCGCGAACGACTCATAAGAAGGATGCAATTCGACTACGTCCCCGCGGACCCTGAATTTACCCCTTTGAAAGTCAAAGTCATTCCTTGAGTATTGTATGTCCGCCAATCGGCCCAGCAGGGTATTTCTGTCAATCGTATCGCCCACCCTCACGCCCACAACGCTTGCCTTGTAATCCTCTGGCGAACCCAGGCCGAATATGCAGGAAACCGACGCCACAATGATACAATCCTCGCGGGTCGATAAGCTCATCGTAGTCGAAAGTCGCAATCGGTCCAAATCCGCGTTTTTCGAGGCGTCTTTTTCGATGTATATATCTCTTTGCGGTATATACGCCTCCGGCTGGTAGTAATCGTAATAGCTCACGAAATACTCAACCGCGTTGCCGGGGAATAAATCCTTGAACTCCTCGTAAAGCTGTGCCGCTAAGGTCTTGTTGTGCGATATGACTAATGTGGGCCGATTATACGCCGCGATGATATTCGCCATTGTAAATGTCTTGCCCGACCCCGTTACGCCCATCAGCGTCTGGACCTTTTTACCCGTGCGCAACCCTTCCGTCAGCCGGCTTATCGCCGCCGGCTGGTCCCCCGCCGGCTTCATCGCATTATTCAATTCAAACTTCGCCATCTTTACCCAATCTTTCGCTCCAGTCCAAAACCTCACAATTATACCTCAAAATCGCATCTCGCTCAATAAAAGCTCCTGCGTTCTTGTTGCCAAACCCCTCGATACGATATATTACACAAACGAAATATGTGCGCAAGAAATAACATAATAGACAAACTGCTGGAAAAGCTGGCGATTGCGGCACAGCAGGGTCAGCGAGGGGTGATTTTGCAGCCGGGGGCGATAGGCGATTGTATTTTGACGCTGCCTTTGGCGGAGCTGATGAAAGAAACGGTCTGCCCCGGCGGAGTCGATATAATCGGCCATACGGAATACCTGGGGATGCTGCCGGGAAGAAGCTGTGTCGATGCGGTCAAGTCGCTGGATTCGATGAGTTTGCATCGGCTGTTCGCCGGCGAGGGAGATTTTGAGCTTGCCGATGGCGACCCGCTGATTATGGCATTTGCAGGTTATTCCTGGATAGCCAGCTTCTTAGGTGAGCCAGACAGCCATTTCGAGAAGAACCTGATTTTCACGGTCAATTGCAGCCACAGTGCGGAGGTTATGACTCTGGCGATGAAACCGGCGGCGGAACACAATATCCACGTCAGCGATTTTTACAGGAAGCAATTTATTGAACAAAGCCAATTGTTATCTCAAGAGCACAATTCGGCGGTCAGTATGCCACAGGTAAGGCCGACGTCGGCGGATATATACAGGGGTAAAGAGATATTGGCCGAGAACGGTATTATGCCAACGAAGAAACCCGTTGTTATTCATCCCGGCAGCGGCGGAGCGCATAAATGCTGGCGGCTGGATAATTTCCTTTCGGTGGCGCGAATCCTCGCAAAAGAGGGGGTAGAAGTGGTATTTCTGTTTGGGCCTGCCGAGGCGGAAAGGTTCAGCGAACCGGCAATCGCCGAAATCAGGACTGCCGGAAAACTGCTGACAAACCTGTCTTTGGCTGAGGTGCTCGGCGTTCTTGGTTGTTCGCGGGGTTATATCGGTAACGACAGCGGAATAACGCATCTGGCCGCGGCAGTGGGCATCCGAACGGTTGTGGTATTCGGCCCCACGGAGCCAGCCATTTACGGTCCTCTTGGCCCTGCGGTAACAATCCTGCGGAGCGACGAGGCGAATTTTGCCGGAGCAATCTCGACGGACCTGCAACAAAAGGCGGCGGCGTTGCTGGCATAATCGACCACTTCACGAATTGGCAGCGAATGTTGACCGCTGTGATGTATCTGCTATAATACCTCCGGCCTGAGGCAGAACGGGCCGCGAACAAGCAAAGATTTTCCGAAAAGGTGGTTTTATGATAACCAAGACCTTAGGCGAATTGGCTCAGTATGTTGGCGGGCGGGTTCTCGGCAATCCGAACGTCCAAATCCGCTCAGCGGCAACTTTGGGCAGGGCCGGCGACGGCGACATAAGTTTCCTGAGCAACGAGAAATACGAAAAGCAGCTGCTGACAACCAAAGCAAGCGCGGTGATTGTGGGCAAGGATACTATTGCGGCCTCAGCTCCTCTGCTGGTTGCGGATGACCCGTATTATGCATTTATGCAGATTATGGTGCTGCTGCACGGGCACCGCAAGCACAAGAAGATTGGCATTAGTCCGCGAGCGATTATTTCCGACAGCGCCAAGGTCGGCGCCGGCTGCAATATCCACGATTTCGTTACAATTTCTGACGGCGCAAAAATCGGTGACGGCTGCGTAATCTATCCCTGCACGTTCATAGGAGAGAACGTTCAGATAGGCAATGACTGCCTCTTGTACCCTAATGTGGTGGTTTACGAGGGCTGCAAAATAGGTAACCGCGTGATTATCAACTCCAATGCCGCAATCGGCGAAGACGGTTTCGGTTTCGCCACACATAACGGCGTTCACCACAAGATACCGCAAATCGGCAGCGTTATAATAGAAGATGACGTTGAAATAGGCGCCTGCTGCGGGATTGAGCGCGGGACGCTGAATGACACCATCATCGGACAGGGCAGCAAGCTGGGTGATTTGATTGCGATTGGGCACGGGACGAGGGTCGGGCCGC
The DNA here is from genome assembly GCA_050015775.1 of Sedimentisphaerales bacterium. Classification (GTDB taxonomy): domain Bacteria; phylum Planctomycetota; class Phycisphaerae; order Sedimentisphaerales; family Anaerobacaceae; genus Fen-1362. Next base: position 1,926 of record JBEKAT010000003.1, on the reverse strand, counting down.
ACTGTCTGCTGGTAGCGCAGGTGGGTATCGCCGGTTCGACGACGCTGGGGCATCACTGCATTGTCGGGGGCCAGGCGGGCATCGTCGGGCACATCACCATAGGAAACCAGGTCGCAATCGGGGCGCAGGCGGGCGTAATCAACAACGTCTCTGACGGCAAAGTAATAGTGGGCGCCCCAGCGATAGACGCCGGCAAGGGCAAGCGTGCCTACGGTATGATTCAGTATCTTCCCGAGATCAAACAAAGCATCCGCGAACTTCAGGCACAGATGAAGCAGCTTTTGCCCGGTGTGCAAGGCGAATCGTCCCGCCCGGAAGATTCGCAGCATTCTGAAGAGTTGTAGGATTTTTTCTTGGCCTGGGAGTAAAATGGATAGTGCCAATGTTGTCGGGCTGATTGCGGGCGAAGGCCGCCTCCCCTTTATGATAGCGGCCGGCGCGAGGCGGGCGGGCGCAAAAGTTGTTTGCGTTGGTCTTGATGGAAGCTCAGAAGCATCGCTGGCGGATGAAGTTGATGTTTTTTATACGGTGCCGCTGGCACGACCCGGCAACTGGATTCGCAAATTAAAAAAACACAACGTAACAAGTACTGTAATGGCGGGGCGGGTTGCGAAGGGGCGAATTTTTACGCCGTGGCGAATCCTGAGATACCTGCCCGACTGGCGGGCGGTGAGAATATGGTACTGGCGGCTCAGGGTAAAAAACAAACAAAATGAAACGCTGCTGTCAGCCCTGGCGGATGAGCTGGCAAGCGGAGGAATAATCCTGGAAGATTCGACGAAATACTGCAAAGAACATCTGGCGACAAATGGCCCTATGACAGGAGGCGGGCCGGGTGCGTCTCTTGCCGGCGATATCGAATTCGGCTGGCCCATCGTTAAAAAAATTGCGGAGATGGACATAGGCCAGGCAATTGCCGTCAAGGAACGGGAAGTTATAGCGGTCGAGGGTATTGAAGGCACGGCGGATATGATTGAACGAGCCGGTCGTTTGTGTAAGGCGGGCGGCTGGACACTTCTCAAGGCAGCCAAAGCAAAAAAGGATATGCGGTTCGATGTCCCCTGCGTGGGGACCGATACGATAAGAGTGCTGGCCGCCAACGGTGCCAAGTGCCTTGTGGTCGAAGCCGACAAAACGATAATCATCGACAAATCCCAGACGCTTGCCCTGGCAAACGAGATGGGAATATGCGTTATCGGCAAGTAGCTGTTAAGCTCTGCGAATTATTTCGAGGCAGCAATTATCCTTGTAATCAGAGCAACGAGCCGCGGGCCAATGGCATCCAAATCAAAAGGCGGAATCGTTTGTATCGCTGACTGGCCCATCCTGGTTCTTAATGATGCATCTTTAATCAAGGCAGATAATTTCTCAACCCAATCCTTCACGGTGGCGGCGTGATAACCGTTGAGGCCTTTGCGGACAAGCTCCGCATTGACACCAACCGGGCTTGCGACAACAGGCAGACCGGCGGCCTGATACTGGAGGATTTTGAAGCCGCATTTACCTCTTGCAAAATTGTTATCGGCCAGCGGCGCAAGCCCTATATCGCTGTTAACAAGCTCTGTTGCTTCGGTTTCCAAAGACCACCGGTGTTTTTCCACGGGGATATTTTGCAGGTCAAAAAATTCGTCTGAGATGATTCTGAGGACAACATTATCGAAAAGTGAGCCGATTTCTTCGAGTGCCGGAGCAATTTGCCTTAGGTGAGGCAGGGTGGGACGACTGCCTATCCAGACGAGGCGTATTTTCCCGTCGCCGGCTTTTTTGGCGATAGTATTGTAGGCCTTTGTATCAAGACCGGTTGGCAGGATTTCGACATTAGGATTAAATCTTCTCGCGTATTCGGCCAGGTAAACGTTACCGGCGATGACAAGGTCGGCCATAATGACGGTTCTTCTGAAAGAAGTTTGCCGTTTGTGGTGAGGT
>JBEKAT010000002.1:0-46965 GCA_050015775.1 Sedimentisphaerales bacterium | reverse complement strand
CGGGGTTTGAACATCTCTTATTGAAACTATCGGTAAAATGCTTGAAAGACAACGACAAATAAGGTTGTGTCCGTGAATTGTCAAGAAAATTAGGAAGGGATTTTGAGCCCGCCCTGCCAAAAATGCAAATAAAAACTAAAAGGCAAAAAGAAAACCCCCGGCCATTTAGCCGGGGGTTATTACCATTATTTTGCGTGAACCCGATGTTGCTTATGCAGCTTTTGCCAACCTGAAAAAATCCTCAATAGTCACATTTCTTGCTGCCGGGGGTAGTGCAATTAAGCGGAACATCACCCCAAGTACCTTTGCACAGCCAGCGCCAGTCACAATCGCATGGCTGAGAAGTCCCGCCCCAATTGCCGGTTTCTACTGTTGCAGTAGCGGTCGCAAAAAGCCATTTATGGTATTCGACGTGTTGGTCAGCGAAAACAAACGTCGTCCCCTGGCCGTGCCGTGTTGGGCGGTGGTCGCCAAATGAACCGGGGGGGGCACCGCCACCGCCATCATAATTCAGAAAAAATGCGCCCTGCTTGGCAAACCCCGCGTCCAAAAAGACAAACCTCTCGGCGGTTCTCCTAATATCGGTTCTTAGGATTACTGTCCGGGCAACAGAACCAGGACCAGCCGAACCAGGATAAGTATTCATCGCATGAGACATCGCGTATGTTACTTCCTGGCCTTTCTCGCCGACTGGACACTTGTAAACCTTGTAGTCATTGACCCATTTCCACAGCATCCCCTCCGAGATAGCGTGCCGCCAGTCCGCCTGTACAGGGTTGGGGAGGTTGGCTTGCATAATACCTGCTGCTGCTGGTGTACACGGCGTTACCGGAGCATGTGGCCACGGATGGGGCCACTCATGCCAGGCCGGCACTCCCGTACCAACGCGGCAAGGCATGGTCCATGAGTACCATACATCGCCGACAGGAATCTTTTCCTTGTTGTCATCACAATACATATACCAGGCGATTCCCAACTGCTTTATCTGGCTCATGCAAACCGCTCGTTTGCCCTGTTCTCTTGCTCGGTTCAGGGCCGGCAGCAATATCGCCATCAATAGCGCGATTATCGCGATAACCACCAAAAGCTCAACCAATGTGAATCCTCCTTCGCTAAAGCTACGGATGACAAGCCCTCTTCGTTTATTCATAAAATAACACCCCAAAGACAAAAACTATAAACCGTTCCGAATCCATTCTTATTATCGGCCTTATTAAGGGCGCTCTTTTTTATTCTATCAAAATCACTGCCGCTTTGCAAGGGATTTCAATCACCTGTTTTTCGCATAGGATAGCCCTCTGTGGCAATGGCACACAATTAAAAATTCTAAATTATTCAATACGAACCTGGATGATATCTGAGTGCCCGCCTGGCAGAAAAAAAGCTGGGCTGAGGTCAGGAGGGAGGAAGAGGAGGATTTAACCTCAGCCCGTGGCTCTTACAAATCCGCACAAGGCGGATAAAATTGCATGAATACTATCTCACTATATCACAATCTTGACCCCCCCTGTATATTGAGGTCAAGCAACCCCTGACAATCTCTAATATATCAGTTCGTCGGACAATTGCAACAGAAAAATGCACGGTAAACGAAAATTTTTTGCAAATTATTGCCGGCGGTGCCTATCAGGAATTCCCTTATAATCGACCCAGGCAAACCCTTACCACAAATAGCCGGGGAGTGCAAAACCGGCGCTTGCCGTCGCCAAAACGCTCTGCTAAACTGTTCAGCATTGGCAATATCAGGAAAACAAATCGGCTATGAGAAAAATTCTGCATAAAATAACTCCATGGATTAGCGTTATCCTGTTTGTGATAGCCGCGGTTATCATTCACCACAAACTCAGGCAGTACCATTACCGCGACATCTCGGCAGAACTGGCGCGGATACCGATAGCATACATGCTGGCGGCAATCGCGCTGACGTTCCTCGATTATTTTATTCTGACCGGCTATGACACGCTCGCGCTTACCTATATCGGGCATCGACTGCCTTATCGCAAGATAGCGGTCGCGTCATTCATCGGATACGTGTTCAGCCATAACGCAACAATCCTCGGCGGCTCCGCGGCACGCTACCGGATATACTCAGGACTGGGCCTTTCAGCGGGCCAGGTGGCACGCCTGATTTTATTCTGCTCAATAACCTTCTGGCTGGGCTTTCTGGCGCTGGGCGGCTTCACCTTCGTGCTGCACCCGCAGGCAATCGAGCACGGCACTCACCTGCCCTTTAAGACAACCTGGCCGATAGGCGTCATATTCCTTATCCTGCTTGCGACATACCTCATTGCGACAACGGCGCGAAAAAAACCCGTAACTATTCGCGGCTGGGAACTGGCGATACCGTCATCGGGGCTGTCACTTTGTCAGATTGCGCTGGCCTCAATTGACTGGGCGATTGCCAGCAGCGTTTTGTATGTCCTGCTGGCAAACTCCATCCAGATGGACTACCCTGAATTCCTGGAGATTTTCCTGCTCTCACAATGCGCAGGCCTTGTCAGCAGCGTCCCCGGCGGCCTGGGAGTATTCGAAGGAGTAATGATGTTGTTGCTGTCTGAGGCGGCTCCCGCCTCTTCCCTAATCGGCTCGCTGCTTTTATACCGGGTGATTTATTATCTGCTCCCGCTTGGCCTTGCCTCAATTATTCTCGGGGCAGAAGAGATCGCCTCGCGCAGGGAAACATTGAAACGGCTCGGCGAAACAATCGGCAAATGGGCCGCTATGCTCATACCCCAGGTGTTCGCCGTCGGCAGTATGGCCGCAGGCACAATCCTGCTCGTATCAGGCGCACTGCCGGCAGAAAACAGTCGCATGGAAATAATACGAGACATACTGCCTCTGTCGGCGGTGGAAATTTCGCACTTCCTCGGCAGTATCGTCGGCGCGGGACTGATTATTCTCGCAAGAGGTCTGCAGCGCCGGCTGGATGCCGCGTATCACCTTACGATAATACTGTTCGCCGCCGGCATCGTATTCTCGCTGGTCAAGGGTTTTGATTACGAAGAGGCGATAATCCTGTCGATTATGCTCGCAGCCCTTATTCCCTGCAGGGGCCGGTTTTATCGCAAGGCATCGCTGCTTCGGGACAGATTTTCATTCCCCTGGGCGGTTTTAGTGGTAGTCGTAGCAGCAAGCTCCATCTGGCTCGGGTTTTTCACATACAGACATCTTGGGCAGGCAGACCAGTTGTGGTGGAAGTTCGCGTTCGATGCCAACGCACCAAGATTCCTGCGTGCCAGCACGGGTGTCATTGTTGTTATCCTTCTGTTCGGTATCGCCCGGTTGCTTGTCCCGGCGAAACCCGTCTTTTTGCCGCCCCCTGATACCGAAATTAAAATCGTTGAAAATATTGTCCGGAACAGTCCGCGGACTTACGCATGGCTTGCGCTTCTCGGCGACAAAAGATTCCTTCTGGACGATAACAAAGACGCGTTTTTGATGTTCGGCGTCCATGGCAGAAGCTGGGTGAGTATGGGCGACCCCGTAGGCCCCGAAGACGACGCGAGAGAGCTTTCATGGGAATTCCGTGAACTCTGCGACGAATACGACGCATGGCCCGTCTTCTACCAGGTCGATACCGAACATCTCGATATTTACCTCGACCTTGGTCTGACGTTCATTAAATTCGGCGAGGAAGGCAGAGTCGAGTTGCCCAATTTTTCGCTCGAAGGTCACACCCGCAGAGACCTCCGCCACGCATACAACAAAATGGCAAGGCACGGACTGACGTTCTCGGTCATCGGGCCGGCGCAGGTCGAGGCGGTTCTCGTCGATATGAAACGTGTTTCCGACGCCTGGCTTGAGAGCAAAAACACAAGGGAAAAGAAATTTTCGCTCGGCTCGTTTGAGCCGGAATACATCAGGAAAATGCCTGCCGCGTTAATTACTCAGCAAAATAAAATCGTCGCATTCGCCAATATCTGGCAGGGAGCGAACAAAGAAGAATTATCGGTGGACCTTATGCGTTATATGCCGGACAGCCCCGAAGGAATTATGGATTATATGTTTACCGAGCTTCTGCTGTGGGGCAAATCCGAGGGTTACAAGTGGTTCAACTTCGGTACGGCGCCTATGTCCGGCATGGAAGACAGACAGTTTGCGCCGTTATGGTCGCAGGCGGGGGCCTTTTTGTTCCGTCACGGCGAGCACTTCTACAACTTCCAGGGACTGCACGAGTACAAGGACAAATTCGCGCCCGTCTGGCAGCCAAAATATATTGCCTGTCCACGCGGGCTGATGCTGCCCAGAATCCTCACCAACGTCGCCGCCCTTGTTTCAGGCAGCATAAAAGGCGTCGTCGCAAAATAATACCCGCCCCGGCCAACCGGCTGACCCGTTAAAACGCTTCTTTATGACAAATCTCGCTAAAGCCGGTTATTGACTATTTAACGGCGACAGAGTATTCTCAACTATCCGTAAATACAGGTTTTGCAACAACAAACGACTTTTAGGCGGATTTTCAATGCTCAAAAGGACAGTCAATTGCGGCCAGCTTCGTCTGGTTGATAAGGATAAAAGGGTCATTCTGGCCGGCTGGGTAAGGTCATCCCGCGACCACGGCGGACTTATATTCTTTGACCTGCGCGACAGGGAAGGCATCACGCAACTGGTCTTCAACCCCGAAAAATTCCCCGATGCCCACAAACTCGCACAGACCGTCCGCAGCGAATGGGTTGTGGCAGTAGAAGGCGTCGTGGAGCCCAGGGGTGAAGGACTGGAAAACCCCAAGCTTGCCACCGGACAAATTGAAGTGGCCGTAGAGAAACTCGAAATCCTCAATACCGCAAAGACGCCGCCCTTCGAAATTGACACAGCCGAAAAAACAGGCGAAGAGGTCCGGCTGCAATATCGATATATCGACCTGCGCAGGCCCGCGATGCAGGAAAAACTCAAGGTCCGCCATCGCGTTACAAAAATCGCCCGCGATTATCTCGACTCGCTGGGTTTCTGGGAAATCGAAACACCTATGCTGGGTAAAAGCACGCCCGAAGGCGCACGTGACTTCCTCGTCCCCAGCCGATTAGTGCCGGGGACGTTTTACGCATTGCCTCAGTCGCCGCAACTTTTCAAGCAGATTCTTATGGTCAGCGGCACAGACAAATACTTCCAGATTGTCCGTTGCTTCCGCGACGAGGACCCGCGAGCCGACAGGCAGGCGGAATTCACCCAAATCGATGTGGAGATGAGCTTCGTAGAAGCAGATGACGTCATCAAGGTTCACGAAGTGCTGGTCGCCAAAATCTTCAACGAAGTGCTCGGCCTCAATATCCAGACGCCGATTCGACGAATGACTTATAAGGAAGCGTTGGATGATTACGGCATCGACAGGCCCGATCTGCGATTCGATATGAAACTCAAAGACGTATCTGATATCGCCGGCAAAAGCTCCTTCAAGGTCTTCACCTCGGCCATACAATCGGGCGGCATAGTCAAGGGACTCTGCGCACCCGACGGCGGCAACAAGTATTCACGCAACGACATCGAAAAAACGCTGACGAGTTTCGCCGCCGACTACGGGGCGAAAGGACTCGCCTGGTTCAAGGCCAAAAACGAAAACGGCAAAATGACGCTTGTCAGCAATCTCTCGAAATTCTTCAGCCCGGACCAGCTCGAACAAATGGCAAATCGTTTCGGCGCAAAGGACGGCGACTTGGTTTTACTGGTGGCAGCCGACGAAAAAGGCGTTAATAAGGCGCTGGCGCCGCTTAGATGCAAAATCGCAAAGGAGCTCAAACTCTACGACGAAAGCCGATTTGAATTTGTCTGGATTGTCGATTTCCCGCTGTTCGAGTGGAACGACCAGGAGAAACGCTACGACTCGATGCACCACCCATTTACCGCGCCAATTCCGGCGGATATGCCAAAGCTGGAAACCGACCCCGGACACATCATCGCCCAGGCATACGACATTGTCGTCAACGGCTCGGAAATCGGCGGAGGCAGCGTTCGTATCCACAGACCCGAAATGCAGGCGAAGGTCTTCGACCTGCTGAACATTACCAGAGAACAGGCGCAGTTACGATTCGGCTTCTTCCTCAAGGCGCTCGAGCACGGGGCTCCTCCCCACGGCGGAATCGCCCTGGGACTCGACCGTATGATTATGCTGCTGACAGGCACCGACAACATCCGCGACGTCATCGCCTTCCCAAAAACGCAGCGAGGCCAGTGCCTGCTCACCGACGCGCCGAGCGAGGTCGAACAAAAACAGCTTGATGAACTCAACCTGCGAACGCAAACACACTCGCACGAGCTTGAGAAAAAACAATAGCGTTTGACGCACAGTGTGCGCCCTCTTATTGGGCACGGGAACTATTACCATACGCTATACGCTATTTTTCGACCTATGCTGAAAAAGATAGGGAAAATTTATCACAGGATTCTGGTGTTTCTGCACCTTTCGCCGCTGTCATTGGCGGAAAAGTGCAGAATCGCGTTCGGCACCGCGGTGGTGCTGACACTGGTTCTCGCGCTGCTTATCCCATACGCCTGGATGCGCCAGCTCACCCAGCAGAATCGGCTTGACGCCAGCAGAGCCAGAGCGGAGACACTGGTTCGTAATCATTTTCAGATACGTCCGCCGGCCGACACCAAACTGGCGGCACTGGACGACCGAGGCAACGTGATGGACCCGAACAAAACCGACATTCGCTGGGTTCGTTTCAAAAAAGATGACAAAAAAATTGAGGGGTTGACGGTCCAGCAGCGGCTTATGATAGAGGACCTGCGCAACGACGAGGATTCCTCCGACCAGATACGCTTTGAGAGCAGGAAAAATACGCTTTATTCCAGCTATGTACGCGTCTTCCGGGCAACCGAGGGCTGCATAACCTGCCACAATCCGCAGGGCTCCGCGGGCGCATTTAACCGCAACGAGGCGATAGGCGCTGTCGTAGTTGAAGGACCCGCCCCCGAGATACGCCGGACAACTCTCCTGAACCGCGTATGGATTATTGTCGCCGGCCTTATCAGCGGCACAGGCGCAATCGTGGCATTTTATATCATCACGCAACGGGTCATTTTGAGTCCTATTCGCCAGTTGCGGGCATTAGCCAACAACGTCGCCGAAGGCAATCTCGATATCAGAAGTTCGATAACTACCCGCGACGAATACGAGAAGCTTGCCGAGGCCTTCAACCATATGCTCGACGGTCTGCAGGCCGCTCAGGAAAAACTACGTCAGGCCAACAGGCAGCTCGATGATAAAATAATCGAGCTTTCGGAGCGAAACATCGAGCTTTTCAAAGCAAACAAAGTCAAGGGCGAATTCCTGGCAAATATCTCGCACGAGTTCAGAACCCCGCTCAATTCCATTATGGGCTTTGCCCAGGTGCTTCGCGATAAGCCGGAGCTGCTCAAGGAAGACAAGGGGAAACGCTATGCCGAGAACATCATCATCGGAGGCCAGCGGCTGCTCAATATGATTAACGACCTGCTTTATCTCGCGAGAGCCGAGGCGGACAAAATTCAACTGCATATCGAACAGACAACCGCCGAGGAGATTTGCGACGCCGTTGTCACTTCGTTTTCTGAAATAACGCGGGAAAAGAACCTTGCCATCGCACTCGAAGTGCAGCAGGGCATCCCTGCTTTTGTGACCGACGCAGGCAAAATCCAGCAGATTCTCGAAAACTATACGAGCAATGCCGTAAAGTTCACGCCCGAAGGCGGTACAATAACGCTAAGCGCGGTGATGCTCGACGACAAGACAATTCGATTCTCTGTAACAGACACCGGCTGCGGAATAGCCGAGCAGGACAGGGACAAGATATTCCAGAAGTTCGGCCAATTAGGCAGCCCCCTGACACGACAGACAAGCGGCACGGGACTGGGTCTGGCTATAAGCAAGGAGCTTGCTGATTTGCTCGCGGGACAAATCGGCTTCGAAAGCCAACTCGAAAAAGGTTCGACCTTCTGGCTGGATATACCGCTGACAATGGCTAAAGACCAGCAGCAGCAAAATTCTTAATCTAAAAACTCAGGTCATCTGTTTTGTATTGCTGTCCCGATTCGCTTACCAGGAGCGACCGGTAACGCTATTAACATATACTGTCTCATTGAAATCGGCAAAGCGGATGCCGAACGGTATGGAAGCCGGCGTAGTGTCAATCGCATTGGCGCCAGTTACCGATAGCGTAAACGTCGCCTTATCCGTATCCACCTGAGCCGTAACATGTCCTGTGTTGCCGTTGGCGTCGCCAGCAACTTTGCTGCATCTAAACAGATGTTGCCCTGGCTTGGAGACCTTAAAGCTGCCAGGCGGAACACTGAACATCTTTCCGCCCCAGATAAAGTTGACGTCCTTACTGCACAGGTTGACATCTGCGTCTCGCACCGCAATATCTCCCGCAACAGACAGTGTGCCGCTTTGCTTGGCCTTGACCTTGTTTACGACAACCCTGTCGTCATATGTCCTCATAAGACGGGTTGGGATTAACTGCCTCGAGCCGTTGACTATCGTTTCATCGACATCGCCGGAAAGCGTGTAATTGCCGATTGTAATATTCAGTTGCAGCGGACAGGCAAGGCCCGTCAGGTCAACGTTTTGTGCCTTTATCGCGAAGGTCTTTTTGTTGAAATCGATTGTCAATGAAGTAATGCCCGGCTGCTTATGCGTGTACTTGAACTTGTTTTTCGACGACACAGTGAAGAGGATGGAATTCTCGTCCCCGGGGGTGCCATAAATAGAGCTTCCATCGGCCAGGGAAACAATATTGATGTCTATCTGGGTTACCATCGACAGCCCCAGCGGCGATGACACCATTGTACCGGAGGTCTCGAAGGCGTCCTGCCCCTGCGTTTTGCCAGCTGTCACTTTGCACTTAGTGATTGTCAAATCTATGGTCTGCTCAACTCCGCTTGCCTCAAAAAGCCAGTCCTTCGCAAAACCGCCCATTTCGCCTTCACCAACTCGAAGCGTTCCATCCGAATAAAACATCGGCGAACCCCAGCTCGGATCGCCGGCGCACCAGGCAATATTGCCAATGCCTATTCCTTCAATAAATTTTTTTATCGGCTTGCCATAGTTGGTTTGAGTGCCAATAACTATATGATACGGGTCATCATAGTTCATGTCTGACGTGAATCCCCATTCACCCATAATAACCGGATGAGCTGCGGCAGCAGCAGTAATAGTGTCCCTGTAGTATTGATTGCTGCTGGAAAGCCAATGAAGGGGATAGATATGAGATATATAAACCACGTTGATGTCGCTAACCGGGTCGGTGGCTGTCGGCCCAATAATCTGACAATAACTCGGCGTGCCGACAAAGATAAGATTGTCAGGAGCGTAACCGCGAACAATATCAATCCACGTCTGCATATCATTTTTAACGCTGGTCCACATCGCAGCATCCGAGCCGCCGGGATTATTCGGTTCATTGAAAAGTTCATAAATGACGTGGGTATCATCCTTAAATCTCGGCGCCATATACCGCCAGAACTCGCTCGTTGACGCAACGTGGTCGTATGTATGCGCGACATAGTGCCAGTCGATGGCCACATAAACTTCCTTCTCGGCGCAGTAATCAACAAACGTCCTGAGAAGGTTATACAAATCATTATTATCCGCGTTGAAGGGATGCGGCCAACTACGCGGCGGATTTGTCGAATCAGGCGGGGCAATCACAATTCTGATTATCTTTGTGTACCAGCCGGGAGAATTGCCCTGGGTATCATTAGGATTCGTAATACGATCAACCGCATTTAGTGCGCCGCCGTTCCAATCTTCGAGAGCGCCGAGGTCAGTCAGGGCAACGCCTCTGAGAATAACAATGTTTCCATTGGGGTCTTTGACTTTATTGCCGTCCACGTGTAACCGCGGGGGAATGGCATATAGGGGCGTGACCACGCAAAGAATGATACATACTACTATAAATTTACAAAACACAGCGTGGTTATGTTTGGCAAAAAATTCAGCAAAGGCCTTCCTCGCTATATTCAACGGCATTCTATAACCCCTAAAAATCAAGCGGCCATCTCTTCAAAAACCGTCAAGGATTACCCCCCGGACGGATGCCTTTAGTACGAACGCTTCGTAACACGATTAACATCATCCACTTCGTTGAAATCGCCGAAGTTTACGCCGAAAGCTATATAATCCGATGTGACATCAAGCGAATCGGCTGCGCTTACCGACACGGCAAATGTGGCGTTGTCGATATCTATGCTCGCCGTTACAAGGCCCGCGTTGCCGTTGCTGGTGTCCGCGACAACTTTACTGCATTTATATAAATGCCCAGTACTGGAGGCAGTAAATTTGCCTTGTGGAACCCTGAATACTTTATTGCCCCATATAAAGTTGACGTCTTCATTGTGCAGGTTGACGCCAATACTTTGTACCGCAAGGTATCCTTTGGCCGAAAACGAATCAGAAAACGGCCTGGTGCCGTGCTTGGCGCTTGCATTGCTTATAATGAGCGTGTCGTCATACATTCTCATAAGACGGGTAGGAATCAGAGCGCTTTTGCCGTTAACTATTGTCTCGTTGACATCACCCGTCAGAGTATAGTAACCCATCGCCAACTCCAAATGCACCGGGCAGGAAAGGCCCGTCAGGTCAACATTTGTCGCCGTTATGGCAAATGTCCTTCTAATCGGGTCTATTGTCAATGCCGTGATTGCTCCACGATGGTTTTGGGGAATTTTATATGTGTATCCAAACTTGCCCCCCTTCACACGCGAAGAGTTGCAATTGATACTCTCATAGTAAACTTGATTTCCATTAGTCGATGAAGTGATGTTTACATCTATGCTGGCTGCCTGGCTGAAATCTATCGGAATGTTGCTGAATGTTCCGGACAAGGTAAATGCGTCCTTGATATTGCTGATATCATTGGAGTCCTGTCCCTGGGTTTTGCCGGCCGTAATCGTGCATTTGGTGACCGTCATAGATGAAAACCGCTCGGCGTTTCTTTTCTCATAAAGCCGGTCCTTTACAAAACAGCCCATATAATCGCCGCAAAGAAGCTGCCAATTCGGGTCAAACATACGACAGCTCCAGTTGTACGCTGCACTCGCGGCAATATTGCCGATCCCAAGTCCTTCAAGATAATCAAGGAATGGCTGGCCAAAATTGGCTGCGGAACCAGCGGACCATACGTTAGGGTCAGAATTCGGCTCATATCCCCATGCGGTTACTAAAACAGGATAGACAGGTGACACAGCATCTATTTGGTCCGTAATCCAGGACGGAGCCGTTCTCCATGTCTTTCCATAACAATGTAAAGCATAAACGATGTTGTCGCCTTCAACCGGATTGCTATTGAGAACAGCCGGCCCAATCTGTTGAGCCCAGCATGGGCCGGTCACAAGGCAAAGATTATCCGCCGTATAAGTGCGCACAATATTAACCCACGCCTGCATTTTGCCTTTCACAACTCCCCAGTTGCCGGCATCGTCGGTCGGCTCAGAGAAAAGCTCAAAAAGGACATTGCCGTCGTTTGCAAATTTCGGCGCCATATAATTCCAGAACGCGTTCGTCTCGGCAACCTTGTCGGCAATCGGTTTGGCATAAGCCCATAAGATAATCGAATAGACACCCTTCTCGGCACCGTAATCAACGGCTTCCTTGAGTGCCTCATATACTGCTTCGTTATTGGGGTCATCAGGGTTATAGGGATTAAATACAATAGGACTGTCGGTGACAAACGAATCGTTTGGACAAACCGAGTACCTGATAACTTTTGTGTACCATCCCGGCGAATTACCATTAGGGTCGTCCGGGTTTGTAACGCGGTCAATATAATCGTGTATGCCATACCACTCTTTTAACATACTTATATCCACCGCAGAAACGCCCCGAAGAACAACAATATGCCCCTCGGCATCTTTGATTTTATTGCCTTCCACGTGCAATGGTAATGGTGCGGCATAAAGCAAAGAGACCGCACAAAAGAGCACGCATACGACGGCAACCGAGAAGCCGATATTAACGTCTCCGGACCTGTCCTCTTTCTTCGATATCATTGTACTGCCCTCAAAAAACGTACTGCTTTTTGTTTTTGATATACTCGCAAAAATCGTTCAGGTTTTTCTGCGCAAGGTTCCGCGTCCGATGTAACTCCAATTTAAGATGACGGCGGACCTGATATTCCCAGGGCCGCCGTCATTGGCTAACAAATATCAATATCAATGCTTACGGCAGTGTGTAGTTATCTTCCTCGTTGAAATCGGCGAACCTCAAGCCGAATTTCACATCGCCAGACACAGTAGTAAGGTCCGCCTTCGTTATCGACACCGCAAACGTGCACTTGTCGAGGTCAATATTCGCCGTCACACGAGCGTTAGGTTCCGCGACGGGGGCGACTGTCGGCGTAATGTTGCTGCACTTGTATGAGCGTCCCGTCGTGGGAATCTTGAAGTTATTTGGCGGAATCGTGAAGGTCTGAACGTTGACGTCGTTCTTGTCGCTCCAGGTAATGACGACTGGTATATTGTGCAGGTTCGGCTGGGTTGTATTGATGTCTTTCACCGCGATTTCACCCGTAACCGACAGCGAATCAGACGATGCCTTGGCGCTGCTCTTGACCTTTGTCTTGCCGGACGGAACTATGAGCGTGTCTTTATACATCCGCATAAGACGGGTAGGTATCGTCTTGGTGCCGTTGACCACCGCCTCACGGGCATTGCCCTTCAGTTCATTGCTGCCCATAGCGAATTTCACCTCAAACGGGCAGGCAAGACCCGTCAGGTCGATATTCTTTGCTGCTATTGCAAAGGTTCCTTTACGGAAATCCAGCGTAAGGGAAGTAATTTTGCCCGCCTCGTCTTTGATGGTCTTGGCCGTGTGTGTGTACTTGTGTTTGCTGTTCACTACCTTCGCGCTAAAATCGCTTAACGTCTCAGTGTAAGCGACATAATCATCGTTCGTCGAGGTAATTGTGACCACCACCGTGTTGATATCGTTAACATCGGTTGGCAGAACAACGGTTCCAGATGCCGTAAAGGCATCTGTCATGTTACTGTAATCGGTATCATTCCATGCCTGCGTTTTGCCGGCCGTTACCGTGCACTTGGAAACTATCATAGCCGGGGTTAAAAGCCGGAAATTGTCGAAGTAGAAATTTCCTCCATTGACTACGTCATTATCCTGAATGGAAACCGCAATCTGCATCCAAGTCGCGCCAGTTGCGTTATAGCTTGAAACATCCAGGGTGTATGTCTTGTTCGCGTCGCCGGCCCATGCGCCCCAGTCCAAAGATGTTGGTTCGCCGGTGTCCCTGTTTATCGCCGTAGCGAGATTATTCCATTCTTTCCAGCCACAGGGGTCGTCGCTGTTTATGGCAATCTTATCAGCGACTTTTGTCCAGGGCTGGCTGGGCCATTCCGAAGCGACCATTGTCACGTCAAACTGAAGCGACGCATCAGTCAAATTCAGTGGCGACGACGTTGCCCACTTAAGAACCCAGTAGCCGGTGACAGTGGGTTTTACCTTGAGACTCCCATGGCCCAATGTGACGCCCACGTTACTATCGGGAACAAGAATGACATTGGGGTCATCCGAACCACCTACCCATCCGTCATTGCTGTCTGCCCTTTCCCAGTTGCCCAGTATTACGTCACCGTAACCCGTAGAAGCAAAACCCAGCATCAGAGCAAGACAAGCAACAGCAACACTACCTGACCATGTTCCTATAAATGATTGTTTCTTTGCCTCGGATTGCATTTTCGTAATCTCCTAAAACTTTAATCTTCAATCTTCTTCTGATTTCGGTTTCAAAGAGCGCCGATAAACGACCATTTTTGGGCGCGTCTTATACTTACAGTAGGAAAACCAATTACAGCACACCTGACTCTTACCGAAGGTGCCGTCACTGGCTCATATACATCTTCCTCTACTGTAAAATATAGTATCGACAAGTCGCCTCTCCAAGCTAAAACACAAATCGAAAATTCCTAACGGCAAATTCAGGTTGGCCATCTCGTTGAAACCGTTGAAGTTTACGTCGCCCAACTTTACACCGAGGTCTGCGCCCTTTATTGATACTGAAAACGCACATCTATCAAGACCTATCGCCGCTGTTATCGAACCTCCCTCGGTCGCGGAAAAACTGGTGTATTTATGGGACTTGATGAGGAGATGTTAAAAATTATGTTAAAATGGGCGATACAGGACTCGAACACCCCCCATTAGAGCAATCAAAAACCTCGATTTCAGCAAGTGGTGGCGCAAAATCCGGCGCACCTAATGCGCCGAAGGCCTCTCAAACTCCACAAGACCCGGACTTGGCAATGGTCGTCGAACACTGGCCGAACCTACCCGAACATATCAGAGCGGCAATCAAAGCATTAGTTAAAACTCAATTTTAAGGAGATACCCAATGACCATATCTGAAAAGCAATTGGAAGCTAACAGGCAAAACTCACAACTTGGCGGGGTGAAGACCCCCGAAGGCAAGGAGATTGTGAAATACAACGCCCTAAAGCACGGCCTGCTTGCCAAAGAGATATTTGTCCCTGTCGGAGACGGGGCGGAGAACCCAGAGGAGTTTAACGCTCTTATTGAAGACCTGAGCACTCACTTTAAGCCGGTGGGTGTTTTGGAAGAAATGCTGGTTGAGAAAATAGCCGTTGCCTATTGGAGATTACGCCGGGCTTACAGATATGAAGCGGGTCTCATACGTGACAAGCTTGATGATGCAATAACCGACTTTTACGAAAATACAGATTACGACGGGCGTAAGTTCACTAAGACCGACGATGAGATTGACCAGGATATAAAGCAGGAGCAAGAAAACCTTGAAATATGGGAGAAAGACAAAGAGCAGCTAACCGCAATGCTCAAAGACGGCAAGCCGTTAGAGGAGATTTACAATTGGGGGAATTGGGACTGGCTGACTGTAAAGGCGATTGAAGTTTTGCCGGAAATAGATGAAGATAACCCGCCTGAGCCAAAGAAAATGAGGGAGCTATTGAATACTCAGGCGGGGTGGAGCGATGAGCAAATATGGCAAGCCCATATAGAGCTTTGCGATGACAGGATGAAACATCACAAGGAACATATACGCTCTTTTGAAAAGCAGAAGGAGAAAAATAAGCTCAGATTTCAGGTCATAAAGCAATTGGGAAGCATACCGTCGAAAGATGAATTAGACCGACTTTTGCGGTATGAAGGGTCAATTGAGAGACAACTATACAAGGCAATCAATCAGTTAGAACGACAGCAAAGAATGCGCTCAGGGGAGGCCGTGCCTGCCCCCATAGTGGCGGACGTAGATGTAAACACTGGTCAGGGTAGCTAAGTAAATGGGTTTGTTTCGCAGTTTATATGCTGACATTTTGCTTAGAATCCTTAATGATTTCGGCAATGAAAAGAGAAAGAAAAAAAATAAATGGGCAGATACTACTGGAGCAAAAAGAATACGGTCGAAGACGGCACTAAGCTGAGCATTTTTAAGCTAAAAGAGTTTGGTTTGTTGGAGGGTATGAGTAGCAATACACTGACCTGGACTCGCTCACTATCGGGGCATAAAAGCAGCATAGGGATATTTGTTAACGTGCTGGACGAGCCGTATTATGCAAAGCTTAACTACACGATTACTGCCCGCGATTCAGGCGAAAAGACCGATTATGATTACAAGATTGCTCTAACAACAACGCCGTGTCATTTTGGGGGTGTAAGGTATTGGTTTATTTGCCCGCTGGTTAGGAATGGTGTGCCCTGTGGCAGACGGGTTGGGACGCTGTTCTTATCGTCAGGCGGTAAATACTTTGGCTGTCGGCATTGTTACGACCTGTCTTATGAAAGCCGGAATGAATGCCGTTTGGGTCGATTTGGTCAGTTAGGGTATGTCTTAAAGGCCGAAAACCAGATAGAAAAGCTTCGGGAGCAAGTCAAGCGGTGGACTTGGAGGGGCAGGCCGACAAGAAAAGCCAGAAGGATAAATGCGATTACACAACGGATAAGGTGCTATCCGTCGGATGTGAATTGGGAGCGTTTGTTGCAATAAGATACGGGGGTGTGGGGGGAGAAAGAGGCCCTATGGTTCACCTTGAGCCGAGTTCGTCGATTCTACAGCCCCAAACCCTATCTGGCAGTGGTTCTACAAAATTCTATAGACCGCCTTGACTGCGTTTCCTTTTCAAAATCGCCGCACCGAGGCCGAGAAGCAAAAGTATGGCGGATTCAAGAATTTCATAAATAAAACCGTAGAGTTTACCAAGTGTGTCTATTAAGGTATCAGAACCGAAAAAGAATTTATTTTTTTCTATTGCTTGTATTTTTCAAGAAATTACAATAGTGATGAGTGTTCTGAAAGCATAAATATTTGGCTAATGCTGGGTGATGATTTCGTTCGATAAGATATTAAAAGGGCGTTACTGAAAGATTTTTAGTAAATTAAATGTCTAAATTGGACCGAAGATGTTGGCCCCAAAAGAGCATAGTAATCACGCATCTGAATCCATCTATGAGTTCTTGTATTAGTTTAATGGATATGTTACAATAGACAAGGAGGTTAAAAATGTTGGGCAGACGGAATATAAGAGATAGCATGGGGTATGTAACTCTTGGGCTTTTTACAAGCGCTTTGTTAGATGAACTCTTAAAAATTAAAAAAAATCCCGGCGCTACTCCTGAGCACACACAAGTCATAAAACTTACAATTGATTCTCTCAATGCAATCAAGTCACCTAAAGCGGTTGATAAACAGTCATTGCCTGACCTCGTCTTCCAAGATTATCAAGAAGTATCTACACTTCGAAAGACACTTTCTTCATTTTCTAAGAGCATTGATGATATAGTAAAAACTCTCAATGATATTTGTATTACATCTGATTCAGAGAAAAGGTCAAAAGACGTCTATGATGCAATTCTTTTTTTTATGGAATTGGCACATAGGAGTATCATTAATGCAGAATGTACAGAAGAACGAGTCCCTCCCGGAGTAAAATTGCTTGGCTCTAAATGACGCTATTTCACATAAATGTGCGACGGCATATAAGCTCATCTCGTCATTAAGGGATATTGTTTCATCGAGTCGTGCAGGCAATTCTTATCCACAGTGGTCTGATTATTTTCTTTCATTTTGCGAGCGTACTGCTGATGAAAGTCTGAAGTATATAGAGAACAGACTTGAGATTTCAAAAAGTGGCGACGAGATAGAGTGCAAAATTGTAAACGAACAATTGTCATCACTGATACAAAGCTGGGAAATGCTTCATGCTTTTATTAACCCAGTTATCGCTGCTGATACTCTTAAGGTTCCTCATCCTTTAATATCTTTTATCAGCGAACATATTGGTTCGCTCAATGTGGTTAAGGACGCTAAAATTGTCATCGAACTAACACCAGAGATGAATTATCATCAGCATCCCCTTACAAAATTAAGAAAAGTACTCACTAATCCACCGCTTAATAAGTATTATAAAAAAGAGCCTCGTTTAGGATTTCTTGGCCTGCCATGCTCTCAATCGAAGAGCCTCTTTATGAATTGCCAATTATATCATGAGGTTGGCCATTTTATTGCGGAAGAAACTGGAGTATTTTCAACAGAATGGCTTGACTCGATTGACTCACAACTCAAAGGTGATATATCAAATAGTGGCTGGGCAGCAAACACTGTGCAGACATGGATGGGAGAATTATTCGCCGACATCATAGCGGTAAGGCTTATAGGGCCTGCTTATACTTTTGCTTATATAGAACAACCTAAATTGCTTGAAAATTTACCTGAAAAACAAATTCTGACGTTTGGAATAGACCACCCAGCAGACTCATTGAGATTGAGGGAACAGCTTGATATTCTAAAAGAAGACGAGTGGGATAAATCTCAAATCAGTTCTTTAAAGCAGTGGGAAGAGCTTAACAGAATAGCAGCTATCAAACAAAGTGATTATTTACCACCAATTGACTATCAAGATGATGCTGTTATGAAGCCAGTATGGGAAAAAATGATGAGTTTTTTGTGTCAAAAAGATAAATTGAAAGAAATCCACAACTTAGCCAAAAAAAAGACTGAAGATAGAATACGTCCCACCGACTTATTTAATGCTTACGGGGAAAGTATTTCTGAGTATCTAAGCCATGGAGTGGTTCCATCTGCTTGTAGAAAGAACGGGGAAATGCCACATCCTATAGCAATTATAAATAGTGCTGTTTATTTTCTGCTTTCAGGAATGAAAGGGCTTTTTGATATAGTTCAAGTGACTGAAAAAGACAAGATTTCAAGTTTAGTATGGTTAGAACATCGAGTTGAAATGTGGTGTATGAAAGCTATTGAAGATTGGCTGGTAAGACCAAGATGAAAAAAGAAGATTTGAAAAACTCCGGTTATTCGGGCGTTATCACCCAAGATAAAATTAAAGATTTATTGGAACAGCCAATTAAAGATGTACACTCATTAGTTATTACTCCTCGCCCCGACAAGATTGACAGTGATTCTGTAGACCTTCGATTGGGAAGCTATTTTTTTGTCCCTCGAAGTCATCGTTCCCCTTGTTTTATTCCTGGGATAACAATTCCTCAATACTTATATCATGAGCAATATATTCCCTTTGGTTCATATCTTGTTCTTCCAGCTCACTATACAGTTTTAGGTGCGACTTTAGAATTTATCAAGCTACCATCAGATGTTTCAGGTGAAATACTCACCAAGTCTTCATTGGCACGAAATTTCATCACTATAGAGACTGCACCTTGGATTCATCCTCTATATAGAGGATGTTTAACCTTGGAAATTGCGAACGTGTCAAATACACCAGTAATTCTGTATCCAGGGGTGAAAATTGCACAACTAATCTTATTGAAAACAAGTCATGATACGATTATTGATAAAAAGGATAAGATAGAAGGAACATATGTTGGGCCAGTACGCCCTGAACCATCTCAATTAGATAAACCGGAAAAAGCATTAAAATCATTAGGGATAAAACCAGAGAATGTGTTTTATCCCGCTGATGAATATTTAAATGACGAGGTTTACCGGAACCATATTACCATGTTATTAGAAAGATGGAAAGAACCTTAAAAAGATGCACACTTTCAATGGTAACGCAGCAAAAGACGGCGGCTTATGAACTAATCTCTTGGAACAAGCTACTTTGAAGACAGCAAAAAGGGGGGATAAAATCTCTACAGGGTAAGAACCTGCCGACCGGCGGGCAACCGCGTGTGTTTTTTTAATAGTTTTGACAAGGGGGTATCACCCCCAAAGATGCCGGTGTCTCTTATTTCATAAACTGAGCGTGCTTCTTTTACGGTTTTTCAAGCTACACACCTTAATAAGCCGGTCTTTGTTGCCAACCGATGCTAAACAGGGAAAAACGTTGCTCCTGCTCCAAAATGGCCTTATAATAGCCGTCAGGTCACTAAAGATTTTAAGGCCGGAGAGATGACACCCGAAGAACGAGCAAGGGAAATAATTGACGACCTGTTGGAAGCGGCTGGCTGGGAGATTCAGGACTACCGCGACCTCAATCTCAGCGCAGGTCTGGGCGTTGCTGTCCGGGGGTTTACGCTCAAGACCGGCTTTGCTGATTATATGCTGTTTGTTGGCCGCAAAGCCGCCGGGGTTATCGAAGCCAAGCCGATAGGCACAACTCTGGGCGGTGTGGACTGGCAATCGGACAAATATACCATTGGCTTGCCCGACAACCTGCCCAGCTATCGACGCCAGCTCCCCTTTGCCTTTGAGAGCACCGGCAAAGAGACGCTTTTCCGTGACCTTAGAGACCCTGAACCTTGCTCACGACCGCTTTTCGCATTCTTTAAGCCGGAGACCTTCGCGGAATGGCTCTCACAAGAAAACACATTGAGAGCTAATCTGGCCCGGCTTCCCCCATTGATTACCAAAGGTCTGAGGGACTGCCAGATTGAAGCCATTGAAGGGCTTGAGGAATCATTCGCTCAGGCCAGACCACGAGCGCTTATACAAATGGCGTCCGGCGGCGGAAAGACGTTTACCGCTGTGACCACCGCTTACCGATTGGTCAAGTTTGCCAAAGCCAGGCGAATACTGTTTCTGGTCGATAGAAACCACCTCGGCAGGCAGACGCTAAAGGAATTTCAACAGTATGTTACCCCGGACGATGGCCGCAAATTCATAGAGCTTTACAACGTGCAGCGGCTCACTTCCAACAAGCTCGACCCCGTCTGCAAAGTGGTCATTACCACTATCCAGCGAATGTATTCGATGCTCAGAGGTGAAGAACTTGACCCTGAGCTTGAAGAACATTCAACGTTTGAGCTTTCCGCTGCTCAACCACAGCCAAGAGAGGTGTCGTATAATCCCGAAATCCCCATCGAGACCTTTGATTTTATTATCACCGATGAGTGCCACCGCTCCATATACCACCTTTGGCGGCAGGTGCTCGAATACTTCGACGCATTTATGGTCGGTCTGACAGCAACCCCGTCAAAGCAGACCATCGGCTTTTTCAATCAGAACCTTGTCACCGAATACAGCCACGACCGGGCAGTAGCGGACGGCGTCAATGTGGGCTATGAGGTCTATCGTATCAAGACCAGAATCACCAAAAACGGCAGCACCGTCGAAGCGGGCAACTACATTGATAAACGCGACAAGCTGACCAGAGAAATCCGCTGGGAGCAGCTTGACGAGGACTTACAATATCCCGGTAGTGAGGTTGACAGAAGCGTGGTTGTGCCAGATTTGATTAGAACGGTAATGAGGACATTCAGAGATAAGCTTTTCACGGAGATATTCCCCGGCAGAAAAGAAGTGCCCAAGACCTTAATCTACGCTAAAAACGACTCCCACGCAGAAGACATACTGCATATCGTCAGAGGCGTATTTGCCAAAGGCAACGAGTTTGCAAAGAAAATCACCTATCTGACAACCGGCGAAGACCCCGAAGACCTTATCGCCAGTTTTCGTAATGCCTATAATCCGAGAATAGCGGTGTCAGTCGATATGATTGCGACCGGCACAGATATTAAGCCGCTTGAGTGTATAATTTTTATGCGGGACATTCGCTCAAGGACGTATTTTGAGCAAATGAAAGGTCGAGGCACAAGGGTAATTTTGCCTACGGACTTTAACGCTGTCACCCCAGACGCTAAAGGCAAGACGCACTTTGTCATAGTTGATGCCGTTGGAGTGTGCGAAAGCGATAAGACCGACTCAAGACCGCTTGAACGTTGTAAAAGTGTCCCGTTTGATAAGCTCGTCCTGGGTGTTGCTTTAGGCAACCGTGATGAAGATACCATAAGTTCTCTGGCGGGCAGATTAGCCCGGTTAGACAGGGAAATAGACGAAAAGGACAGCGAGCAAATCAAACAGACCGCTGGTGATAAGCCGTTCAAAGTGATAATCAACACCTTGCTCGATGCGATTGACCCGGATAAGCAGCAGGAAAAAGCAAAGCAATCATTCAACACGGATAAGCCCACAGAGGAGCAGTTAGGAAAGGCCGCAAAGGAACTAACCGACATTGCCTGTAAGCCCTTCGACAATGCCCGCTTTAGAAATACGCTCATTGAGATAAAGCAAAAGACAGAGCAGGTTATCGACACCGTGAGTCAGGACATAGTCGATTTCGCCGGGTTTGACCAGCAGGCAAAAGACAAGTCACGCGGCATAATCGACACATTCAAGAAATTCATCGAGGAAAACAAAGATGAGATAACCGCCTTACAGCTTCTATATTCAAAGCGGTTTGGCCAGCGTCATTTCACCTATAAACAGATTGAAGACCTTGCAGATACTATAGCCAAACCGCCGCTAAAATTGACACAAGAAACGCTCTGGCAAGCGTATGAGCAGCTTGAAAAATCAAAGGTCAAAAAGGCACGTGCTAAAAGAATCCTCACGGATATTATTTCGTTGTTGCGGTTTACAATCACTGATACCGATGCTGATATTCTCGAACCCTGGGCAGATGTCCAGCAGCGAAGGTTTGACAACTGGCTGACAGGCCAACAGAAACTCGGCAGGACGTTTACAAAAGAGCAGATTGATTGGCTCGTTATGATAAAAGACCATATCATAACAAGCTTGCAAATTGAACTTGACGACTTTGACTTGACGCCGTTTCAGGGAAAAGGCGGAGCGGTCAAGGCATATCAGCTATTCGGCGACAAACTAAACTCGATACTCAAAGAACTCAATGAGGCATTAGCAGCGTGATAAAATAAGAAATGGGGCTATGAAGATGACTGATTTGGAATGTAAAATTCGTAAAGAGCTTATTAAAATTGCGAAAGACAGGCAAGTCATAAAATACGGAGAATTAGCGGATAGAGTCAATTATCTTTATAAATGTCATTTTGGGGCCGACGAAAAAGAATTTCACGATATGCTCGGTAGGGTCAGTGCGTATGAGTTTCAGAATGGTCGTCCGCTTTTATCTGTTATAGTAGTCACTACAAGCCCAAAAACTGGCAATTTGTTGGCAGGTCACGGTTTTTTCACGCTTGCGAAAGAACTTGGGAAACAACAAGGAACAGTAGATGACGACACTTTTGCTATGAACGAAATGAATGAATTATTCGACTACTGGGAAAATCACGACGACGCGGACAGGTGATATTCTCAAAAATGAATAGCAGGACTTCACAATCTGAAGCAGGTAGTTTGCCAAAGGGGTGGGCTTCGGCGCAACTTGGCGATGTATCGGATATTATCAGGGGTATCTCTTTCCCCAAAGACGCGAAAACTAAAACTTACCAAAAGGGGTATATCGCTTGTCTTCGGACTACGAACGTGCAGCGAGAAGTTGAATGGTCTGACCTTTGGTTTGTGCCGAAAGAATTTGTCAGGCGAGACCAGCAATTGCTTCAGAAGCACGATATTCTAATATCAACGGCGAACAGCTTGGAACTCGTTGGTAAAGTGTGCCAAATGCAGATGCTGCCTCAACCTGCGACATTAGGAGCTTTCATTGCTGCCATACGTATTTCGCCTTTGGTGAATCCAAAATTTTTCTACTTCCAAATTGCTTCCTCTGACATACAGGCAAGCATAAGAGCTTGTGCTTCGACAACAACAAACATCTCTAATGTCAATACGAACAGATTAAAAGAGATACAACTTACCACGTCACCGTTCAATGAGCAGCGTCGGATTGTGGCGAAAATTGAGGAGCTATTTACCCGGCTCGATGCCGGAGTTGAGGCGTTAAAGAAGGTCAAGGCGGAGTTAAAACGCTATCGGCAGGCGGTCTTGAAATATGCCTTTGAAGGCAAACTGACAGCCGATTGGCGGGAAAAGAACAAAGACAAACTCGAACCTGCCAGCAAACTCTTAGAACGAATCGCAAAGGAACGGGAAAAAACGACAAAAGGTAAAGCAAAACCACTGCCGCCAGTGGATACATCGAACCTACCCGACCTGCCTGATGGCTGGGAATGGGCTGTTTGGGAAACAATATTAGCTTACGGAAAAGATTCCTTTAAAAGAGGGCCTTTTGGCAGTGCGTTAAAAAAAGAAATATTTGTTTCTTCAGGCTATAAAGTATATGAGCAATATTGCCCAATTAATGATGATTGTAGTTTTGAGAGATATTATATTACACCTGAAAAATACGAAGAATTAAAAACTTTCGCTGTTAAACAGGGAGATTTTTTGGTTTCCTGCTCTGGTGTAACTCTTGGCAGAATAACTCAAGTGCCTGAAAAGTATAAAGAAGGTATTATCAATCAAGCCTTACTCCGAATTAGGATTAATTCTAAAGCCTATGATATGAAGTTTTTTAAGTTGTTCTTTAGAAGTCTATATTTTCAAAATAAAATATTCGAGAACTCAACAGGTTCAGCAATTCCAAATGTTAAAGGAGTTAAAGAGCTAAAAGCAATACCTGTCCCCCTTATAAGTCTCGAAGAACAAAATCAAATTGCAGAAGAAATTGAGCGTCAATTTTCAATTACAGACGAGGTGGAGCAGACAATCGAAAAGAGCTTAAAAGAAGCCGACCGGCTGCGCCAGAGCATTTTGAAAAGGGCCTTTGAAGGCAAGCTCGTCACCCAGGATGCAGCAGACGAACCAGCAGAAAAACTGTTAGAGCGGATAAAGGCAGAGAAGGCAAATTCAGAAAGAAAACTTAAATTTGCGAGGGATTAGGATATGGGTTTAGAGATAGTCACCAAAGCATTAGAAATAGCTTGGGATAACATAACGAGAAGCCGACGTGAAGAAGACGCTCGATTTCGCGAAGCTTTAACAAAACTATCAGAGGCAGTGACAGAGACAAGAATAATCTTGGGGAAACAAAGGAAGCAGGAGATTGCAAGTGAAGATAAAGAACGATTATCAAGGTTATGGTCAAAAGCGGGGATTGCTATAAGTGAGTTTGACAGAGATTTAGCCGAAAGATGCGATATAAAAGGTGTTTTTTGGGCTGGCCCAGAGAACTGGACTGATAAACAGATTGACGATGCCAATATACGAATTGTTGCAATGGAGAGGGAAATGAGAGAACTGTTCGGCGGCAAACGGCAGATAAAGAAGCGGGAAAAGTAGTAGGAAAGGAGAAAACAATGAACTGGTTTCAACGATATGGAATACCGGGGGCTCATTTTTATTTTGTGTTATTGGCTGGTCTATATGCAATTTATCCTTGTAAAGTAGCAAACCTTGATATGAGAGCTTTGGCAACATTTGCAGTATCATTTTTACCTGTGGGCTATCTTATATCTGTGTTGGGCCAATGGCTCTATATAAGCTCAAAGAAATATGGACTACACACCCAGGCAGCGAGAATATGTCGTATTCAGCTTGCAGAAAATATGACAGAAGCAGATTTAGAAGCGTTGAGTTGTTTTGGTGTGGCAAAAGACTTACCCCGGCTTAAAGCTCATCTATTTATTCAGGATTGGTTAAGAAAACGAATGGATGTGGTTGCAATAAATTATTATATACAAATAGCCACGGGTTTGGGTGTTGTTATGGCTATATTGTTGGGATATGGGATTTGGGGAAGTGCCTGGCAACCGAAATGTTTCCTGATAGTATCACTGTTAATAATTTATGTGCTTATATTTTGTGTCACATACTTGTGTAATTCGATTGTTGAGAAGCAGATTGTTAAGGTAATAAGTGATGCTTGGACGACGTTCCAATTCAATGGAACAGATTTTTTAGCACCTCCACCGCCTCTACAACCTCCTCGTGAGGGAATGTAGTCAAAGAGTTGAATTATGCCAGAAAATTCACAACAAATTGTTCAAAAGCTTTGGAACTACTGCCACGTCCTGCGAGACGATGGTGTCAGCTACGGGGACTATGTAGAGCAGTTGACGTATTTGCTTTTTTTGAAAATGGCCGATGAGCAGGCCAGGATTCTCAAAAAGCAGAACACTATCCCTGCTGATTACGACTGGCAGAGTTTGGCTAACAAGACCGGCGATGATTTAGAGAAGCATTACCGACACCTGCTTGAGAAACTGGCAAAAGAAAAGGGGATGTTAGGCGATATTTTCAGAAAATCACAAAACAAGATTCAAGACCCTGCCAAGCTTGAGCGGCTTATAAAGATGATTGATACTGAAACGTGGACGGGGCTGGACATAGACGTTAAGGGTGAGATTTACGAAGGATTGTTGCAGAAAAACGCAGAGGATACAAAGAGCGGAGCGGGACAATACTTTACGCCCAGGTCACTTATAAAGGCAATGGTAGAGGTAATACGCCCAAAGCCCGGCGAAAGAATCTGTGACCCTGCCTGCGGGACGGGTGGTTTTATCCTGTCTGCTTATAATTATCTGGCTGACCCCAAAAACTATGCGCTGGACAAAAAGCAGAAAGAATTTTTGAAGCTCAAGACCTTCAAGGGCAAGGATATTGTGGAAAGCGTCGTGCGCCTGTGTGTGATGAATCTGTATTTGCACGGTATCGGCGGCGAGGAAAGCCCCATTGAGACAGGGGACAGCTTAATCTCTGACCCAGGCGAGCGGTTTGAAATCGTTATGACAAATCCGCCGTTCGGTAAAAAGAGCAGTATCACAATCGTAAACGGCGACGGGCAGGCAAGCAGAGAAGCGATTACATACGAGCGTGAGGATTTTTCAGCGACAACATCGAACAAGCAATTGAATTTCTTGCAGCACGTAAAGACCCTTTTGAAGATAAACGGCAAGTGCGCAATTGTTGTGCCGGATAACGTGCTTTTTGAAGGTGGTGCTGGTGAGACGGTTCGGCGAAAGCTGTTGAATGAGTGCGACGTTCATACATTGTTGCGGTTGCCAACAGGAGTGTTTTATGCTCAGGGCGTTAAGGCGAATGTCCTGTTCTTTGACCGAAAGCCCGCGAGTGAAAAGCCCTGGACGGAAAAGCTCTGGATTTACGACCTGCGAACGAATATGCACTTTACCTTGAAGGAAAACCCGCTTCGGCTTGAAGACCTTCAGGATTTCATAAAGTGCTACAATCCTGAGAACCGCAACGACAGAAAAGAGACGGAGCGTTTCAAGGTTTTCAGCTACGATGAGCTAATGCAGCGGGATAAGGTCAGCTTGGATATATTCTGGCTCAAGGACGAGAGTATCGAGGATTCTGAAAACCTGCCCGCTCCTAAAGTGATTGCTCAGGACATAGCCGAAAACCTCGAAGCTGCCTTAGAGCAGTTTAACAGTATTTATGGGGATTTGGGGACTTAAAATGAGCCGAAACTACGCACCCAAAGCATTTTTACGACAAACACCGAACCGCATACTAAAAGAGTATTTTCACCGCAAAAACCTGCTTGGCGAGATTGATTTTGACACGCTTGGCGAAACAGAGATAGACACTATCTATGCAGCGATGGAAAATCTGCCAGACAAAGAGCGGAATAGTGTCGAGGCAGATTTTCGGCAAATCAATGAAATGTCCTGTGAAGTGGGGGTCAGGGTTCTAATCGAAGAAGCTGAATCGGTTTTTCACAAATTGAACGTGTCCGCAAATTTGGCAGGAATGAAAAACCACTACGAAAGAGCTTTCTGGATATTTCTCAATCACCCTGAAGTATTTGGGATTGCCTGTGATTTGGCTTATATGGACGGTCTTGGCTCGTGGAGAAGCCATAAGGTTGGAGCGGGAATAGCTCCTGCCGTAACAGAACAGGACAAAGGTAAACTGGCCGAAGGGGTGAGCAAATTTTATCAAAAACAGGGACGCGGGAAACGTTGTCACGTTGACAACTATCTGAGACAGCAGCCGGAAAGACACTGCTATTTTGTATATCCCGAAGATTTTGCCACTACCGAAATTGGTTATGACGATAAGGGCGAGTTTTATCACAGGTTAAGGAAACCTGCCTTTGAAGTGATTTTTGTTTACCGGCCCGACAGCGGTGTTTTGGAAGTAAGTGCCAAAGGTAAAAAAGAGGAGATAGCGGAGCTTCAGGAGATTTTCTGTAAAACCATTTTGGGCCTTGAGGGATTGCCTAATCTGGAGAAACAGCATTTTGATTTATCGAAGTTTAAGGATAAGGCCCTGAAATTTGTAACTGAGCCGGTAGATGGGATTGAGAAAGTTACAATTACGATGCTGCGTCTGGATTTGCCTGGAGGGGGTAACAGACGAATAACTCTTGAAGCAACGTCGTCCAGAGACGACCAGCCCGTCTATACTTTAATTGAAACAGCATTAAACAAACAAAATATCCCGCTGGAGAATGCGCTGATTACGCGAGCTAAGATACATATTAAATTTGCTGCCACAGGCGGCAAGAAGGGCAAAACGCTGACTTTTGAAATATCAGGTTCTGACCGCTGCACTTTGAAAGACGACCCGATTCACCAGATAGCCAAAAAATATCTTGAAAAATGGGGTTTTGTAAGTGGATGAATTTTTAGCAAAGCTGGCAAAAAGATTGCAAACCCCCGGTGCTGATACTGTGTCAGCCGATGAAATAGAGGACTGGCCACAAGGCAAGCTCAAGGAGTTAGTGACAGCGGGAATACTTACCGAAATTCCACACGCCAAAGGTGTAATTTGTGACCAGTGCGGAGAGAGCCATTACATTGAGCCGGACATAAGAAAATATCCCGACGGCAAAGCTGTCGGAGTTTATATCTGTCCCGATGTTGGCAGAATCGAAATTGACCTTAACCGACTTAAACAATGGCAAATCAACAGGGACAAACTTGAAGCTTTGGGCTTATTAAAAAAGAATATCAAAAGAAGAAGACGGAAAATCAAACCAGATAAAAAACCAAAGCTTGAGAACACAGCTCCTTTACAACTTGCCGAAAAATTACGCATAATTTACAAATTTTCTTACAGGATAATTGCTACGCTACCTTTTTCGGCTATCCTATTGGACGGCAAAAAGGCTACGCCTGCACCATTAACTTCGGACGATATTTCTGCTAATCATAGGCTATTGACTACTTGGGAGGATATTTTTGATAGTTACAGTAGTGCCTTTGAACAATTCTTATTTAGTGTTGAAGAAGCCATATTACTAACTTCCAAAGTGCTATATGAGAAGAAAAGGGAACTTTTGATTTCTCTCATTAGGATAAAAAATGGAGCGACTGAAATTTTGAAACACATTAAACACGATAGAGGCTACAAGATGGTAATCGCCGGTGACAAGGAGGAAATAAGCGCAGCAACCAGAACGATTACAGACTTGTTTAATTGCGATTTACCTGATTGTAGTGCGGTAGAATTTTTCTCTGAACTCAAAGGCTTATCTGTCTTTGCAGACGAAGTAGAGATTGAAGGCAGACTTGAACGAAGCCAACAATCGCCTTATAAACAGCAAAGCAATAAATTAGTAGATAGGGATAAAGCCAAGATTATCAAAGAAATACCAGAATTGAACGATGCTGAGCGATTTATAATCGAGGCATTGGGCAAAAAGACGCTAACTGGCGAGAAACTTGCAGAAGGAGCAGGCTATCCTTACAATAGCAATTTCAAATCTACACTTGCGCACCTCCGCAAACGTGGGATTCTTGACAATAAAGCGCCAGGCTACATTATCAAGCCTGAATATCACTATCTTCTGAAAAAATCAAACTACAACAGTCAGGACAAACGTCAGGACTGACAATTCTTCACACTTGTCTTACTTTGGTTTCCAAAATGATTGAATTGCTTTTATTAACACTATTTGGAGACCAAAAATGCAAACGGCACAAACTGAACAAGCAAACCAAACTTGTCAATTACTGACAGCGAAAACAGTAGGTGAAATGTTGTCCCTATCAAAGCGACAAATCTTTCGCCTAAACAGCAGCGGAAAACTACCTGCCCCGATTCGTATCGGTGGTTCTGTCCGCTGGGCCGAAAGCACAATAGCAGCTTGGCTCAAGGCGGGCGCACCGGACAGGAAGACTTTTGAGGCAATGCAGGAGGTGGGCAATGGCTAAGGAAAAAATCGGGGCCTATCAGCCCACACCCAGAACTGACAGGCCCGTTTCTCAATATCGTTCAAGCTCAGGATACATTATAAGACAAGGCAAGTCAAGCGAATATCTCGCCGAGTTTGTGGGGGTGTTGCTGTTGCGGCTGATAGCAGGGCAAGCAGAACCATCGGGCTGGCAGTTACTTGAGGGTTTGTTACACAGAGTTTATGCGGAGGGCCTGCTATGAGCGACAGGATTCAGAATACCCAGGCCGATGAACGGCTATTTTCAAGAGCGGCTGAGGTAGCTGTTATCGGTTCAATGATTATTGACCCCGGTTGCATTGACAAGGTATCGGCAATTGTCGGGCCGGACAGCTTCGCTTTTCCCGAAAACAAAACCATTTACCAAGCTATTCTTGACCTACGGGAAACCGATAAGCCAATTGACGGTTTTATACTGCGAAACACATTAGAGGAAAACAAGAAGATAAATGAAATCGGCGGCGTCGATTATCTGCAAAAAATTCTCGATTCTGTCCCTTCGTCGGCTAACGCCGAATACTATGCAAACATCGTTAAAGAAAAAGCACAGCGGCGTCGGCTTGTCGAGGCCCACGACGAAATGAAACGAATTTTGGATTCGGATGAGCCGGTTGGAGAGTGTGTTTCTGAAATTCAGCAAATTGCTGAGGGGCTTGACGGAGCGATTGAGCCAAGTGATTCAAAGCCGATTATCAAAACGCTTGCCGACGTTAAGCCATTGCCGATTGACTGGCTTTGGTTCAACCGGATACCGCTGGGAATGCTCACACTAATTCTTGGAGACCCAGGGTTGGGCAAAAGCTTTCTGACGTTGTATATGGCGTCGAGGGTATCAACCGGCGGAGCGTGGCCGGATAGAGACGGGATACCGGACAATTGTGCGTCGAAGGGTTCGGTTGTGATATTGACAGCCGAAGACGATTTATCGCACGTCGTCCGTCCCCGTCTTGATGCTCTTGAGGCAGACGTGACTAAGATTGACGCGCTGGAGGGCGTGAAAATAAAAGACGAGAACGACCGCGAACACTGCGAATACTTCAACTTACAAAGAGACCTATCGGCATTACAACAGGCCGTCCGAAGCCGAAAGGATACAAAGCTGGTTGTCATAGACCCTCTGTCTGCTTATTTGGGCGGCAGGATAGATTCACACAAAGACGCGGAGGTTCGGAGCGTTTTGAGGCCACTGGTAGAGCTGGCCGAACAATGTAGCGTGGCCGTTGTTGGTGTAACACACTTGAACAAAAACGCAAACGGTAAAGCTGTATATCGGGCTATGGGTTCTCTGGCTTTTTTGGCCGCTGCGAGAACGTGTTGGCTTGTCACCGCTGACCCGAATGACCCGGACAGCAAACGCCGACTGCTTACCCCCGCAAAGCATAATGTTCTCATCGAGCCGACAGGTTTGGCTTTTGAGATTGTTGACGGGAAAGTGGTTTTTGAAAGTGAACCTGTGACCTTAACCGCTGATGAAGCACTTTCGACGGTAAGCACTATCGAGCCGGAAGCACTTAACAAAGCAAAAACGTGGCTTGTCGAACAATTGCCTCAAGGCAGTGCCGTGACAGCAGCAGATATTTTCAGGCGGGCTGACGAACAAGGAATAAAAAAAGGAACATTGAGACGAGCCAAACAGGAGCTTGGTGTTGTTAGCTATGCTCTTTCAAGCGAAGGTAAATTGCACTGGTTCTGGAGGATAGACCAGCTATGAAGATGCTCAAATCCATTACGCTGATTACCTTTGAGCACCTTTGCTCACCTTTCGTTTTTACGCTGAAAACCCAAGATGCTCAAAGATTACCAAAGATGCTCACACGTTGTTGTTGGAGAAAATATCAATGATAGGCGCAAATCCTACGAATACAGCAACCAGAAATGAGCCGGAAACGCCTTGTTTGGCACTAAGGCCCCGTGAGGCGGCAAAGGCCCTGGGTATCAGTGAACGTCTCCTATGGGAATGGACTGATAGAGGGATAGTGCCGTGTGTTAGGATGGGTAAAGCTATACTCTACCCTGTTGATTCATTGCGGGACTGGCTCAAACGACAGGCACAACAAAACACGGTCACAAATTCGGAAAAATAATTTATTTATACTTGACAAACAGTAAGTATTGAGTTATGTTTTATGTATATGATTATCGAAACAATCAGAAAGCATATTGAGATGTGCGGCAAGACGCGATACCGAATATGCCAAGAAAGCGGCGTTAGCGAGGCCCAGCTATGTCGGATAATGAAGGGTAAGACCTGCACAGTCGAAACCGCTGATATTTTGCTTAAATACTTCGGGCTGACGATTACAGGAAAGAACAGAAGCAAGAAAAGTCGTGTGTAATGGGAGTTTGGTATGAGCGAAGGGAAAAAAAGGAAGTCGGAACCCCAGAAAGAACAGGCAGAGACGAAGCCCAAGCTGAACGAAGAACAATACAAATTGCTTCTAAGCTGCTCGGCGAAGAAAGATGTTACGGACTGGAATAAATATCGCAAAGAGCGTGCGAACGAAGAAATTTGGCTGCAAGGTGCCTGCCTTCGAGAAGCCAATTTGCAAGGTGCCAACCTTTCGTGGGCCAATCTGCAAGGTGCCTACCTTCGGAACGCCAATCTGCAAGGTGCCGACCTTGTGTGGGCCAATCTGCAAGGTGACAACCTTCGGAACGCCAATCTGCAAGGTGACAACCTTCGGAAAGCCAATCTGCAAGGTGCCGACCTTGTGTGGGCCAATCTGCAAGGTGCCAACCTTCGAGAAGCCAATCTGCAAGGCGCTGACCTTCAGTGTGCCAATCTGCAAGATGCCGAACTTGCGGGGGGGGCCAATCTGCAAGGCGCTAAACTTTCGAGGGCCAATCTGCAAAATGCCGACCTAAGGGGAGCCAAATTGCAGAGTGCGACTTTCATGATGGCGCTTGTCGATGGTGGAACACTGATTTGGAAATGCAGCGTAAATCGTTGGTGTAAAAGTGGGTGTTTTACGAACTTTGCGGGTGTCGGGCTTGACAGTGTGCGGATAGCCCCGGAGATAAAACAACTTCTCGAATACAACATAAGACGTAAAAATTGGGAAGAGTGGTATTCTAACCATCCCTTGCTTAAATGGCCTGCTTGGTTGTTCTGGTTAATGAGCGACTATGGGCTATCAACAGGACGGATAATAGGCAGTTGCATCCTGTTGGTGCTTATTTTTTCTGTTATCTATTTCATCTGGGGATGGGTGGATTACTATCTCGTTGGTATCAAAGATACACCGGGAATCGTAAAAGAACTTTTCATAGCACCACAACCTGAGCAGATGTCTTGTTTTTATTACTGCTTGATGATTTATTTTCGGTCGATTTGTCTTTCGGTTGCTACGATGTTCACTTTCGGGGACATAACTGTTGTCAACGCACAATTTGGGTGGAAATGGTGGTTCAGCCATTTTATTCCAATTTTGCAGATGGTTCTGGGTTATATGTTTCTTGGTGCCTTGATAACACGGCTTGCAATTTTGTTTACGACTGGCGGGCCAGCAGGCAAATTCACAAAATATGAACAACAGAAAGACGAGGTGTTAAATGGCAAGCGTAATTAGTGACCCTAATGGCCGAAAGCGGATTCAGTTTGTGGCTGGTGACGGAAGCCGAAGGGCAATCCGGCTGGGCAAAGCAACAGTGCGGCAAGCCGAAGCCGTCAAAGTTAAAATCGAGCAACTGGTCTTGGCTGCAACCGGCGTTACTGGTGTTGTTGACGACGAAACGGCCAACTGGCTGACCGGCCTTGATGATTCTATGTATGACAAGCTGGCTGGCGTAGGACTAGTAGGGCGGCGTAATAGCGTTAAACTACGTGCGTTTGTGGATGCGTATATCGAAGAGCGAAGCGACGTAAAGTCGAGCACAAGTATCACTTATAAGCGGGTTCGGCTAAACTTGACCGACTTTTTCGGCAACGATAAGCCCTTGCGGGAAATTACCCCCGGCGAAGCCGACCAGTGGCGGCTATACCTTGTCAAGCAGAAGATGGCCGATGATACAATCCGGCGGCGGTGCGGTGTTGCAAAGCAATTTTTCCGCGTGGCGGTGCGGCGGAAGTTGGTGTCGGCCAATCCCTTTGAAGACCTTAAATCAGCGACACAGGGGAATCCACAGCGATACTACTTTATCACACAAGCAGAGGCACAGAAGGTTCTGGATGCCTGCCCGGATGCTCAATGGCGATTGTTATTTGCCCTGAGCCGGTATGGCGGGCTGCGATGCCCTTCTGAGCACCTCGCGCTGAAGTGGGGAGATATTGATTGGGATAAAGGGCGGATGATTGTCCAAAGCCCAAAGACAGCTCACCACGTCGGCCACGATTCACGGCTCGTCCCGTTGTTTCCTGAGCTACTGCCTTATTTGCAGGAGGTGTTTGAGCGGGCGGAGCCGGGGACTGAATATGTTATCACACGCTATCGCCAAGCTAATTGCAACCTGCGGACCCAGCTTGACCGCATTATTACCAAAGCAGGACTCAAGTGTTGGCCGAAACTCTTTCAGAACCTTCGCAGCACCCGTGAAACGGAATTGGCGGAGCGTTGGCCTGAGCACGTTGTCTGTGCGTGGATTGGCAATTCAAAGGCAGTGGCGAGGAAGCACTACCTTCAAGTGACAGAGGAACATTTTGAGCGGGCTGCGGGGATTTCTATCGGCAACGGAGAGGCGGCGCAAAATGCGGCGCAGCAAAATGCTGAACCGTGTTGCACAGCGTCGCATACGGTTGGTGAACCCGCGAAATTCAACACAGAACCAGACCTTGCGACACAATGCGAGGGGGTAATGGGCGATACAGGGCTCGAACCTGTGACCTCACGGGTGTGATCCGTGCGCTCTGACCAACTGAGCTAATCGCCCCGCAAAGTCACATTAAAACCGATTTGGCCTGCTGTTGTCAAGCTTAAAGCATGTCCTGCCGGGTTGGTTCAAAGCCCCTTGTTTGCCAAAAGATTGATTCGTCCGAGCTTGACGCCTTTTATACTTACGAGTTTATCGCCCATCCGATTTATCTCGCCGACTTTGCCCCGCAAAACTATCACCTCGAGGCAGTCATGGTGGTTCAGATGAATATGAAGAGAAGAAATGGTCTTAATAAAATGCGAATGTTGAAGTTCGGTCAGCCGCTCCATAATCGCGGTGGCGTGGTGGTCATACACCAGGACAACCGCGGCAACCGCTTCGGCCTTTTCATTGCTTAGCTGGTCGCTGCTTAACTGCTGCCTTATCAAATCGCGTATCGCCTCTGACCGGCTCTGGTAGCCTTTTCCGGCAATCAGCTTGTCAAATGCGCCGAGCAGCTCTTTCTCAAGCGACACGCCCACTCGCTCTATCTGTGCCATTGTATCTCTCCGAAATACAGGTCTGTATTTGCAAACTAATCCCTGCTCGTTACATAAACCGCCTGTTCGGCGAAAAAATTCGGCGCAAACTTAACGGGGCCGACTCGCGTTTCACTCAACCCTATCTTCTTTTCAACCCGCACGCCAAGCTTTGCGCAGAACCTGTCAAAATCCTTCAGCGTAAAGAAATGCACGTTCGGCGAATTATGCCATTCGAAAGGCAAGTGCCCGGTCACAGGCGCCTTGCCCAGAATCGCCATCTGCAATCTGCATCGCCAGTGCGCAAAATTCGGAAAACTCACAATAACCTTTTTGCCGACCCGCAGCATTTCAAGAAGCGCCTTCTCCGGATTCTTCAGCGTCTGCACCGTTTGCGACAGTATCACGTAATCGAAGCTCTTGTCGGCATAATAATCGAGCCCCTGCTCGACGTCCTGCTGAATAACCGGTAACCCTCGGCAGACACAATCCAGCACAGATTCCTGGCCAAGCTCGACACCCTCGCCTTTTATTTTTTTGTCGCGTATAAGATTGGCGAGCAACTCGCCGCTGCCGCAGCCAACGTCAAGCACGGCGCTTCCCGGCTCGATAAGCGATTCTATCAGGTCATAATCAACTCGCGCTCTTTGCGGCTGGTCAAAAACATCCAGTCCTCGTCCCCGCTGGGCGATACAGGAGCAGGGTTCGCGGTTCTGCGGGTCATACGTCGCTTTCAGAAAACAACAGATAAATTGTCCAAGCGTGTCAATCTCCAGCAAAAACGCGTCGTGCCCGTATGGTGACACGATATCGCAGTAGCTCACATCCTTGCGGTTGGAAGCAATCGCTTCAGCTATCGCCTTCGACTGCGCAGGCGTAAAAAGCCAGTCGCTGGACAAGCTTACAACCAGAAATCGACTCTTGACATCAGCGAACGCCTTTTCAAGCGAGCCGTAATCCTTAGCCAGATCAAAATAATCACCCGCCTTGGTAATATAAAGATAACTGTTGGCGTCAAACCGCTCGACGAAACTCTGCCCCTGATAATCAAGATACGTCTCAACAGCGAACTCTGAGGCGAAATCGTATTTGTAATCGTCGGCGGTACGCAATTTTCTGCCGAATTTATCACGCATACTTTCTTCGGACAGGTACGTAATATGCCCTATCATCCTCGCGATGCCAAGCCCTCTTGCCGGCTGCCCCTTGTCG
The DNA here is from genome assembly GCA_050015775.1 of Sedimentisphaerales bacterium. GTDB lineage: Bacteria > Planctomycetota > Phycisphaerae > Sedimentisphaerales > Anaerobacaceae > Fen-1362. Next base: position 11,149 of record JBEKAT010000002.1, on the reverse strand, counting down.
TGATACTGCCCATCCGCAAAATCCCGGTCCGCCAGTATCGCACTTCGCCCCACCGCGTCGAACGCTATCGATTGAGCGCTCAAATGGCTGGTCGTCGCTATCGGCAATGCCGACCGGACAAAATCCGGATACTGAATCGACCACTGCAAGACCTGCATCCCGCCTATCGAGCCGCCAATCACAGCCAATAATTTTTTTACGCCGAGTTTGTCCATCAGCAGCTTCTGGACCTTCACCATATCGGCTATGGTAATAATCGGGAAATCGAGACCGTATGGTTTGCCGGTCCTGGGGTTAATCGAAGAAGGCCCCGTCGTCCCCGAACAGCCGCCCAAAAAATTCGAGCAAATCACAAAATATCTATTGGTGTCTATTCCCTTGCCAGGCCCGACCATAGTGTCCCACCAGCCGGGTTTGCGGTCGTTCGGATTGTTTAATCCCGCCACGTGGGCGTTGCCGCTAAGTGCATGGCAAATCAGGACAACATTATCCCCCGTTGCGTCCGGCCTGCCGTATGTCTCGTATGCCACGTCAATCGGCCCAAGCGTCTTGCCGCACGCAAGCTCCAGCGGGTTATTCTCCTCGACAACCCGTATCATCTGCGTTTTAACTATACCAACCGTTTTTTCATTTGCGTTTGCCATAACCGCCTCAAGTATACCTCAAACCATCCTCCTGTAAAGTACCAGCCACTCTTCGTCTTGTGCCGCCGTGCTGTAATTTTATATTCCTATTATCGCCAAAAATACTTGACACCGTCAAATCAGCAGTATAAATTGTCCCTTAATGGTGTCACTGTTATAAGGGATGGGTTTTGCCGTAAACCTTTTTTGAAGGGGGACACAAATGGCAAAGAAAAAGAAAGCAAAAAGAATTTCGAGAGGACAGTGGAGCAAACGGGACCTCAACCTGCTCAAAAAGTTGTTTCCCGTAACCGCCACTTCCAAAATCGCCAAAAAGATGGGACGTAAGACCGACGCTGTCAAAAAGAAAGCGTCCAGGATGGGGCTTAAAAAATCAAAGGCCTATCTGCGGCGCATCGGCAGAGCGTAGCCGGTCTTGCGATGACCAACGGTATTTGATTTGGCCTGTTTGATTCTATATACTTAATCGGCGAAACCGGAAGATTCTATTGCAGGTGAAGCCGATGACAGTGGAACAACATTTAAAACAAGCCGTGCTCTGGGAGCAGGCACAAGGCAAGAAGGCGCAGTGTTTTCTGTGCGCCCATCGATGCCTGATACCCGACGGCAAGACCGGTATATGCGCCGTCCGCAGGAATATCGCCGGCGTTCTGTATTCGCTAAATTACGACAAGGTCGTCTCTGCCAATCCCGACCCGATAGAGAAAAAGCCCCTGTTTCATTTCCAGCCGGGAAGTAAAAGTTTTTCAATCGCGACGATGGGCTGCAACTTCCGCTGCGAATTCTGCCAGAACTGGCAGATAAGCCAGGCCGTCGTCGAGACCGGCGAATTCGCGGGCGAGGCCATAAGTCCGGAACAAATCGTCAACGCCGCAATCCAATCCGGCTGCAAAAGTATTGCCTATACCTATACGGAACCAACCATCTTTATGGAGTTGGCCTCGGATTGCGGTAAACTGGCAAAGCAAAATGGCCTGAAAAACGTATTTGTCAGCAACGGCTACCAGACCAAAGAAGCGATTGACTTCGCCGCCGACTGGCTCGACGCCATAAACGTTGACCTCAAAGCATTCAGCGAGGATTACTACCGCCGATTGTGCAAGGCGAAATTGCAACCGGTCCTCGACACAATCGAGTATATCGCAAAAAATACAAATATCTGGCTTGAGACAACCACGCTACTGTTACCCGACGAAAATGATTCCGAAGAAGAGTTAAAGCGGCTTGCCGATTTCCTTGTTACAAAAGCCGGCCCCGACTTCCCCTGGCACATCAGCCGATTCTACCCCCAATACAAATATACCGATTCAGTACCCACCCCGCCGGCGTCATTGCAAAGGGCTTATGAAATCGGTAAACAAGCGGGCTTGCGCTACGTTTATCTCGGCAACGTCCCCGGCTCAAAACAGGAAAATACATTTTGTTACAAGTGCGGCCACACGCTAATCGAGCGCATCGGTTATAATGTCGCCTCAAACAAAATTAAGAACTCAACTTGCCCTGACTGCGGCGCCCAAATCGCCGGACGATGGTAATAAACAACAATGAAAATAGTCGCGGATGAAAACATACCGTTCGTTAAAGAGTGTTTCGCGTCAATAGGCGGCGTTCAAACACTATCCGGCAGAAAAATAACGCCTGAGACGATAGCCGACGCCGATATTCTGCTCGTTCGCAGCATTACGCCGGTAAATGAAAAATTGCTCGCAAACAGCAAAGTTAAATTCATCGCCACCGCAACAATTGGTTTTGAGCACGTCGATATCAATTACCTGAAAAATAGAGTCATCGGCTTCGCCTCCGCACCCGGCTCAAATGCAAACTCGGTCGCCGATTATATTGTCGCGGCATTGCTCTGTGTCGCTCAAAAACACAAAATAACCCTCGAAGGCAAATCCATCGGTGTCGTCGGCGTCGGCAACGTCGGCAGCAAAGTCGCTAAAACATGCGCGGCACTCGGTATGAATGTCAACCTCAATGACCCACCGTTGTTTCGCCAAACCGGCGACCCAAAATATAAACCACTGCAGGAACTTTTAGGTTGCGATTTTATCACGCTACATACGCCTTTGACTCGCGAAGGACAGGATAAAACATACCATTTGGCGGATGAAAAATTTTTCGCCTCTTTGAAACCGGGATGTATCTTTATAAATACCTGCCGAGGAGCCGTTCACGATACTGCTGCTTTGAAGAATGCCATACGCTCAAAAAAACTCTCCGCCGTAATTCTCGACGTCTGGGAAAATGAGCCGAATATCGATTGCGAACTTCTTCGACTCGTCGATATCTCAACACCTCACATCGCCGGCTACTCTCTCGACGGCAAAATCGTGGGAATGATTATGATTTACAACGCCGCCTGCGAACACTTCAGCTTAAAACCAAAGCACAAAATCGAGGATTTTCTCCCACCGCCTACGGTCCCACAAATAACAATTAATAAAACCGGCCCAGATACGCAAAAGATTCTTCACGAAATAGTCCGGCAGGTTTATGTAATTAACCGCGACGATTTCAATACCCGCGAAATCGCTATGGTCGAGCCGGAAAAAAGAGGGAAATTCTTCGACGACCTCCGTAAAAATTATCCCGTCCGCAGAGAATTTCAAAACACCAAAATAATAACTACAGAGAACGAATTAAAAAACAAGTTAAAAGGAATAGGGTTTCAAATAAAATAAATGGCGGGCAATACCAAAAATATTCTCAAATGGCCCACCGGCAAACTGGACTTTTCCGGCGGCTGCCTTCTCATGGGCGTTCTTAATGTTACGCCCGATTCGTTCAGTGATGGTGGAAAATTCTTCGACCACGACAAGGCCATCGAACAGGGTATAAAAATGGCTGCCGAGGGAGCGGCTATAATCGACGTCGGCCCCGAATCCACAAGACCAGGCGCACAGACCGTTACCGCCAATGAACAGGTTCGCAGAGCAATACCCGTAATAGCAAAACTCGCAAAAAAAACAAAGGCCTGTATAAGTATCGATACGACAAATTATGAGGTCGCAAAAGTCGCGTTAGACGCCGGGGCAAATATCATAAACGACATCACCGCCCTGGCGGATAAGCGAATGGCGCAATTGGCTGCCGAACAAAAAGTCCCCGTGATTCTGATGCATATGCAGGGAACGCCACGGACGATGCAGGTCCAGCCGAAATATAAAGAGGTAGTCCGCGAGGTCTTTAAATTTTTACTCGACAGGGCAAAACGAGCCGAGAAATTAGGAATACCTAAACAGCGAATCTTCATCGACCCCGGCATCGGCTTCGGCAAGACCATCGAGCATAATCTGCAACTTTTAGCCAATATCGATAAATTCGTAAAGACCGGCTACCGCGTTCTCGTCGGCCCAAGCAGGAAATGGTTTATCGGTAAATTAACCGGCAAAGAAAATCCCGCCGATAGAACTTTCGGTACCACCGCGGCTGTCGCACTTTGTGCCTCCGAGGGCGTATCAATTGTCCGCGTCCACGATGTTGCAAAAATGATTGATGTTGTTAAAATTGTAAACGCGATAATAAAAGAAAAGGTGTGATATGGGCATAAGCAGTCATTTAGGTATAGTTCTTCTGATAATAACAGGGATGGCCACGGTCATCGGCGTTATTATCATAGCGATAATCGAAACAAGACGTGCGGACAGCGAAAACCCGCCTGCACCCCAGCAGACAGCAGTAAAACCAACGAACAAAAAAAGGGGTTAGCTTCAACAAAGGCTAATCACCGCCGAGGGCGATTTTAAGCACTTCGCTGGTGTTTTTCACGAACTTGAATTTCAGGCCCCTTTTAGCTTCCTTTGGGACTTCGGGCAGGTCTTTCTTATTGCGAGCCGGCAAAATAACGGTCTTTATGCCGGCTTGTTTGGCAGCCAGGATTTTCTCCTTCAATCCGCCTATCGGCAGCACAAGGCCCCGCAGCGTAATCTCGCCCGTCATCGCCACATCCGGCCTCACCGGCTTATGCAAAAGCAAACTGACAAGCGAACTGAACATCGCTACGCCTGCGCTTGGCCCATCTTTTGGAATCGCGCCGGCAGGGACATGAATGTGGTAATCGAATTTAGTGAACCTGCTCGCTTCGATACCGAGTTTGCTGGCGTTTGACTTTACGATTGAAAACGCCGCCTGCGCGCTTTCTTTCATCACGTCGCCGATTTGGCCGGTAAGCTGTAATGTGCCTTTGCCCGGCATCGACGCCGACTCTATGAATAGTATCTCGCCACCAACGGGCGTAAACGCAAGCGCGGTCGCCACTCCCGGTATCCCCGCGCGCAAAGCAAGCTCCGATTCGTATTGCGTGGGCCCAAGCATCTTCGTTAAATTGTCTGCCTTGATAGTCGCCTTTTTCTTTTTGTTCTTCGCGATATCAGTTGCCACTGCCCTGCATACCGCCGCGATATTTCTCTCCAGATTGCGCACGCCCGCCTCGCGTGTATAACTCTTTATAATCGCGGCGATTGCATCACTTTTGATTTTAAGCCGGTTATTACCCAGCCCGTGCTCTTTCAATTGCCGCGGGACAAGGTATTTCTTCGCAATGTTCAGCTTCTCCGTTTCGGTATAGCCGGGCAGCTCGATGATTTCCATCCTGTCGTGCAGCGCAGGCGGAATCGGCTCGGTGTAATTGGCTGTGCCGATGAACATCACCGTGGATAAATCGAACGGCTGGTCCAGATAATGGTCCGTGAAATTAGCGTTCTGCTCCGGGTCGAGCACCTCCAGAAGAGCGCTGGCGGGGTCGCCCCTGAAATCGGCGCCGATTTTATCAAGCTCATCCAGCATAAATACCGGGTTTTTGGAATTCGCCTTGCGCAGCTCCTGCAGTATTCTGCCCGGCAGCGCACCGATATACGTTCGCCTGTGCCCGCGTATGTCGGCTTCGTCCCGTATGCCGCCAAGCGATATCCGAATAAATTTCCTGCCCAGCGCCGACGCGATGGATTTCCCCAGCGAGGTCTTGCCCACTCCGGGCGGACCTACAAAGCAAAGTATCGGGCTTTTACCCGCGGGATTAAGTTTTCGCACCGCCAAAAATTCGAGGATGCGTTTTTTCACCTTTTTAAGGTCGTAGTGGTCGCGGTTGAGAATTCGCTGCGCCTGGTTTATATCTATGCGGTCCTTTGTCCCCACCGACCACGGCAATTCGCAGACAAAATCCAGATACGTCCTTATCACGCTGTATTCCGGCGAGGCAGACATCATCTTGCTCAGCCGGTCAAGCTCACGCATCGCCTCTGTCTCCACGCGCTCGGGCATCTTCGCCTTCTTGATATTGTCACTGAGCTGCTTCAGCTCCTCGGCCCTGGTGTCCTCCTTACCAAGCTCCGTCTGAATCGCCTTTAACTGCTCCTGTAGAAAATACTCACGCTGGCTCTTTTCCACCGAGTCACGAACGCGCCCCTGAATCTTGTGGCTCAACTCAAGAACGTCAAGCTGATTGGCAAGCTCAACGGAAATCCGTTCTAACCGTTTGGCTGGGTCAAGCTCCTCCAGGAGTTTTTGCCTTTCATCGGTCTTCAAGCTGATATTCGCCGCCAGATAATCCGACAGCGCGGTCGGTTCTTCTATCTCCTCGAGCAATGCCGACACTTCTTCCGGCACGTTGGGACTCAGCGAAATCACCCTGTTCGCCGTCTGCCGGACGTTCACCATCAGCGCACGCAGCCGCTTGGTAATCCTCGCCGACGTATCCAGCAGCCGAACCTTTGCCTTCAAATACGGCTCGGTCGCCACCACCCCCGTTACCTCAAACCGGGCTATGCCGTGAACGAAAATACTTATCGAGCCCTGCGGCGCCTTGATAACTTTCAGCACCATCGCCGCCGTGCCAACCTCATAAAGGTCCGCGAAGTCCGGCTTATCCGTGTCCGGCTTGCGCTGTGTCAAAATTCCTATCACCGTCTCATTTGGAACAACGTCCTTCAACAGCGCCTTGCTCTTCTCCCTGCCAACCGCCAGCGGCGCAACCGTCCCCGGGAAAACAACCGCATTTCTAATCGCAAGGATTCCAAGCTCGTCAGGCAGCTCGAACTTGTTATTATCCGCCTGGCGATTGTCCTGCTTGCCGCCCCGTCCGCCTGATGCGGAACCTTTTACCGGCCGTTCCAGCGCCAATATCTCATCCGGCCACGTCTCCGGCGGATAAATAAAATCTTTCAAACTGCTGCCCATCTTGCCCCTATATCCGGCTGTTTCTAAAATAGTTGTTTTTGTCTTTACCTATTTTGTACAAACCTAACATACGCTTTGGTCCGTGCAAAGTTTTAATTTTGCAGAATTTAAGATTACCCTTCCTCTGTCTGCCCGTTCCACGCCGACATCCTGCCAAGCTGCTCATTACCCCATTTGGCCATCTCGCCCTTCTCAATCCGCTGGCGTATATCGCTCATCAGCCGCTGATAAAACCTCAGGTTGTGAATCGTCGTCAGAATCGGCCCCATCATCTCGCCCACGTTAAAGAAGTGACGGATTGCCGCCCTCGAAAATTGCCCGCAGGCGTAACAATCGCAGTCCCGCTCAATAGGCCCGGCGTCATTTATGTGCTCGTTATTTCTCATCCTCAGCGGCCCGTTCATCGTGAACGCGTATGCGTTTCGCCCGTTACGGGTCGGCAGCACACAATCGAACATATCTACGCCCGCCATCACCGCCGCGATAATATCAGCGGGCATCCCGACGCCCATCAAATACCTCGGCTTATATTCAGGCAAAAACGGCGCGGTATGGCTAACCGTTTTTATCATATTTTCATGTCCCTCGCCGATGGCAAGCCCGCCCATTGCGTAACCGTCAAAATCCATCTTCACCAAGTCCGCCGAGCATCGCTCCCTCATCGCCAAATCTATCCCGCCCTGCACTATCCCAAAAAGCATCTGCTTCGAGTTGTTGTGCGCGTCTTTGCATCGTTTGGCCCAACGAATTGTCCTGTCAACCGCCCGCTCTAATTCCGCCGCCTTACAGCCAAACGCCGGGCATTGGTCTAAGCACATCGCAATATCACATCCCAGCAGGTTCTGAATCTTAGTTGCGCCCTCAGCATCCAAATGCACCTTCGCCCCGTCAATGTGGCTGGCAAATTCAATGCCATCGTCGTCAATCTTGGTAAGCGAGCTAAGCGAAAATACCTGATAACCCCCGCTGTCGGTCAATATAGGCCCATCCCAGCCCATAAATTTGTGCAGCCCGCCTACACCTTCTATCACGTCAACGCCGGGGCGCAGCATCAGGTGATACGTATTCGCAAGAATTATCTCCGCCCCCCCCTCCCGCAATTGAGCAGGCGTAATCCCTTTGACCGTCCCAGCCGTCCCCACCGGCATAAACGCCGGCGTCGAAACGTCCCCGTGCGCTGTCTTCAAAATACCACGCCTCGCTGCGCTATTTTTGTCCCGGCACTTTACCTCAAAACCACTCATTTAATAAGCTCTCACCATTTTTGAGCCGGGATAATAATGCTGCAGAATCTCGCCGGCGGTCTTGCCCTGCATTGCCATACCCTGTGCCCCGCACTGGCACATCCCAACACCGTGCCCGAACCCTCTGCCCGCCAAAAACGCGACCCTGCCTTCTATAATAGCAATTTTACAAGCGACGCTGCGAATCCTGTTGCCCGCTGGGTCAATCGTAAGCCGGAGGTCCTCCGCCCGCAAAAATTCACTCCTGCCGTTTGTGCCGGTAAGTTTCACCATTGTAATGCGAGAGAAATCCGGGTAGTCGCTCTGTTTGACCGCCGATATATTCGCGATATCACCAAGCTCTTTTAGTTGCGGATACTTTTTCTGCAAGGCAATCGCAACCGTCTCTTTATCAAACTGGATCATCGGCCAGAAAAATATATCCGGCCTTGCCACTCCCCTGCAATACGAACAATCGACTCCCCTGAGAGGCGCAAACGAATCCCCGAATACGTTTTTGGCGTCCTCGGTATGTCCCCCGCAGCTTGAGCTGTAATACGCCGGGAAAATCTCCTCACCTGATGCCCCCGCGCCTGGCAGGCCCGCCTGCTCACAGACCAGAATCTCTCCCGCCGTATCGTTGACCGCCCTCCATACGCTTGCTGATTCACCCCTCAATCCCAAATAGACCTGGCTGGCCTGTGTTCTTACCACGTCCCAGTCGCGCATATAGCCGAATTTCTTTTTGTTATAAAGACAATAGGTCCTCGCCGCTATTGCCTGCGCTTTCAACGCCTCCGCCTCCCAGCGGTCGGGCATCTCCGCACCCACGACACCAGCCAAATACGGCTCAAGGGGCACAACGTTTATCGCCTCGAACGTCAGCCAATCAACGTTGGCTTTCAAGAGCAGTTTGCCGCGAAACTCGTTGCCGTCCATAACAAACGTGAACGGCTCATCAGGTAAAATCGTAATCTCGCGGGTCGCAAATCTCCTGCCGCCGATTGTAAATTCCCCGCCCGTAACTCCCACGTCCATCGGCTGCCCGCGATTGGCAAATATCGTATCGGGAATCAGAACGCTCCCGTCGCCGTTAAATAAGCTAAATCCCCCTCGCATCTTTACCGTGCAGTGATTCGCGTCCTCCGCCAGCAGCACTCGCACCATAAAACGCTGTTCAGCGCTCATTTGCGGAGTACTTCGCACAGCCATTTGTTCGCGGCAACTGAAAAACGCCACGGCCCCGGCCAGCAGCATTCCCACCAGCAGACAGTTGCCGACCGTCCTTTGTATCCCGAAATCTCTGCGCCACCCGAATTGCCGGAACCACATACTTTTCAGACCGCCGCCCCGCAACGCTAATCCCGCTCCCGTCTGCGCAACGTCTCGGCCCCCGCTTTTGCGCGATTATTATTCCAACGTCCGCAGCGATAAACCGAGATTCGCCAGGACCCTTTTCACTTCGTTCAAGCTCGTTACACCAAAATTCTTGCAGCCCAGCAGTTCCGCTTCCGTAATCCGCGTCAACTCTCCGACCGTGCGAAGGTTGAGCTTCAGCAGCGCCTTTTTCGCCCTCACTGACCACTGCAAATCCACTATCGGTTTGTTTGACAACCCCTGGTCCGCGACCGGCTCATCGACAACGCTGGTCTGTGCCGGCTCTACCGACCCGAACTGCCTGTCCTCCGGCATCATCCCAAGCTGCAAACCCTTAGAATCCAGAATCGCCTTTATCTCCCGCAAGCTCGTCTCGCCGAAATTCTTAAACGCAAGCAGCTCCGCCTCCGTGGTCCTCAAAAGGTCCCCAAGTGTATTCAGATTCATCTTCTTGAGACAATTCCTGCTTCGCACAGAAAGCTCAAAATCCGATAACGGCGTCTCGATAATCTGCATCTTGCGGGTCTTCTTTTTCTCCGTTTCCTCGTCGTAAACCATCGTCTTGGAGCTTTCGATGTCCTTTTGGAACAAAATCGCCCGCTTATGATTCGGATGACACGCCAAAACCTTATCAACGCAACGCGCCGCCTTGTCGTAATCGCCCTTGTCCTCGTAAATCACCGCCAGATTCAGCAACGCGCTTGTGTACCCCGGCGACGATGAGGCAACCGCCTTGTAATAATCAATCGCCGCATCCTCATCACCCAAAAGGTCGCATCGATACGCCAGGTGGAACATCGCCTCCTGATGCCTCGGCGAAAGCTCTAAAGCCGCCTTGTAGTTTTCTATCGCCTCCTCATACAGCCCCTGCGCCTCACGCAATCGGCCAAGCTGATAATGATATTCAGCGCTTACGTTCTTGAAATTGCCGCAGCCCTTCATCTCTTTTTCAGCCGACTCGAAATTCCCGGCTATGCGATGCGTGGCCGCCTTCTCCAGCGAAACCGCAAGCGAATCGGCCCCCTGTTTTGCACCGGCGTTAAAGTTCTCTATCGCCTCGCCGTACTTGCCAAGCCGACGAAGCGCAAATGCCAGGCACATAAATTTCTCTTCGCAGTCGCTTCCCTTCTGCAGTTTCTCGGCCGCTTCAGCGTCTTTGCCCAGGATGAACAGTCCTATACCCGCGGCAAGACACCCTTTGCCTCCGGTCTTGCCCATATTTTGCTCAACCTGTTCGGCGAAAGCCAATCGGCTCGCCTCGCTCGAATGTACCCGTTCCGACAACTTTTTTATCTGCTCTATGCTCAGCAGCTCTTCGCCGAACAAATCTATTCCGCTCTGCGCCTGTGCTATTGCTTCCATTAAGTTTCTCCTGAAAAAAACCGCCACCGCTCGGACTATAAACTCGGTTTGCCAAAGAAAGCGACATTATAGTCATCGCCGCCGTTTTTGCAATACCTTTTTAACACGCGATTGCCCGTTTTGGCACGGGATATGCAAACAGGGAAGTAAGTTTTGGGTGCTGAGCTAAGGAAGGGTTCCCGGCAAATGCTCCTGCTAAAAATTAATTTCTGGGTCGGCCGGGGAAAACGTCCCGAGGAATATCGTTTTGGGGAGTGGTTTTTCCTGCTTGCTCGATATTGGCGAGAATACCACGCGAGGTCTGGTCGTTGGGGTCTTTATCAAGACAATAGCGTAAATGAGGGATGGCCAGTTGTGGTCGGCCTG
>JBEKAT010000001.1:0-66146 GCA_050015775.1 Sedimentisphaerales bacterium | reverse complement strand
GACGGTAAAATATCTCGTTATTATGCCCAAGTCCGCAGAAAAATATCCTCCCCTTGCCATAATCTTTTATCCAGCTCACAGGCATATCCCGGTCGCTCTCCATCGCGCCTTTGGCATTCTTCGTTGCCGGGTCATCCAAATCGAGCGTCAGCAAAATACGACGGTTCTCCACCGCACTGAGCTTCTTCTGGCGATAAATCTCGTCCCGGACCTTGAATCCCTCCCCCTTAAACGCCGCGTTCAGCGGGTGATTCGGCTCGTAATCCTTTATCCCCCAAACCCCGCCGGCCGTCCACGGGTGCGCGACAAACTGCCCGCCCATCATTTCCGCCGCCTCGCGCCAGTGATAAAAATTATCCGTCGCGGCGTGTAAACCGATTATCCCCTTGCCGCTCTTTATAAAATCCATCAGCGCCTCTCTCTGCCCCGGCTCATTAAATTCCAGGTGGGTCGTGTTGTTAAACAATACCGCGTCAAACTCCGCCAGTTTCTTCGCGTCGAACATATTCATATCGTCGCTGAATACAACGTCATACGCGCCGGTCTTTTTGCCCATAACTTCAATCGCCTTGTTCGCCACCGGTATGCTCTCGTGGTAATATCCCTTGCAAAGCCAGAATACTAATATCTTTCTCGCCTTTGCGGGTTTCGCGGTCGCTTTTTCCGGCGCCGCCGCCTCAATCTTCGCCGTTATCTCATCCGAAACCGGCTTTAACATCTTCGGCGAACCGTCCGCCAATGCGCTTCTCGCACTTATTGCGAAACACACAAAAATCAAAACAGCCGCACCACCCAGCAACAATAACTTCACGTATGTATCACAGCATTTCATTTTAATTCACCTTTCACAAATATCGCCTATACATACAAATGCCACGGGCTTCTCATCGGACGAGAACCTCTTTTTCCGGGTCCCATTTCAACTTTCTGCCCGTCAGCATCGCAATTTCACCCAGCAGCGCTGGCGTCAGCGACCGGTGCGCCACTTCCGCGGGTGTAATCGTCTCTCGCCTGCTCTTGACACAATCCAGGAAATTCTGATGGTGGTCCTTGCTCTCGTATAAATGAATCTCGTTGGGCCCTATTACCTCATCCACCACGCTTTTCGGGTTCGCGTGAATCGGCTCATCGCGAGTAACGTGGAGCCAGCCCCTGTCCCCGTACCAGCATGTCCCCATCCCGTGCGGCAGCTGCCTATCGTTGGCGATAATCATCGTCAGCCCGTTGGCGTATTTCGTCGTTACCTTATACTGATAAGGAACGTTAAATATCCCGTCCAACGGATATGTCCCTTTGCCCTCTATTTCCACCGGCCCCGTTCTCTCCAAATCCAGCGCCCAGTGCGCGATATCAATGTGATGGCCCGCCCAGTCGGTCATCTGTCCACCCGAATAATCCATAATCCATCGCCAGTCCCAGTGCAAAACCCCCCTGAACGGCACCCACGGTGCGGGTCCTAACCACATATCCCAGTCAACCCCCTCAGGCACCGGCTTAATCGACTCATTGCCTCGCGTGCTTCCCGTCGGCAAACCAACCTCAACCGTATGAACCTTGCCTATCCTGCCGTTGCGCACCAGTTCGCACGCACGCCGGAAATTATACACCGACCGCTGCCAGCTACCCGTTTGCCAAACCCTCCCGTATCGCTTCACCGCATCGCATATCGCCCTGCCCTCCCGAATCGTCCTGGCTAACGGCTTTTGCCCGTGAATATCCTTGCCCGCCTGCGCAGCCATTATCGCAGGTATCGAATGCCAGTGATCGGGCACCGCCGTCGCTATTATATCTATATCGCTTCTCGCAATCACATCGCGAAAATCACCGTACGTCTTGCAGTCGCTGTTGCCGTATTTCAGGTCCGTCTCCGTCTTGGCCGCCTTCTGATGTTTCACATCTATATCGCAGACCGCCACAACCAGCGCCTCCGACTTATCCAAGAATCCACGCATATCCCATGTCCCCTGGCTGCCGACACCAATCATCCCTACGTGCAGTTTATTACTCGGCGCAACAGCCCCGTCGGCTCCAAATACCGAAGACGGCACAATGTAAGGAATCGCCATCGCTCCCGCCGCCCCCGTTACCCTCTTCAAAAATCCCCTGCGATTGAAACCATTTGCTTGTTTTGCGATTGTCATCTTCAACCCCCGTCAAATATTACCTGATATATTGACTGTTAAAGAAAGTGGAAAAGGGGTCAGGCCCCTTTTCCGCCTTGATATTTTTCGTCTTATTTATCAAACTGTGCGTCGAACGCCAACTGCGACGGCTTGAAATCAGCCCTCTTGATATATTCGCACGCCTCTTTTGCCCCGTGCTCTCGGTCCATCCGACTGTCTTCCCATTCAACTGAAAGCGGCCCCTGATAACCAATATCATTCAACGCGACGATAATCTCCTCGAAGTTTATATCGCCGTGCCCTATCGACCGGAAATCCCAGAACCGCCTTGGGTCGGCAAACTCCGTATGACCGCCGAATACCCCGACCGTCCCGTCCCCATGTCCCCACCACGCGTCCTTCATATGTGTGTGAAAAATCCGCTTCCCAAATGTCCGTATGAACTTCACATAATCAACCCCCTGATACCCGAAATGGCTCGGGTCATAATTAAATCCGAACGCCGGGTGATTCTTCACCGCTTCAAGCGCACGCTGTGCCGACGCAATATCAAACGCTATTTCCGTCGGGTGAACTTCCAGTGCAAACTTGACGCCCTTTGATTTGAACGCGTCAAGAATCGGCTTAAACCTCTTCCCAAAATCCCTGTATCCCGCCTTTATCATCTCCGGCGAAACCGGGGGAAAAGAATACATATAGTGCCAGATTGAGCTGCCGGTAAAGCCATTGACGACTTTTACGCCGAGGAGCTTCGCGGCCTTGGCGGTATCGATGAGCTTCTGCGCCGCCCTTTTGCGAACGCCTTCCGGCTCGCCGTCGCCCCAGACGTCCGGGGGTAAAATCGACTTGTGACGCCCGTCGATATTATCGCAAACCGCCTGGCCTACTAAGTGAGTCGATATCGCGTAAACCTCAAGCCCATGCTTTTTCAGCAATTTGCGCTTCGATTCACAATACTTCTCGTCCGCCAGCGCCTTGTCAACGTCGAAATGGTCGCCCCAGCAGGCCAACTCCAGCCCATCGTATCCCCAACTCGCCGCCTTGGCCGCCAGAACCTCAAGAGGCAGGTCCGCCCATTGTCCCGTGAATAACGTTACCGGTCTTGCCATTTTTCCTTCTCCTTAACCACTGATTCCACAGATTCCACTGAAACCTTTTACTATCCGCTATACGCTGTCCGCTGAACGCTGTCTATTTCTTCATCGGCGTCCACTTCTTCGCGCTTTTTGCGCTTGCGACAACCGTCTCGATAAACAATATGCCGCGAACGCCCTCGTTGACGCCCGGGAAATCCTTCTCAAGCTCACTGGGTTTGTCGCCCGCAATCGCGCACTTGACCGTCTCCGCGAAATTGCGGTAATTATTCGCGAACGCCTCGAAAAACGCCTCCGGATGCCCGAAAGGCAATCGCGTTCCGCGACCCGCCGCGGCGCTGTATTCGCCTATGTAGCCATTGCCGCGTTTCCAGACCTGCTCAGGCGTGTTCATCGCCCTTGTATATAAGTAGTTGGGATTTTCCTGATGCCATTCCAAACTGCCCTTTTCGCCGTGTACCCAGATAGCAAGGTTATTTTCTTCGCCTATCGAAATCTGGCTTGCGTGCAAAACACCCTTTGCCCCGTTATTGAACTTAATCAGGCAGTTGACATCGTCGTCGAGTTTGCGTCCTTCGACGAACGTCGTCAGCTCCGCGCAGATGTGAGTGATTTTCAATCCCGTGATGTATTCAGCCAAATTGGCAGCGTGAGTTCCGATGTCGCCGACGCAGCCGCCCGCGCCGCTCTGTTTGGGGTCGGTTCGCCAGCCGGCCTGCATACTGCCGGTTCTTTCCAAAGCCGTCGCGAGCCATCCTTGCGGATACTGCACAACGACCTTGCGTATGCCGCCCATATCGCCCTTCTTGACCATATCTTTGGCCAGCTTAACCATCGGGTAGCCGGTGTAATTGTGCATCAGGCCGAAAACCTTGCCCGTGCTTTTAACAAGCGACTGCAACTGCTTGGCTTCCTTGCTCGTAATCGTCATCGGCTTTTCGCACATAACGTGAAATCCCGCCTTAAGGAAATCCCTCGCGATGGGAAAATGCCAGTTATTAGGCGTCGTTATCGAGACGAAATCAATCCGCTCGCTTTCAGGCAGCTTCAATTCCGACTTTATCATCTCGGTATAAGTGCCGTAAACCCGCGCCTGGTCAAGCGCAAGCTCTCTGCCCATCTGCTCGGATTTTTCAGGATTGATATCGAATGCGCCTGCTACAAGCTTGATTTCCCCGTCCAACCGTGACGCCTTGCGATGCACATCTCCAATAAACGCCCCCGGCCCGCCCCCAATCATTCCCATCCGTAACTTGCGGTCGAGTTTCATATCTTTCCCTTTCAAAAATCGACCATTAACAATCGTGTGGAATTGATTACTATATGCGCACGCCAAATACCTGTCAACCTCTTAATTTGCCCGTTTCGACGCAAAAAAAGGCCGGGCGATAGTTCGCTCGGCCTTCGTAAATCCTTCATTCTTAATTGCCTGAGCCGCTTGCAAACCCGGCGAGTGCGTAAACCAAAGCCCCCTGCCAGTTGATGCAAATCTCATTGGTGCGGGCGTCTTTCTCAATATCCTGCCAGCCCGTGGCGGAATGTCCGCCTCCGACAATATAGCCGGGCCAGGGGTCGCGGACCCTGTCGCCACCCGAACGCCTGTCGTGCGGGTTCATCGGCGGCTTGTAACCCAGTCCTGTTACAAACGACCTGCAATAGTAATTACGCCCGAACAAATGACTGATTGAATCAAGGGCCGTCTCGATATATTCCTGGTTCGGCGAAACCCTGTTGGCTAATTGCAGGGTAAGGCACTCTCTTGCGACCGTGCCGTTGCTGCCCCAGCGGTATTGCTCGCCGAGGCATCTGCCGTAAATATCCTTATTGCGTTGGGCGACAATCGAGTCGGCTGTTCTTACCAGGTCGCGCCTTATGTCTTCGACAAGGTTGTCTCTTTTGCCTTCCCTTTTGCTGAAAAGATAGGTAAACATCGCCAGGTTTTTGACGTTGCCCCAGTCCCAGTAGAACTCGATTTTATCCTCGAAACCAAAACACGCCCGCTCGAAAGCGCGCAGGTAATTCGGCTCGCCGGTTGTTTCCCACAATTCCACCGCCGCCCACATCCGGTCATCCTGGTCAGTTGTCGGGTAAACACCCGTCCTGAACGCCGACTGGTCGGGCTGCTTGTTTTCCCTGTTTTTATCGAGAAATTCATAGCTTTTCTTCGCTGCCTCAAGACAGATTTGTGCGTATTTTTCGTCGTATGGCTTGAAATACCGGGCCGCCATTGCCATCATCGCCGTAAAGTCAGCAGTTGCCGGCGAACCCCAGCCCACAAAGTATCGTGGTTCCGTTTCTTTTTCCGGCAGAATGAACCCCCCGAACCGCAGCGTGCTGATTTTATGCGATACCTTCCCGGAACCATCCGGATACTGCATCTTCAAAAGCCAGTCGGTCTCCCATTTCAGCTCCTTGAGATAATCCGGGTATCCCGGCGCAGTATCGGATATATCGAGCTTGATATTTTTGAGCTTATCGCCGAACTGTTCCCACGCCCAGAACATCGCCCCCAGCGTCACCCCCGCGTTGACTACATATTTATTGTAGTCCCCAGCGTCGTGCCAGCCGCCCGTGCCGTCGCGCTTCGTGTTCGGGTCTTTTATATCAAGGTAATTCTGCCAAGCATCGTCGGTGTGGCAGGCGGCATGATAAAATCGATTGCCGTTAAATATGGCGTTGACCTCGGTTCCGCAACGCCAGAGGTAAAACGCCCGCATACACGTATAAAAAGCGAAATCGTAAACCTTATCGCCTATCTCAAAATCGATTGACCGCCCCGCCTCCGGCACTTCCAGATAATATTTCCCCGGCTTATTGACCTTCGAGAAATCGGCAATCCAGGCCGTCTGATTCACGTCCGCCTGGCTAATCGGCCCCGTAACCTTGCCGGAATAAACGGCCTTGCCCTTCGAGGCCTCCTTTACGGTGAAATTCGAACACTTGCTTATAATCGTCGCCTTCTTCTGCGCCGCAGGCAAATAACCTAGGGAATTCAGCCGGATATCCTCGCTTATCTTTGCCGGCTCTTTTGGCGCATCTGACCCCGCACAACCGCCGCTTATAACGACCAGCGAAACAACCGCCGCTACAATGAAGCGACTCTTCATATTCGCACCTTTCAGATAAAGATTCGACCCGGCAGATTACCCTTTATTGCACGATGTTTCAATATGAATAACGAGACGAAATTTCTTACCACCAAGGCATCAAATCTGAAATTTGGGCTGTTAATTAAATGGTCTGAACAATAGAATATGAGCAGCCGTAAAGTGAGAATGGCTTATACTAAAAAATCGAGAAAACTATGCAATAGCAGGAGGTAATATGGCCTTTACGCTACCAATTGGTTCAGCGGCCCCGAATTTTTCGCTTCGGGCCACCGACGGCAAGACGTATTCACTCAAAGATTTCGCGGACGCTAAAATCTTAGTCGTCTTTTTCACCTGTAATCACTGTCCATACGTAATCGGGTCTGATGAAGTGACAAGACAGACCGCGAAGGCGTTCGAACCCAAGGGCGTGAAGTTTGTCGGCATAAACTCTAACAGCCCAAATACCTACGCGGAAGATTCGTTTGATAATATGGTCAAACGTATGAAAGAGCACAAATTTCCCTGGATGTATCTTTATGACGATACCCAGGATATCGCACGGGCTTATGGCGCGCTGCGGACGCCGCATTTTTTTGTCTTCAATGAAAAAAGAAAGCTCGTTTATACCGGCCGAGGCGTTGACAATCCACGTGAAACCGGCAGGATGACTGTAAATGACCTCGAAAACGCTCTGGCGGAAATTCTCGCAGGCAAAAAGGTAACTACTCCGATGACCAACCCGATAGGTTGTAATGTAAAGTGGGATGGCAAAGACGCTCACTGGATGCCGCCTGACGCCTGCGATTTGGTTTAACTTCCACTCTGTGAATTCGTTTTCTTTGCCTTTTGTGCCGCCCCCTCAACCTGTTTTCGCTCTACCGAGTCAACGTCAACATTCATCTGTGATAGCATCGCCTTCAAACTCACCTTTGCAGCGTCAGCTTTATCTTTTGTGACGATTCTATTTTGTGCTCCAAAGGAGGGGGCAGACGGATTAACGCTCATAGTAGCAGTTCTATTCTTGGTGGCAACTTTGCCCTTGAGTACCTCTAAAGTCGCATCGAGGGCCTCTTGTCTGGCTTTTTCTTCGTCAATGTATTTCAGTTTCAGGTGTAGTGCCCAATCCGGAAACGAGTCAAATTTGCCAAGTTCTGCAATTGCAGCCTTGTCCTCGGGATCAATCTCGTGCCAGTCGCGGGCCAGCACTGTTAAGAAGATAGCTGAGGGTTGGCCTAATTTTATCGTATTTTTCCTCCGGCATGGTTTCGGAATAACGATGCATAAGCCATTCAATTGCGTATAAAATCGTTTTTTGGGGGTGTGGTAGCATGCTGCAATCACCGATGAGTGGTCTATGTGCGGCTATGAGATCGCTGAACGCGAATACTATATTCTGATAATGCTCTACATTATGTGATTCGTCCAATCGCTTGCGTTTCAACGAGTTACGTCCTTTCGTCCTCTGCATCACCGGTGGCATATGCAATGTCGTCTGTCTTCTTTGATTCCTTTCCCTCTTCGGGAAACCACAACCACTTGTTGCGCAACACATATTCTGGGCAGACGAAGGCCAATACATTTGCGATGAAGTAACCTGCCGACATGTTCTGAAGCTTGTATGAATGCCACCGTTCGTAATGCTGTATTTCTCCATCTGGTTTTTGCTTCCACCATCTTATAAACGTGTGGCATCCGAGGCTCAGCATATCCACGATTTTGGTTTCGTGATTACAGACATCTCGGAGGGCTTCCAGTATCTGTTGGTCATTCTGTATTTCGGTTTCGTAAGAAAATAGACCAAAAAAACAATCACGATCACTTCCCAGTTTCGTTCCAATTTCGGCGAATTTCTCAAGTGCTAACCGCAGTGTTCTACTGTCTGTCTTCGACTTAACCTCTATAATTCCGACAACTGCATCTGGAGTCAGAAACACAAGGTCGCCGTCCTTGAACAACGTAGGCGCGCTTGCCCTATATAAAAGGATGTCGCATTGGCTTGAAGGCCCATCCGAAGTGACAACAAAACCCCGTCCAACCTTAATCGTCTCTGGGAGTCTGCGTACAAGGAATGAACGCAATACGCTCTCTTTCCACTCACCATCTGTCAACCAATGAGCGTCTTGAATGAAATTACGAACACGATTTTTGAGTGAGTCGAACTCGGTAGTTAATGACTGGAAATATTCCTCAATATTCATGATGTCTCCCTGCGAATAATGCCTATACAGTCTGTATATCCCATCTGCCGGACGGCAAAGTTGACGGGCAAAGGTGTGAATCTCTTCCGGCCATAAAAAACTGTTTTTAGCCAAACCCACTATAGATTTTCACAAAGGAGGAGTCAAATGTTAGTTTTGAGTATTGAGTGTTTAGTTTTGAGTTATGGATGAGGGACCCGGCAAATCCGTGTTATTTGCTCGGTGTAAAGATGGGGGGCTGTATTTTAGCCACCCTGCCAGCCCCGCCGACAAAGCACAATCCTCCGCGGGTTCTAAATCAGGTCATCATATACTCTCACGCCATCGACGACCTTGCAGACGTGAACAGCATATTTATCGGCAAAATCGGATCGGCTGCGAGGATATGTGGTATCAACCGCCTTTTTGAGGGCGTTTACATTCGCTGTTTTGACCAATGCCCCGGCCGCGCCCTTGTCGCCGCCGCCTAACATTCGCTCGCCAAGACAGCCGGGAATGGTTCTGGCAATATCGCACATCGTTTCAAGCTCAGGGCCTGAGATTTTATACTCATCACGAAGGCCAATGCCGTCTTCGCGGAATATCCGCCCTACCGTCGCTACGTCGCCGCGTTTCCAGGCGTCTAACATTTCATAAAAGCGTTCCTGGGCGGCGAAGATATATTTGAACCTGTCACACAGGTCGGGGTACTGACCAGCAAACTGGGCCAATATCTTTTCATACTGTGCCTCGGTCTTGATATCCGCAAGGCAGGATATTTTATAGCCATTCTTCTGAAGAATTGAAACCAGTTGTTCGCACTCGGCCCTTCTTATTTTATAAGTCGATTTTTCCAGTCCGGGTCTGACGGTGCCGGTATCCATAACGACGATGGAGAAATCGGCTTCGCATTTACCCAAGGGGACATATTCGACCGACCTCTTTTTGGGATTGTAGTATGTGCCGAACCCCTCACGGGCGAAGAGTATCATAATCTGGTCTAATTTGCCGCAGGGTGAGCCGATGTAATCATTTTCGACCTGCTGCGCCAAATCAACAATTTTTAGTTTGTCCGGCTCCTCAATGCCATTGGCGTCCAAGACGGACAGTATCAGGTTAAGGGCAAGCGATGCCGAACGAGACATCCCGCCGCCGGGTATATTGCCGTAGATTATCGCGTCGATTCCTCTGGTGATTTTGTAGCCGGCCCGACGAAGGACAAAATAGACGCCATAAGCAAAACGCGCCCAGGTGTCGGCTGTTTGCGGCGACCTCGGCTCAGGAACATTGCCCAGCTCGAATTCGACTACTCCGTCGCCGGGGAAATTGCCGCTGTAAAGCCACACCCGCGGCGTATCAGCCGGCTTATAGGCCATCCAGATAAAGCGGTCTGTGCCGACGCCGAATAGTTCAGTCCCGTTGTAATCGCCGTGCTCAACGCCGAGACAAAACCGGGACGATGTTCTTCTTACCCTGCCACCGGCGATATCGATATTCGCTTCCTTTGCCAGTTCGAGAATTTTGCCTACTGCTTTTTTATCTTCCGCTGTCGGACGGATTACGGAACCTTTAGTCATTTGCGCACACCTTCCATGATTATGATTCGTGGAATGATAACTTTTTATGGCTTGGAAGGCAACCCTACTTCAGCTTGATAGAAATGCCTTTTTCTTTTGATTCAGTCACAAAGGTTTTCATGTCCTGCAGGACTAAATGAAGCTGTTTGCTGTCTTCAAGCAGTTGCTCATAAAGCCGGCCGTCGTTCACTAATTTGCCTGCCGTGCCTTCACCGTCGTTTATTTTGGTGAGAAGGCTGTCGAGATTGGTCATTACCTCGCTAAGCTTATCACTGGTCGTGACAAGAGACGTGGTAAGCTGGGCGGTCCTGGTGTCGGCGTTCTGGAGCATTGTCTTGCCCGTTGCAGCCGCTTCTTTAAGCTGACGTATGGCATCGCCTGCCTCTTGACTGGCATCAGCAAGGTTAGCTAAAGCGGCCTTAAGGTTGGCTTTGTTATTGGCGTCGCCGATGACATCGTTGCTGTTTTTGACAAACGCGGATATGCCCATAATCAGCTCATCCAGCTTTTTCTGGGTTTCCGCCGGGAAGAACTCGCTTGTTACTCCGCTGGAACCCTGAAGCAAACTGCCCTCAACGAGAAACTTCCCTTCACGAACGTCCACGGGCGGAATACTCAACTCGATATAGCTTGAGCCGAGACCTCGCGTCATCAGTTTGGCCTCTACGATGTCTGGGATATCCTTAAACTGATTTTCGATGCTTATGATTACCAGCGTTTGATGATACCATTGCTTCGTGTTTCGGTCCTGAAGAATATTCGGCGGTTTGACATCTGTTACCGTGCCTATCTGGTAGCCGCAGAATCGGACCGGGGTGTCCTTTTGGACGCCCGGTGCGGTGGGGAACTGGATTTTAATCTCGTATGACCTTATCTCGCTGACAAAAACAGGCAGGTCGCCGAATTTGAATATCATCCAGAAGAACGCTATGACCGCCACGATGACAAAGACCCCGACGGCCATACTGCGTCTTCGCTGCATTGTTTCGTAATCGCTCACCGCCTGCTTCCTTTCAAATCAGCCCGGCTACGGCTCGGCGTCCCAACTCATTTTTTACCACCTGTTGCGCCTTCGCCGAGACGAGTCCGGCCCTCAAGGAACAACTCACGTATCGCCCGCAGAGGATAGCCGCTTTCATTGAGCTTTTTTACAAGTTTGACCCGCTCAATACTTTTCTGGTCAAACAATCGTCTGCCGGTTTTAGTGACTTTGGTCGCTTCGAGCAATCCCAGCATAATGTAATACTGCAAGGACTGGCGCGATATGCCTGCCTTCTTCGCCGCCGCTCCTATCGTTACTAATCCGGTTTTAGAACCCAATGGGCAAACTCTGCTCACATAAGCATTTATCGGCACCAAAGGGGCCAAAGATTACAAATTAAGCCCTTCCTGAGGTCAGTTGGGCCGCTAATTTAAGGAAGGAATCGCGGATTTGCGCAAACTTTATCGCCCCTACAACGGTCTTTGTATCCTTTCTTTTGCGGGTTTGCCTGACCCACTGGGACGACATTGAGACCACGAAATCAAAACCGGGGGTGACAAGATGTTTATTTTGTCTGAACGCCTCGCGTAACAGCCGTTTAAGCCGGTTGCGAATGACTGCGTTCCCGCAGGATTTGCCTATGGATATGCCTATACGGGGGTAATCGAGACCGTTTTCGCAGGCGTATAGCACAAGCAACTCGTCGCGAGCGGACAATCGCTTAGCCATAACAATCCGGAACTGACTGTTTATGAGAAGCCGGCTGGTTTTCGGGAACGAATTTCCCTTAGTCATCATATTGCGGCGCTGGCGGCACGCCGACCAGAAAAACCATATATGACATAATAACCGCCTGGCTTAACGCCTGCTGTCCGTAACACCCGGCCAGGTGTCGGTTCTGAACGGGGTCGCGGGCAAACCTTCCTTGTTGTAAAGGTTACATACCGGGTTTTTCTCCCAAGCGTAACGCACCGCGGCCGGCGCACTGACTTTATCGGAACTTACAACAACCGTATTGTCTTCAATCTTCGCGTCGGCCCAGACGAATTTCCGGTCCGCCCCGGCTATCGCGAACCCCTTTAACAAATCACCTTTAGCCACCAACCCACCGCCAACATTGTCAAAAGTAAGGATGGCCTTATTACCATCGACGTTCATCGATTTGTATATCGGGCCTGAGTAAACTATATTTTTACCGTATGTTTTTGCCAGCGCCCATAGCGCCAGACGCTTGCCAACGTCCTGCTTGTTCTTGGGGTGAATATCCGGCTCGCCTATATCTATCGCAACCGCCATTCCGGTATTCGGCACCGAAAGCGTCATCAATTGTGCCTCTCGCAATTCGGCCCAGTCGCTCTCGACCGGCTGGGGCTCCGGTTCCATATAGTTCGCCAACTGAACAAACAGGAACGGGAAATCGCCCTCGTGCCAGGCGTCCCGCCAGTTTTTAATCATCGCAGGGAACAGCGTGCGATACTGATATGCCCGCCAGGCGTTCGATTCGCCCTGATACCAAATCGCCCCGCGTATGCCATAAGGAAGAATAGGAACAATCATACCATTATAAAGCCCCATTGGTGAATAAGCATGCCCAGGGCCTATCGGCTCTTCCGGCCTGGGAGGCAACGGCTTGCCTTCCGCCTTTAATTTCGGCGATATTGAGTCATATTTCTGCCTCTCCTCCTGATACTTCTTTTTCAATTCAACGATATTGGCGGACGTCTCTTCGAACCTCTTGAGAATCGGCTGAAAGTTTGGGTCATTTTCAAGATATTCTTTGCTCATCCACGATTCGGCGGGCGTCCCGCCCCAAGATGTATGAATCAAACCTACCGGCACATTAAGCTGCTTATTAAGCTCCCGGCCGAAGAAATAGCCAACCGCCGTAAAGTTTCCTGCCGTCTGAGAACTGCATACCTGCCACTTGCCTGTGCAATTGTGCATCGGCGTATAAATCACTTTTCGACCAACATTGAAACTCCTAATCTGCGGATAATTGTTGGCATCGGCAATTTCCTGCGCCGAATTATTCGCCTGCTTTAACGTGAATTCCATATTCGACTGGCCTGAGCAGACCCACACCTCACCGACCAGAACATTCTTCAGTGTAATCGGATTGCCGTCAGAAATGGTCATCTCATAAGGCCCGCCTGCTTTGCCCGGCTTTATCTTTACCATCCAGTTGCCATTTGCATCAGACGTCGCCTTCCACTTTCCACCCCAGCTTGCTGTTATCGTTATTTTTTTACCCGGGTCGGCCCAACCCCAAATAGGCGTATTATCACCCTGCTGTAAGACCATATTATCGCCTATCACCGACGGCAGCCGGATGCCAGCCGATGGAATAGTCGATTGTTTGGCGGGTGTGCCAGCACCGCAACCGGACAGAACCAGCACAATGCCCGACAGAATTGTTAACACAAAGACATTATGCTTTTTGCAAACATAATTCATCTTGCGACTCCTTACATTTTCCAATCTTAGATTACAAAAACCAGCTAACAGGTATTATAGTAGTCCACTCCGGCAAAGGCAAACATCATCCGAAGGACAAATTTTAGCTGTAAATCCGGGTGCTGGAGTGTATAATTTTAATATGACTTACAATAGAACGATATTCACAATTTGGTTTGGTGTGGCTGTATTAACTCTCGGCGTAATGACGGGCTGCAAAAAAGAACCGCCAAACGGAGGACAGAAGACAGATAACAGAGAACAGAAAGCGGATAGCAACGAACAAAAGACAGATAACAATTCTCCGTCTTCCGTCATCAGTTCTCCGTCATCTGCTTTTGCCCCCCCGAAACTAACCATCAGCGACATAATCGACCGCAGGAGGGGCTGGGGACCGGCTTTTAGCAACTGGTATGGAAAAGAGGCGCCTGATTTTACGGTTACCGACCTCAACGGCAAAAAGCATACGCTGAGCGAATACAAGGGCAAAAATGTAATGCTCATCTTCTGGGCGACCTGGTGCGGGCCTTGCATTGCGGAAATCCCGCATCTTATTGAGCTGAGAAAGCAAATCGGCGAAGACAAACTGATAATGCTGGGCATATCGTATATCGACCAGAAGAACACTACCGAGGCGGTCAGAAAGTTCGTCACCGCAAACCCGATTATCAACTATCCCGTTACTTCAACCGACTCAGCGATTATGCCCGGACCTTATAATTTTATAAACACTATCCCGTCCAGTTTCTTTATCGCTCCCGACGGCAAAATAAAGCTGGCGACCGAAGGAATGATTCCGTTTCCGCAAATGAAGGCCATTATCGAAGCGGAACGTTAGTCATTTGCTATTTATTATTTTCTATTTTCTATTCAAAAAAACGCTGGACAAAACGATACAAGTATTGTAGCATTATCTGTTTAGTTTCGTCGAAGCAAAAACTAAAATCAATGTAATCTGTGAAATCTGTGATTAAACGAGGCAAAATTTATGGCACATAAAAAGGGACAAGGGTCAACGAGAAACGGCAGAGACAGCAATCCGAAATACAGAAGCGTTAAGCTGTATGCCGGTGAAATCGCCAAGGCAGGTTGTATCATCATTCGGCAGTGCGGAACCAAATTTTTCGCCGGCAAGAACGTCCAGATGGGCAGGGACTTCACCCTTTTCGCAGTCAGCGACGGCAAGGTCCAGTTCACAGGCCGAAAAGTCAACGTCGTATAAACAGAATAAAAAGCTTAATAATAAGAGGATGGTATTCGTACCATCCTTTTTTTATATCGAGACGCGATGAATGTTTGTAGATGAAGCGAAAATCCGGGTAAAGGCAGGCGACGGAGGCAACGGCTGTGTGAGTTTTCGGCGCGAAAAATACGTTCCCAAAGGCGGTCCCGACGGCGGCGAAGGCGGCAAAGGCGGCGACCTCATTTTCATAGCGGACCCGAATCTCGATACGCTCTTGGACTTCGCGGGCAAACACAACTGGCAGGCAGAAGATGGAAAACCCGGCTCTGGAAAAAACAAGAGCGGGCTCAACGGCGATGATTTGGTAATCCGCGTTCCGCCCGGAACCCTCATTTACGACGCCGACTTAGACCTGCTGCTTAAAGACCTCGACGAAGCCGGTATGAAGGTATGCGTTTGCCAAGGCGGCAAAGGCGGCAAAGGCAACAGTCGATTCGCGACATCGATTTACCAGGCGCCAAGGTTTGCTGAGCAAGGCGTTCCCGGCCAGGAAAGGAATCTCCGGCTGGAACTGAAACTCATAGCAGACGTTGGCCTAGTTGGTATGCCTAATGCGGGCAAAAGCACCCTCATTTCCCGCTGCTCGGCGGCAAGACCCAAAATTGCCTCTTATCCGTTCACCACACTTGAGCCGGTTCTCGGTATCGTGAAATTGACCGGCGAGCGCCGATTGGTTATGGCGGATTTACCGGGCCTTATCGAAGGCGCCCACGAAGGAACGGGCCTGGGCTTTGAATTTCTGCGGCACATCGAAAGGACCCGCATTATCATCCACATCCTCGACATAATGCCTCCCGACGGCTCCGACCCGGCGAAAAATTATCATCGAATTCGCAAAGAGCTTGAGCAATACAGCAAGACGCTGGCGGATAAGAAAGAAGTCATCGTCGCCAATAAAATCGACCTCGACCCGAAAGGGGCAACGATAAAAAAACTGCGAAAGCAATTAAGCCATCGCATTTACCCGATTTCAGCCGTAACAGGCGACGGGATAAAGGATTTATGCGAGTTGCTCTGGAAAAAGGTAAAGCAAACAAAAACCGAAAAGTAAACATCCAACCTTACGGCAGCTTTTCGAGGTCGGCAATATCCTGGTGTCTGGCAGAGGCCTTTTTATTGATTTTCAGGTGGGCCAAGCTGATTATGTTGGTTTTTACGCCATCAAGTTCAACCACTACCCGTTGAGCAAAACACTCACTGAAATTGACGCCAGATATAGTTGTCGCAAGCTCTATCCTGAAAGGAGGCA
The DNA here is from genome assembly GCA_050015775.1 of Sedimentisphaerales bacterium. Lineage (GTDB taxonomy): Bacteria > Planctomycetota > Phycisphaerae > Sedimentisphaerales > Anaerobacaceae > Fen-1362. The sequence goes on along the minus strand of JBEKAT010000001.1, from coordinate 50,155 downwards.
CACCCATACGAATGATTTGTTTTTCCTTTAGAAACAGATTCGGCGATAAATCAGGCGGGTTGAAGCCAAATTCCTTGAGGACGGTAACAATCCTGTCTGCGTTAGCAGGATTCATTGCGACCCAGAAGTCCATATCAACAGTAGCTCGCGGGTAGCCATAGTAACCAACCGCGTATCCGCCAATAAGCAGATATTCAACTTTATGAGCGTTGAGTAACTTCAAAAACTCTTTGAAGTCTTGTGGCAGACGGGTCATAGCCATAAATAATTTGCCGCATTAACTCCACGGCCTCCAGACGCTCTTGTGGGGTCTTGGACAACCAGTATTCCTTATCATCCGACTGGTCAAAAAGCGATGCCACTTTGAAGACATCTCTTCGCACCTTTGGAAAATCAAAACTGTCCATAAAATAATTATATAACCCTCACAGGCGTAAAACCAGCCATAAATTGACAGGTTACGCAGAATAAGGTAGAAGATGAACTTATGAATTTAATAGCCATAGACATAGGCAATACCAATATTAGCGTGGGGCTGTTTCTCAATAGCGAGGAACAGTTCGTAAAATCGCTGCCGGGCGAGGCGACAACGGAACTGACTGAACTGCTCAAATCGACATGGGAAATGATACCCGTCGCGAAACGTTCAAAAGAGGGCAAACGCGACGGCGTAATTGTCATCAGCTCCGTAAAGCCCGACTGGACAAAGCGTGTGCGCGATATAGCAAAACAAACCATCGACGAGAACATCCTGCTGGTAGGTAAAGACATCCCGTTTCCGATGGAGCTTTCTGTAACCGAACCGGAAACAGTGGGGACAGACCGTGTCCTGGCGGCGTCGGCTGCATACGCGGTCGTTGAACAGGCGGTCGCGGTCGCGGATTTCGGCACAGCCGTAACAATCGACCTTGTAGATGACCGCGGCGTTTTCTGCGGCGGAGTAATCTTCCCCGGCTTTGAAATGAGCGCTAACGCCCTGCATAACCATACCGCCCAACTACCCAAGGTTACGGTCAAAAAGCCGAAATGGCCTTTCGGGAAAAACACCCCAGATGCCATTAACGCGGGTTTATATTATTCGGCTGTCAGCGCACTGCAGGAGATAGTCAGGCGATACGCGGAGACACTGGGCGCCTGGCCGCAGACCATCATCACCGGCTCGGGCGCAAAACTTATCAAAGACGATTGCGAGTTTGTCGATAACTACGTACCCAATTTAGTCATCAAAGGTATAGCGCTGGCCTACCAGAAATATATCGAATCGAAGGAGTAAACAATTCTCCTATGTCTGTCTTCGCAGCGGTAATGACCGGCAAGGGAACAGGGGCTATCGCCACGATTCAGCTTTATGGCGATTCGGCGGTAGATATCCTCAAACAGATATTCACTCCTCAAGGCCTAAAACCGGCGGAATTTTCAACAGGTAAAATACTGCTGGGTACAATCGCAGCTGGCAGCGAAACAATCGACCAGGTAACAATCGGCTGTGAAGGCAACAACACTTACGCCATAAACTGCCACGGCAATCCGCTCATCGTCGAACGGTTTATGCAATTACTCCGGCAACAGGGAGTCGAATTATTAACCGCTGAACAACTTCTTGCAAAAGATAAATCGCTCGGCACAATCGCTCTCGAAGCAAAATTGACCCTGCCAAAGGCAAAAACAATTCAGGGCACACAGATAATCCTGAACCAAATCGATTCAGGCCTTACGGCCTCGGCAAAAAACTGGCTGCAAAACCCGCCGGAAAAAATCGCTGTCGAAGCGCAAAAAATTATCGACAAAAGTAAAACCGCCAAATTTATCATTTTCGGCTGCCGAGTTGTCCTCGCAGGCCCGCCCAACACGGGCAAAAGCACGCTACTGAATCAACTTTGCGGAAGGCAAAAAGCGATTGTAGCAGACACTAAAGGCACAACGCGCGACTGGGTATCAGCAAATTGTCAAATTGGTTCACTGGTTTTGGAATTGATTGATACAGCGGGACTGGATGAGAAACTCGCGTCCGACATTGAAAAAGCAGCTCAACAGACGGCAGCGGAACTCATCGACCAAGCGGATATTGTTCTTTTGGTCCTCGATAACAGCGAACCGGTCAATCAAATCGGTAAATCCTTCACAAACATATTAGCCAATAAAAAAGTCCTGGCCGTCCTTAACAAATCAGACCTGCCCTTCGTAGCGCAGCGTAGCGGGAACCTGTCCTGCCTATTCGAAACAGGCAATATGCCAAACGCAGTCAGTATCAGCGCAAAACTCGGCACAGGAATCGACTACCTTTGCGATGAGATTCAGCGATTAGCCGGCGTTGAAAATTTTGACCCGAATCAGCCGGTTTGCTTTACCGCTCGTCAGGAACAACTTCTGGCTCAACTTACGAAAGCCAAATCAAAAGACGCTGCTCACACGCTCATCACAGAGTTGTTATCCGGCCCGCTGAATGTATAATCAGCCGATATGACCACGGGCAGCGACAATTTGACGCCGGCGATGAGGCAGTTTCATCAGTTCAAGCAGAAGTACCCGGACTGCATACTCTTTTTCCGGATGGGCGACTTCTACGAAACCTTCTACGAGGACGCCAAAACCTGCTCAAAAGTCCTGGGGCTGACGTTAACCAGCAGGGATAAAGGCAGCGATAACCCCGTCCCGCTGGCGGGCGTCCCCTGGCACGCCGTCGATGGTTATCTGAGAAAAATGCTGCAGGCGGGCTACAAAGTTGCCGTCTGCGAACAGATTGAAGACCCAAAGACCGCCAAGGGCTTAGTGAAACGCGATGTGGTTCGGGTTGTTACACCGGGGACACTGACCGATGATATTTTGCTGGAGGCAAAGCGGGATAATTTTTTGGCCGCGGTCTGGCAGACAAATTCGGCGTCGTCCATAAGCTGGGTCGATATCTCAACGGGCCATTTTTTTGCTCAGCAGCTTGGCGAAGACGAACTGTTAGATGAAATCGTGCGATTGTCCCCTGCCGAGTGTCTCCTGCCAGACAGGCGAGGAGAATTATTCGAGGCACAGGCGAAAAAATTAACAAAAGGCATCAGTGAACTGACCGGCGCGACAATTACACAACGGCCAAGTTGGTATTTCGACCCCTACCAGGCAAAACAACGGCTGCTGAAACACTTCGGAACCGCGACTCTTGAAGGTTTTGGAATCCACGACACTGACGGCGCAGTCATCCCTCCCGCCGGCGCGTTAATCGAGTATCTCAACGAAACACAAAAGACCGCGCTGGCGCACATATCGACTATTAAAAAAATCAGCCGGAAGAAATTCCTGCACATCGATTACACGTCGCTGCAAAGTTTAGAGGTACTGCGAACGATTCGTACCGAAAGCACGAAGGGGACATTGCTCGACTGCCTCGACTCGACGCTTACGCCGATGGGAGGCAGGATGTTCCGCAACTGGCTTTGCAGACCATTGTGCGACTTGTCGGCTATTGAGTTGCGCCAAGACGCCGTTGCCGAATTAAAGGACAGCGATAACCGGCTGATTGAGGTCCGCAAACTGCTTGGCGATATTGCAGACCCGGAGCGAATCGCCGCACGCATCGCTATCGCAAGGGCATTGCCGAGAGACCTCGTCGCGTTAACCCGCACCTTGCGACAAATACCTAAACTGCGGGAAACATTAGGGCAATTCAGCACCAAACTGCTCCGCGATTTAACAGGCCGGTGCGACAGTATGGATGAGCTGGCCGATTTGCTGGATTCGGCGATTGAGCCAAATTGCCCGCTACGAATTACCGACAGCGGCGTCATTCGCACCGGGTTCAATAAGGAACTCGACGAGCTGCGCTCAATATCACGCGATGGCCAAACCTGGCTGCAACAATACCAGAAACAGCAAATCGAACGCACCGGCATCGACAAGCTCAAGGTCGGCTTCAACCAGGTCTTCGGCTATTACATCGAAATAAGCAGATCAAACGCCGACAAGGTCCCCGCCGATTACGTCCGCAAGCAGACGATTACCAACGCCGAAAGATATATCACAGATGAATTGAAAAAATATGAAACCCGTGCCATCGGCGCCGAGGAAAAGGCCCTCGCCATCGAGCAAAAACTTTTCGAAGAGGTGCGAATACAGGCGGCACAATATATTCCCCGGCTTCAGGAACTGGCGGACACAATCTCGCAGTGCGACTGTCTCGCCGGTCTCGCCCATATCGCCAATCGTCGCGGCTACATCAGGCCCAGATTGACAACCGATAATGACCTTCTCATACAGGACGGCAAACACCCCGTCCTCGCGGAAATGTTAGGCGCAGAATTTGTCCCCAACGATATCTCACTCGGCAATCAGGCAGGCGATATGATGATAATCACAGGCCCCAATATGAGCGGCAAAAGCACCTACATAAGACAAACCGCACTGCTCGTCCTTATGACGCAGGCCGGCTCATTTATTCCCGCCAAAGAGGCGACCATTGGCCTCGTTGATCGCATCTTCACTCGCGTCGGCGCTTCCGATGAGTTAATCCGGGGACAATCAACATTTATGGTCGAAATGACCGAGACCGCGAACATAATCAATAACGCCACATCAAAATCGCTCGTTATTCTCGATGAAGTCGGCAGAGGCACAAGCACCTACGATGGCCTGGCTCTTGCCTGGGCAATCACTGAACATATCGCCAACAAAATCAAATGCCGAACGCTCTTCGCCACACACTATCACGAATTGACCGAGCTTTCGGAACTGTTTGCTAATATCAAAAATTGCAACGTGGCCGTGCGTGAATGGATGGATGAGGTCGTTTTCCTTCACAAGATTCTGCCGGGCGGCACCGACAAATCCTACGGCATTCACGTCGCGAAATTAGCAGGCATACCAAAACCAATTCTCGAACGCTCGAAGGAAATTTTGGCCGAGCTCGAAACCACGTTCCAAAAAGAGGCCACCGGCTCACACCTTGCCAAAAACAAAACCAAAGAACCCGATGCCGACACACTTTTCGTCCAGAAACATAAGAGCGTCTTAGACAAACTCACCTCTGTCGATGTGAATAACCTCACCCCCATTGAAGCTATAAATCTTCTCAATAAAATCAAAGACGATATGAAGCCCGGCCAAGTTTAATTATCATCACTTCACAGCCAATTTGCCCGCAAGAGCGCCCGTTGACCATGCAATTTGAAGATTATACCCGCCGCAGGGGCCGTCGGCGTCAATGACCTCGCCGGCAAAGAATAAGCCGGGGCAAATTTTGGATTGCATAGTTTTAGGGTCAATTTCCGCGGTGCTGACGCCGCCGCGGGTAATTGTCGCTTCCTCGATAGACGCTGTGGCTTCAATTGATAACGGCAGCTTTTTCAACAACTGAATGACTTTTCTTCGCTGCTCTTTTTTCAACTGGCTCGCGGTCGTTTCGGTAATTCCCGCCAAATCGCATATAAGCCCGCCAAGTTTCTTGGGGACCAGCTCGAAAAGCACGTTTGCGATTATTTTTTTGGAGTATTGCGAAAGCTGTCCTATCAGATATTCTTCGAGTTTGGCCTCATTCATCGCCGGGACAACATCGATAAAAATTTCGATTGGCTTTTCGGCGGGCAAATAATCGGCAAGTAATCGGCTTAAGTCGAGAACAGCAGGCCCGCCTATGCCATCGTAGGTAAAAATCATCGGCCCGCTGACACTGACTTTCTTTTTGTCAATCATCGCGGATATCGTTACGTTATCGCGCGAGATTCCCGCCAGTTCGGCGCACCATTTTTCACTCGTAATAAGCGGCACAAGAGCCGGCTTTGGTTCAATGATTGTATGGCCAAGCGATTTTGCTAATTTGTAGCCGTCGCCTGTCGAACCAGTAGCGGGGTAACTTGCCCCGCCCGTGGCGATAATCACTTTATGAGCCGTCAAAACCTCTTTGCCGGCTGAAATAATAAATTCGGCGCCGTGCTTTTTGATGCCCTCAACCCCACTGCTGAAGACAAACTGCACGCCGAGTTTTTTGCACTGGCTCAGCAAAGCGTATTGAACATTACCTGCGGATTCGCTTACCGGGAACACACAACCATCTTCATCAACTTTGGTCGCGATACGAATCTGGCCGAAAAAATCACGCGTCGCGTCAGGCGAAAATTCGTGCAGACAATGCCTAAGGAACCTCCCCCCTTTGCCATACACGCGAACGAAATCATCAACTGTACCCGTGTGCGTGATATTGCACCGCCCGCCGCCCGTCAAAAGGAGTTTTTGCCCCGCGGTCGCGTTTTTCTCTATCACAACAACCTGCGCGCCTGCCTGCGCAGCGAAAATCGCCGAGGTCAACCCCGCCGGCCCGGCACCTATTACACAAACGTCTGTTTTCATAGTGAGATTTAGTTTAGCCGAGCAGGTTCGCCGTGTCAAAGACCGCTATTGCAATTAACATGGATACGCATAGGATAACAGCAGAAATTATGTCCCTTAAACTAAACAAAAATTCGTATTTAATCGCACTGTTCCTGACAACCATAATCTCAACCGCTTCCGCGGGCGACAAATCACAGGATAAACCAACGCTATACGTCGCGGTTGGTGAGCCGAATAACGCTATAGTCAAAGCTGATGAGGTAAACCGGCCTCAAACAGACGGATTGAAAATTGTCATCGCGACGCACGGGTGGATTGAACGGGAACCCTGGCCCGGCGAGCTGGCGATGGCATTCAGGAACAAGGTCGATTCAAACGAATGGGTCTGCGGCTGGTTTGACTGGCATCACGAGGCAATGGTCGTCAACCCAAGGGACGCAGCCCAGTATGCCCGCGACACAGCCGGCAAAATGCTGGCGGAACAGATTCTCAAATTGTCAAAAAACCCGCGGCACGTTCATTTAATCGCTCACTCCTCCGGCTGCTGGGCAATCAGCGAGGCGGCAAAAATCATCGCAAAAAAAACAAGCGCGAACATCCACCTGACATTCCTCGACGCTTATGTCCCGCTTGGCTGGGACGCAAACTCACTTGGGAATATACAGGCCGAACCAAACAAAATTTACTGGGCCGACCATTATTTAACACAGGATATCACTGGTAACGTTACTTATTGTCGGCTTGCCCACGCTCATAACGTCGATATTGGAGATATCACCCCAGGCCTTAAAGACCACAGGTTCCCGTTTCACTGGTATCCCGCGACGGTCCTGGGCAAATACGACCCGAATGATAAATACGCCGGAAAGACGCTATACTGCAAATCCGGTGAAATCGAATATGGTTTCGCCCGCTCACTCGAATCAGGAAAGCAAAACTGGAGCAAATCGCTGAAACTCAAAATGGGTAACGAAACGATAAAGATTAAAAAACCCGCAAAATAAGTTGCTTTGAGGAAAACAAGAAATGAAATCGCAAATAATCAAATTGCTTGTTACAGCGGTCCTGGCACTCAGTTTAGCAGGCAGCGTGTCCGCCGAACAGCGAAAGTACAATGACGTTTACAGCGGAGAGTACCTCAATCACGTTGCCTTCCCAATGGGCGGCATCGGTGCGGGAATGATTTGCATCGAGGGAACAGGGACACTAAGCAATTTTTCATTGCGAAACAAACCCGAGATATTCACTGAGCCAACCGCGTTTTCGGCAATATGCGTCAAGGGTGACAAAAACGTCGCCCGAGTACTCGAAGGCCCCGTGCCGAAATGGAAAATATTCGGCCCCGGTCCTGATGCCACTAATTACAACGGAGCAGGCAATGGCCTGTCGGGCAGAACATACGGACTTCCGCGATTCGCTAAGGCAACCTTCAAAGCCCGCTTCCCGTTTGCCGTTGTATGTCTCGAAGACCCGAAGATACCGCTAAAGATTGAGATTACCGGCTGGAGTCCCTTCACTCCGCCTGAGCCGAATGATTCGTCACTGCCCGTCGCGGCATTGGAATATCGCTTCACAAATCCAACCGACAAACCCGTTGAGGCGGTTTACTCTTTTAACGCCCGCAACTTTCTGGCGACAGATGAAAAACCGGGCAAAGTTATAGGAACTGAAAATGGTTTTGTCCTCGCCACAAAAAAAGACGCCAAAGGCAAACCCTGGGATGAGGCGGCGTTCGCGGCGATTTCACTCAATCCCGACGCCAATATCAACTGCGCCTGGTTTCGCGGCGGCTGGTTTGACCCGCTGACTATGGCGTGGAAGGACATCGAACAGGGCAAATGCTATGATAAGCCGGCCCTATCCGGCAGCGCAACAAGCCCAGGCGCAACAATTTTTGTGCCTGTAAACCTGGACCCGGGAAAACAAAAAAACGTCACGATTCTTCTCTGCTGGTTTTCCCCAGTAAGCAATGTGAGAAACGGTCCCGACACAGGCGGCAAAACTGATGATGCTAATCAGCCGACAACATATCAGCCATGGTATTCATCCAAATTCACGGACATCGAAAATATCGCGAACTATTGGCGAGCAAATTATGCGATACTTCGCGAAAAAACAAAGCAGTTCAGCGATTGTTTTTATGATACAACACTGCCCGATGAAGTAACTGAGGCGGTCGCGGCAAACCTGACAATATTGAAATCCCCTACCGTTCTTCGACAGGCGGACGGCCGGCTCTGGGCCTGGGAGGGCTGTTTCGATAATGCCGGCTGCTGCCCCGGTTCATGTACCCACGTTTGGAACTACGCGCAGGCGATACCGAACCTGTTTCCCCAACTCGAACGTACTTTACGCGAAACGGAGTTTTGCGTCTGCCAGGACGCCAAGGGTCATCAGACCTTTCGCTGTTCATTGCCCATTCGACCGACTACGCACGGTTTCCACGCGGCGGCGGATGGCCAGTTAGGCGGTATTATCAAGGTTTATCGTGACTGGCGCATAAGCGGCGATTCCGACTGGCTGCGAAAATTGTGGCCCCAGGTCAAGACGAGCATGGACTATTGCATTGCCACCTGGGACCCCAATCACAATGGCGTCCTGTCTGAGCCGCATCACAATACCTATGACATCGAGTTCTGGGGACCAGACCCTATGTGCAGCAGTTTTTATATCGGGGCTTTAAAGGCGATGACGCTGATGGGCAAAGCCCTGATTGACAATGAACCGCTTTACCAGGAATTGCTCGATAAAGGACAAAAATACCTCGATGAGCGGCTATACAACGGCGAATACTTTTATCAACAAGTCCAGTGGAAAGACCTCCGAGCAAAAAATCCGATAACAGAGCAGACCCTCGACGGCGGGTACGCCCCGGATGCGATTGAGATATTGAAAAAGGAAGGACCTAAATATCAGTATGGCAAAGGATGCCTTTCGGATGGCGTCCTCGGGGCGTGGCTTGCGCAAATCAGCGGCGTCGGCAGCATCCTCGACGAAGGCAAAGTCACAAGTCATTTGAAAAGTGTTTATAAATACAATTTCAAAAAAGACCTGTCGGAACACGTGAATCCACAGAGGCCCGGCTACGCGCTGGGCAGCGAGGGCGGATTGCTGCTTTGTTCCTGGCCGAAAGGCGACGAACCCAGTTTGCCCTTCCCATACAGCAACGAGGTCTGGACGGGCATCGAATATCAGGTCGCCTCGCATTTGATTACAAAGGGTTTTATCAATGAGGGCTTGCAGATTGTCCGCACCGCACGCGATAGATACGACGGCAGAGTCCGAAATCCATTCGATGAATACGAATGCGGCCACTGGTACGCCCGGGCAATGTCGTCATACGCCCTTTTGCAGTCACTTGGCGGCGCAAGATACGACGCGATAGAAAAAATATTATATCTTAAACCCGCCGTAAAAGGCGACTTCAGAACATTTATTTCCACAGCCACCGGCTATGGCACAGTCGGCGTAAAAGACGGTAAACCGTTCTGCAAAGTCAAGTCCGGCCGGATACCCTTCGAAAAAATAGAGTATGTGGCGCCCTGAAATACAATATCGCCGCCGGCGGCATTGCTGCGGGGCTTTGCAATCATACGGTTCTATTGTATAATCTTTATTTCGTGTGTTTTTGAAAATACTTGAATAACTGAGGACATTATGGCAAAGCTGGCAAAACTGGATGATATAGTATCATTGTGCAAAAGGCGTGGCTTCATATTTCAGTCGAGCGAAATCTATGGCGGACTCGCGAGCTGCTACGATTACGGCCCATTAGGCGTTGAACTGAAAAACAACGTCAAGAAGGCCTGGTGGAAAAACGTCGTCCAGATGCGCGACGACGTCGTCGGCCTCGATTGCAGCATCCTTATGCATCCGCTCGTCTGGAAGGCCTCGGGCCACGCCGACCACTTTGCCGACCTCATCGCTGAATGTAAAAAATGCAACACAAGGACACGCGTTGACCACTTAAAAGACAAAGCAAACGAATCAGCACAGGAGCATACCGAACACGTCGCGATTGTCCCCGGCGCAAAACAGGATTTGAGCAAAAAGGTATGTCCATCCTGCGGGGCTGTCGGCAACTTCACGGAACCAATGCCTTTCAAATTAATGTTTGAAACCCAGATGGGCGCAAACGTCGAGGACTCGATGACGCTTTACCTGCGGCCTGAAACCGCGCAGGGTATCTTCGCCAATTTCAGAAATGTCCTCGATACCACCAGAGTCAAAATACCCTTCGGCATCGCTCAAATCGGCAAAAGCTTCCGCAATGAAGTTACAACCAAGGCGTTCATTTTCAGGACACGCGAATTCGAGCAGGCCGAACTGGAATTTTTCTGCGAGCCGGGAACCGATGACAAATGGTTCGAGCACTGGAAAGAACAGCGTTTCAACTGGTACCTGAACCTCGGCATCAAAAAAGACAACCTGCGTTTCCGCGAACATGAAAAAGACGAGCTTGCTCATTACGCCAAGGGCTGTGTCGATGTCGAATATAAATTCCCGTTCGGCTCAGGCGACTGGCAGGAATTAGAAGGCATCGCCAACCGCACCGACTACGACCTCCGCCAGCACCAGAGAGGTATGCGAACGCTTAACTCCTGGTATGAGACCAAGGGCGACTTGTCGAAGATAAAACTGAAAGAAGAATCCGAAGATTACCTCAAAGGGCCTTTGTCATATTTCGACGACGAAAAGAAGGCCCGGTATATCCCTTATGTAATTGAGCCAAGTGCAGGAATGGATAGAAGCACCTTGGCGTTTCTGGTTGACGCTTATGATGAAGAGGAAGTCCGCGGCGAGACACGAAACGTCCTGCGGTTCTCATCGGCTATCGCGCCGACAAAAGCAGGCATATTTCCGTTAGTCAATAAAGACGGCATGCCCGAAACCGCCCGCAATATCTTCAACGACCTCAAAGGACGTTTCAACTGCGCTTACGACGAAAAAGGCGCAATCGGCAGACGCTACCGCAGACAGGACGAGGCGGGGACACCATTCTGCATTACCGTCGATGGCCAGACCGCTCAGGACCAGACCGTTACCGTTCGCCAGCGCGACTCGATGGAGCAAATCCGCGTCGCCACCGACCAGTTGCGAAGTTACCTGCGCGACAAACTGGATATGTAAAAATGATTCTGGATACAATCGATAACACCCATTTGTATCTTGGTCTGAACACCCGATTTGCAAGGGCGTTTGAGATTCTCACGGATAAAACCCTGGCAAAAAAACAAGACGGCAAATACCTCGTCGATGGCGAAAAAAATTACTACACCATCCAGCGTTATGCAACTAAACCGCTAAACGAAGGTAACCTCGAAGCCCACCGCAAATACATCGATATCCAATTTTTATTAGAAGGCCAAGAGCTTCTCGGCTACGCACCATTAAAGGGCCTTACAATCGCCGAAGTTTATAACCCTCAAAAGGATATCGCCTTTTTCAATACGCCAAAGGAAATCACTAAAGTAAAACTCGAGCCGGGCCTTTTCTGCATCCTTTTCCCCGACGACGCCCACCTCCCCTGCCGCCAACTCGCCGGCCCAACCGAAGTCCGAAAAGTGGTGGTCAAAATTCAAATTTAAGGAATAGCAATATGAAAAAACTTTACCTTTCAAACACAGACAAGAAAATTCTCGGTGTGTGCGGCGGAATAGCTGAAACGTATGACATCGACCCCACCCTGCTTCGGCTGGTGCTTGTATTCCTCACCCTCGTGACATTTGTTGCGCCTCTGGTGGTAACATACATCATCGCCGGGATAATTATGCCCCGTAAACAATAACGGGGTAATACGGCAAACTGGGCTACTTGTAGGACTTCATAAAATCCTGCTCTTTGAGCCAGGTAACTAACTCGTCGGCCAATTTGCGGTCTTCAGCGACTCGCGGGTGGTTCATCGCCTGGTATTTGAAAACAAAATGGCTTATGTCTTTGTCGCCTGATTCAAGCTGAGTAACTATATCCTTCCACGCCCGATTGAGAAATTCGCTGTGCATTCCCCCATACATACCGCCCCGCAAAAGCACAATATGCGCCTTCGGATATGCGGCGCGGATTGCCCGCACAAGTGAAATATAACCATCGGTAAAATTCGCGGGAAACGGCTGGTTGTGAGTCCTCGTAAACGACTCATCGTTATCGCCTAAGTTCACAAAAACAACATCAGGCGTCCACGCATTCAGGTCAGCAACCGCCGATGACGCGTTCGGGTAGATGCGGTTCCACATCTCGCCCGCCTTCACATCGACGTAGCCAGTGATAATCCCCATCCCGCTTACGGATATATTGCGGTGGTCTGCTGAGAACACCTCCGAGGCCATCGCCGCGTAACTGAGCATACCATTGTGCGTTCGCCTCGTGTCCCACTGGTCGGTGTTCGCGTCTTCATTACACGCCCCGACGGTCTTCGAATCGCCGATGAACTCCATCCGCAGCTTATACGCCACCGGTGCCGGCAACCAGACCTTATCGCCTTCGCCAATCTGTATACCTCTAAAATGCACGCTGCCTGCGTTGGCCTCACTGCGTTTGGAAAGCACAAGATGATGACGCCCCTTACCAAGTCCGGCAAACGTCGTCCCCTTCGGCGGCATCCCTTCGTTAACCTCGACTACCCTGGTTGAATTATCAATCTGTGCATTGAAGAAGTTTTGATTCTTTGCGCCGTCAAAAAGCAGCTTGAGCACATCGCCCTCGAAATCGATACTGATTCTGCTTGCCTGCCAGATAACAACCGGAGAATTAGCGTCGGCAAAATCAAATCGCCCCTCATAGCGGAAACACTTGTCCAAGACAGGAATCGTTTGAACTATGTGAGTCGGCGCAGTTACGCAACCGGCCAGGAATAACACACCTATTATAAAAGCTATTCGCGTTTTCATATACGAAATTGGATACCAGTATCCCCCAACCTTGTCAACTGCAACTTAAAATATGTGCTTTGCGGCAGGCGTCCCGCGGTGTATATTCTACTCCCTGATATGGCCATTGAAAAAGGGATTGATAATGAGCGATAACAGAACACTTATAGTCCAATTGAAAGATTTTGCAGGTCAGCAGGTAACATTAGCCGGCTGGGTATATCAGGCGCGTTCCAGCGGTAAGGTGCAATTCATCATCCTGCGCGACGGCTCAGGCCTTTGCCAGTGCGTCGTCGAAAAAGGCAAAATCCCCGACGATATATTCGACAAGCTCGAACACTTAGGACAAGAATCATCGCTTACGGTGACAGGCCTTGTACGTAAGGAAGACCGCAGCGTCGGCGGTTTCGAGTTGGCCGTTACAAACGCCGAGGTCATCCACGCCACAACCGATTACCCCATCACGCCAAAAGAGCATGGCGTCGATTTCCTCCTGAAACACCGCCATTTGCACCTTCGCTCGCAAAGACAATGGTGCATAGGCAAAATCCGCCACACGGTTATCGACGCCATTAGGCGGTTCTTCAACGACAATGGCTTCACGCTCGTCGATACACCCATATTGATGTCGGCGGCGGGCGAGGAAGAACAATCCCTTTTCGAAGTCGATTACTTCGGCAGTACCCTGTTCCTGACACAAACCGGGCAATTGCACCTCGAATGTGCCGCTGCGGCCTTCGGCAAGGTTTATTGCTTTGGTCCCACCTTCCGCGCCGAAAAAAGCAAAACACGCAGACACCTCACCGAATTCTGGATGGTCGAGCCGGAAGTCGCGTTTATCGATTTGAATGGCCTATTGGAACTCGCGGAAAATTTCGTCTCCAGTGTCGTCTCGCGCGTCCTTCAGGATAATAAACCCCAGCTTGAAACCATCGGCGCTGATATCGCAGGCCTCGAAAATATCAAACCACCCTTCTACCGGCTTACTTACACGCAGGCGGTCGAAATCCTAAGGGGCGAAAAAACCGTCAAATTTATGGCTGAACAACTGACACAGTTAAAACAGCAAAAAGAAACTACCGAAAAAAGAATCGCGGAACTCGAAGCCGAACAGGCAGGCCAAATCAAGCAGTGGAAACACGATAAAAACGCCTCTGAATTGATTGCCTTACGAAGCGACCTCGATGAAACTAACATCAAAATCGAAAACAACCCAAAACACGCAAAACTCGCCGCAGAATTTCAATGGGGTAAAGACCTCGGCGGCTCAGATGAAACAATAATCTCGCTGATACACGACAAACCCGTCTTCGTAACGCATTACCCAAGACAAGCAAAAGCGTTTTATATGAAGACCGACCGCGACAATATCAAAGTCGTGCAGAATTTCGATATGCTCGCCCCGAAGGGCTTCGGCGAAATCATCGGCGGCTCAGTCAGGGAAGACGACCACGATATGCTCCTCAAACGAATCGACGAAATGGGCCTCAAACGCGAAAACTACGACTGGTATCTCGACCTGCGAAAATACGGCTCTGTCCCTCACGGCGGCTTCGGCCTCGGCGTCGAACGAACCGTCGCCTGGCTCACCGGCGAATCGCACATCCGCCAGTGCATCCCCTTCCCAAGAATGATGGACAAGGTCTACATTTAACCAAAAGCCGATGGAATCCTGGACGATACAAAAACTGCTGAGCTGGGTCACGGAGTATTTCACCGGCAAGGGCGTTGACTCGCCGAGGTTGAGCGCGGAATGGCTGCTATGCTATGTGCTCGGCATCAAACGCATCGAGTTATATACTCAATTCAACAAAGTCGTGGGGCAGGAACAACTCTCACAGCTTCACGAACTGGTAAAACGGGCAGGCGCACACGAACCAATCGCGTATCTCACCGGCAAAAAAGAATTCTACTCCCTCGAATTTGAAATAACAAAGGATTGCCTCATTCCCCGCCCCGAAACTGAAATACTTGTCGAATGCGCAATTGAATTTTTGCGAACGCGAAATAGCGAACAATTCATCTGCGACCTTTGTACCGGCTCCGGCTGTGTCGCAATCGCCATAGCGAGAAATTTCGCCGACTGCCGGATAGTCGCTACCGATATCTCAGACGCCGCCCTGGCTATCGCCGAAAAAAACGTCGCAAAACACGGCTTGATGAACCGGATAAAACTTTTGCAGGGCGACTTATTTGAGCCGGTCATCGCGGGACTCGGCCCCGCCAGATTCGACCTGATTGTGTGTAACCCCCCTTACGTCAGTGAACCTGATTACGAGAAGTTAGCCCCAAACGTAAAAGATTTCGAACCTAAGTCCGCCCTGACCGCGGGTCAGGACGGGCTGGATATTATCAAAAAAATCATCGCCGATGCCAACCAGCATTTGAAACCCACGGGGACACTTATGCTCGAAATCGGCAACGAACAGGGAAACGCGGTTTGTAACCTGCTCGAAACATCCGGGTACTTTGGCACTGTAAAGATAGAAAAGGACTACTCCAATCTCGACCGCGTAGCGATTGCTGTTACAAAACAGGATGAAACACAACGTCGGCCTTAACCCACAATGTCACGTATCTCCTCGTAGAACTTCGCATAATTGTCCTTGTCGGCGGTCTTGCGCACCTCGATACTCGCACGCGGATGCTCATTCAGCATACCAGTAATCATATATGGTATCAGGTAGCCCCATTCAATATCCTTCTGCATCGGCAGCATCTGCTCTTCGATGACTTTCAGGATGGGGCTTAGCTTGAACTTCGGGTTCTTCAAAAAGCCGGCCAGCAATTCGAGCGGGCAGTTGCCCGGCCCCCTCCCCAGACCATATAGCGGCGCATCGAGGTAATTCGCGTTATGAATGATACCCTCTGTGGTTTAAAAAGTTCTGTGGCTAATAACGTATGATTGACCTGACCTTGTACCCTGCGAGCTTTTTTATCCCGTCAAGCTCCGTCAGCTCAATCAAAAATGATATTCCCGCAATTTGTCCGCCAATCTTTTCTATCAGCTTGCACGCCCCCGACATCGTCCCGCCGGTCGCAAGCAAATCATCGACCATCAGCACCTTTGCCCCGGCCGTTATGGCGTCGCGGTGCACCTCAAGGGTATCGGTCCCGTATTCGAGGTCGTATGTAATACTCACGGTTTTAAAAGGCAGCTTCCCCTTTTTGCGAATCGGGACAAAGCCGGCGTTAAGCTTTTCAGCAACCGCGGAACCAAAGATAAAACCGCGGGCCTCGACGCCGACCACATACTGAATCCCCGCGCCGGCAAAATCCGCCGCCAGCGCGTTTATCGCAGCTTGAAACGCCTTCGGCTCAGCCAGCAATGGCGTAATATCCCGAAACAAAATCCCCTTCTTCGGCCAATCCGCCACCTCACGAATATATTTTTTCAAATCCACTCTGTCCTTGCTCATAATATCCGTGCCCCTGCTATTGTTTCCTAATGTTCCTCCTTTCATTTTACCACTACAAATTACAGTATCCAGTGTTAATTGCCTCTCCGCTGTCTTTCAGGCAGACAAACGAACGGTTAAAATAAGGAGTCGCAAATCGGAAATGAAAAATTCTCTGTGTGCTCTGTTCTCTCTGTGGCTAAAAATTATTTATCCTCTGTAGCATCGGACAATCACAGCTCTTCCATAAACTCGTAGAGCTTTGTCATCGCTTCGTGCTGAATCTGCCGGATTCGCTCGCGTGTCAAACCGAGCTTTTCGCCGATTTCCTTTAACCCCATCGGCGGTTTGCCGTCAAGCCCATAATGCAGCCGCAAAATCTCCGCGTCTCTCGGGTCCATCCGGCTCAAAAACCCAATCGCCTTGGCCTTTTCCTCATCATCAACCATATCGTCTTCCGGCCTGCCCACGCTCTGGTTGCTGATGTTCGCGTCGAATATCTGGTTCTCCTCGCCTGCTTCTGGTTGCTGATTGTCCTTTACCGAGCCGAGAATCTTTACGGTCTCGTCGATAATCCTGGCCTTTTTCACAGGCATACCTGTCACGTCCGCCATTTCCTCGACGTTTGGCTTTCTGCCAAGCTTGTTCTCAATCTCCGCCATTGCATGACGCCACTGGTTAATCAGCCCAATCATATAACCTGGCACATGAATGGGCCGAACATCCCCCAGTTGTGCGCTCTTTATGCCCTGCTTTATCCACCACGCCGCGTAAGTGCTGAACCGCGTCCCGCGATTCGGGTCAAAATAATCTACCGCTCTTATCAATCCGAGGTTGCCTTCCTCAATCAAATCGCCTAATGACATATTGCCCCTGTTGGCGTATTTCTTCGCAATATTAACTACTAACCGCAGATTGCTGCGAACGAGCAGCTCGCGCGCCTCCGGGTCGTTATCTTCGGCTATCCGCAAAGCAATCTCGTGTTCTTCTTCCGCCGAAAGCAGCGGCGCCTCGTCTATTTCCTCGAGGTACCCTTTTATTGTTACATCAAAAGCCATATTTGCCTCCAACCCTATCTCTATAATATGCTGTATTACCACTTCCCCAATTACACAATACGATTTATTTATCGACACAGATTCCCCACCGGTTTACCTGAAAAATGATGTAACTCGGCCTTTTATCCCCCAGCAACCAGCCCAATAAGCGCCATATTACCGGCCTGTCCTGAGCAAAGTAGAAGGGCCACTAACCAAGGCATTTAATCCATCGGAGCGCAGCACAAACTTCCTCATCCACCCTGCCTTCCCCGGAAATCCGCTTGCATAATCCCGCAACAGAGGACCCATTTTCCAATCCGCAATCCCACCTTAATCATACGTCCAGTTTTTGGGGAATATTATAAGGCTCCTTTCTTATCAGTTCCAAAATAACAAAGTTTGTCTCTAATCTTCTTGCAAAAATGCCCTGTTGGATATAAAGTCAGGGGAAATTTGCCCGAACAAGAACTTGGAATTTCAAAAGTATAAATGTATCATACGGTTGTAGTTTCAAAGAAAATGTGTCGCAGCGTGTTTCCTTAAGTTCTTTTAAAATAAGCATTTGGAGAGGTGACCGAGTGGCTGAAGGTAACGGTTTGCTAAACCGTCGTACGGGTAAAACCGTACCCCGGGTTCGAATCCCGGCCTCTCCGTTATTATCGCAGAAATGCGGTTTAATTGGTTCTTTGGTCTGTTCTGAAGCATTCTGCGTTTTGCCATCATCGCTTTTCTGTGCGCCGTGGTGCGCATACTACGAAAATACCCGTGAACGGTTACGAATTGGATAATACATCGAAGGCCAAACGAAGACATATATTCCGGGATTGAAGAGTAATGAAAAACATATTGACGTTGCTTGCGATGATTATGGTTTTTCTGCAATCCAGCGGCCAAGCAGGGAATGTCAGTTCGGGGGAGTTTTTTAAGATATATGACCCCAGTACCAGCGAAACGGAAAAATGGTACATTAACGATCATTGCTTCATCCGGGACATAGACGGCGTGTGGCATTTGTTTGGCATAACCGACCGGGAGCCGCTAAATCCGGCAAGCGACACTCGCAATTTTGCCCATGCCACGGCCATGAAACTCACTCAAAGGCCGTGGGATAAGAAGCCTTACGCGTTGACAGCTGACGCAAATGCGGGTGAAAAGCATCTGTGGGCACCCCATATAATTTTGTACGACGGGACGTACTACATGTTCTATTGTGCCGGCAGCTTAAAAGGCAATTCCGAGTACAGAATTCACCTTGCCACATCAAAGGACTTAATAACCTGGAAGCGACATCCCGCAAATCCTATGGTTGTCGATGGCTATGATGCACGCGACCCGTACATCCTCAAAATGGGCGATGAATGGGTAATGTATTATACGGCGACCAGCACACCGAGGGGCGGCAACCACATTGTTGCGTGCCGCAAGAGCAAGGACCTTATTCACTGGGGCGAACGAACGGTTGTATTTACGGACCCATCGATAGGAACATTCGGCGGGCCTACGGAATCGCCGCAGGTGATAAGGAGAGGCGAGTATTATTATCTGTTCATCGGCCCGCGGGATGAGAAGGGCTGCGAGGACAGTTATCGCAACACGACCATATTTCGGAGCAAGAACCCGTTCAAATGGACGATGCAAGATAGAGTCGGGCAAATAACTGCTCACGCTGTGGAGGTGGTGCGGGATGTGGGCGGGCAATGGTACGTAAGTCATTGCGGCTGGGCACAAGGTGGTGTGTATCTTGCTAAACTCAACTGGAACGACGGCCTGGATGACGCGGACACGTCAATGCCGGTGCCGGTTGAGAAATCCGCGCCGCTTGCGCCAAAGACGCACTGAAACAAGAGGAATGCAGGCTCAAATGGCGATCAAAAACATTTCTACAAGCCAATTTTGCCTAAGCAGTAAATCCTATACACCGAGTAAAAACTGAGCCGTTTGCTCGGCCTTAAAAGCCCGGATGTAATTTTTGGGGAGGGACAAACCAAAACCAGAAGCCAAAACCATCAACCAAAATAGGCCTCTTTACTGTCTCATTTTGGCTGACGACGTACAAGTGCTTTGATGGGGTCCTTGCCTCAAAAAATTTCCAAAAAATAGGGAAGTTTGAGGATATTCGTACCGCAGGAGGCACAAAATTATGTTATAATAATGCATATGATGGGTGGTGGTACAACTTGTTTTGTTTCAGCTTGCCGGATACTCGCTGGTTCTCGCATTTTCAGAAAAACAGCAACAAGCATCTTCGTAATTATACTCCTTTCGGCCCTTCTAAGGCCTGCCTTGGCTGCCCAGGAAGCTGTCGGGATTAACTTTTTCGACCTTGCTCATTCAGACGCAGGTTCCCCTGCCTGCTGGGACAACAACAAATCTTATATCTATAAGACCGGTTCGGCAACGTTTACAGCATGCAGTACAAATTACGTACCGGTAAGTAGCGATTATTTGGTTTTTACGACTAAAAAACCGTCCGGCTCCTCCTGGCACGTTGACTTTGAGCTCGATTGGGGACACTCGGTGAATTTTCTTCGATACGGTGGAAGCCCCCTGCTGTATTTACGGGTTAAGTGGGGCGCAATTGCAACAGGAGCGGACCTCAGCATAACATTGGTTGACGACCAAGAGATAAAGAGTTTATACCGCTCATATAACGGAACAGGCACTACATATACAAACGAAAGCGCATCTGTAACGCTCTCCCATTATGTAACTCCCTCTACCACGGCGTGGCAGGATGTTTATATTCCGATGTCGGACTTTATAGCCAGTAATCGTAACATAGACCTGACAAGAATCGGCACACTCACACTTGCCGGGGCGGGCACTTACTCCTCAACCAATACGATGTATTTTGAAAAAATTAAGGTCGTGCCCAGTATCACTAATCAGTATGCCGACATGGTCAAAGTCAACCAGCTCGGATATCTCACAAGTGGGAGAAAACTGGCAATTGTAAGCTATGAGGCCGGCACTTTTGCTCCTGCACCCACCTATTTTCAGGTTAAGGATGCTTCAACCGGCGCTGTTGTTTATCAGGCCAATCTCCAGTTGACAACAGCCCCCTGGGATGCAAGCGGCGATACCGTATATCATGCCGATTTTACTTCTTTTACAACGCCCGGCCGATATATCATTTATGCGCCCGAAACAGGGCAAACTTCTCCGGCCTTTAATATCGGCAGCACGGTTTTTAATGAAGCGTTCCGTGATTCGCTTCGATTTTACTATTATGCCCGAAGCGGTAATGAAATCGCTGAACCTTATGCTGAGGGGCACGCACGGCCGACAATTTACGCAAACAACTCCGCCTGTGCTTACGATTACGATGACAATAACTCCACCAAAATGTACGACTATGACCCGAATAATGTGGGGATTACTACTCGTGATGTTAGAGGCGGATGGTTCGATGCCGGGGACCTTCATTTGGATGTCCATAACAATATCACCCCGTTATGGCTTCTGCTGGAAATGCTCGAGCAGCAGAAAAATAAACTCGGCCCTAATATTCTGAACCTTCCCGAATCAGACAGCCAAACAAACGACCTCGTCCTGCTGATTAAGTATCAGCTGGACTGGTTTAAAAAAATGCAGAACACCGACGGCAGCGTTCATTTTATAGTATATGCTCCTCCAAACGTTTATAACCTCCAGAAGGTTTCAGATGTATCCAGCGGAGCGCCTTGTGTTTTAGCCGGTATCTTCGCCAAAGCCTATACGCTCTTTTCAACCATCCCTGGAATGGAATCATACAGCGCGGATTTGTTAAGCCGCGCGGAATTATCTTGGTCGTGGCTTTCAGCTCATCCAAACACATATGACCCTTGTTCTCCCGGCATCGGCCAGTGGTCTTACGGCATCACCGATGATACACCTTATCGCAGCTTTGCGGCGATTGAGCTGTATCTGGCAACGGGCCAGAGTGAATATCGCACCTATTTCGAAAGCAGATTTTCAGATGTCCTTACCTCATTTGGCGGCAACAGCTATTACGGCTATATGGGTTTAATCGGCGGCAGCGCTATCAGCAAGGGATATATGGATTATGCCGAAGAAACCACCCAGCCGGTAACAGCTTCCATAAGAACTGCAATCAGGAATTCATTCCTCGCTGAGGCGGATTTCCTTGTCAACAATGCCAACACATCCGCTTCCACTTACAGGGGCCCGATGCTTATGTTCAACGACCTTTACTGGGGTTCCAGCGGCCTTCTTTGCGGCAATGCTTATGTTCTGCTGCGAGCTTATGAATGGACGGGTAATACTCAATACCGTGATACCGCGCTGGATGCTTTGGACTGGATTAGCGGCCGAAATCCCGTTTCGCGGATTCTCATCACCGGCGACTACAGCGACTATCTGCACGGCACAGACCATTATTCATTTTATATGTTCGACCATTTGAATCCCGTGCCGGGTTATCTATGCGGCAACATCAATATACTCGATGACTATTTATTAGCTCCTTATATTAAACACTCATGGAAATATTACCTGAATCTTCAGAATGCGTCCATTCTTGAGCCGTGCATTTCCTATCAGGCCCAGATGTGCTATCTTCTGGGCTACTTTGCCTCGGACCTTAAATTGCCCGCTACAGTGGATATTTCATATCTTGCTGATTTTTCTCAGGCATGGCTAAGTTCTCCTGGCGATACCAATTGGAATCCCAATTTCGACCTTGCTGTTCCACCTGACGGCGTTGTTGATTTTGCGGATTTCGCGGTTTTCGCAAGGCAATGGATGACCCAGCAATAAGTTTTTGAGGAACGTATCAAATCCGCAGAGCGACCAGGCAGTTTCAAAAACCTCGCCTAATCGGAAACGAAGATAGTATTCTTCATCGGAGTTAATCGAGTGGTGAAGATGCAAAAAAACAGGAAAGGAGAAAACTCCTTTCCTGTTTCAAAAGCTCAAGCTTTTAACTACTTAGTTCTTGTGCTTACTTGCGGTTCCTTCTGAGCAGAGCCAGACCACCAATGGCCAGAAGCGACATTGTTGCCGGTTCCGGAGTTAACACCAGCGGAGTGGTAGTGTCGCCCATCGCAGCGATTTCATCGCCTGTCAAAGCGTGGTCCCATACCATCACATTACCGACGAGTCCCCAAGCATCTTCCCAAGAGTCATCTGCGAAAAGATTGACTCTGTCCGGATACAAAGAGAATCTGCCGTCAATATCCTGACCCGCGCCATCGAGTAACAGAGCACCATTAACATAAACTCTGAAGAAGTTGCCATTGTCAACGGACAACGTAATTCTGTTCCATTGAGCCGCATTAAAATACTTCCCGTTGTCGCCTGAGTAGCCGACGTCGCCAATGCCGATTTCGGATTGAGTCATGTCCGTAGTGTCATTATAAATAAACAAGTCGCCATCATCGTCACGGCCACCCCATGACGTCTGATACAGGCTGTTATACTGGTCACCGGTGATGCTCGTCTGACGATAATCCATGGAGATTGTGTACTGATTGACATAGCTGCCGCCACCGTTAGGGCTTAAGCCGGGATTGCACTGAAGGTAACCCCAACTCTGCTCCTGAACGACACCTCTGTCGGTATAAAGGTCTGGCTGTGCGACCGTCCCTATTGTAGTCCAGGGACCCATAAACCAGGTACTGGCCTCATCGACGCTTACAAGGTCTGTGCCTACTGTCGCCTTCAATTTAGTGGCATCGGTCGCGAACTGCCAAAAGCCGGTTAAACCACCAGGGACATTTACCGCGGCGGAAGACACACCCGCCGCTACAAGAACCACCAATGCTAAAACAATAATCTTCTTCATCATTCTCTCCTTCAAAAAATGTTAATACTTTAAACTACCCTTCTCGTTAATACTTTTTTTGACTTTCAACCATTTAACCTTGTGAGATATTTGCGTCCGTACGATACGCGTCCAAACTCTGACAGCATCTGGCGCACATCTCTGGAATGCCAACATGCAATACCCACTCCTTCGTAGCACATTATAACACCCTAAAAGTCGTAAGTCAAGCTGTAACCATCTGTTAGCGAAGATACTCTCTAACCCGAAAACCACTTTCGGATATATCTTCACGGTTAAAACTGGCCGTTAAAACGCCAATATTGCGCAAAAACAGCAAAATCTTTGAAATCGATTATCTTCTGTGCCTTATCAGCCAGATTGCAGGCAGGGTTCCACGCTGCATCCTGCGGTGTGCTCAGCCAGGCGTCTGCAAGTATGGCCAAATCCTCAAAATCTACAGTTTTATCTAAGTTAAAGTCGGCCTGAACGAAATCTATGGTATCTATTACACCGAAAGAACTGCCATCAAGATTATATGCGTGCTGTATCAAATGAAGCTCTGTGCCATTAATCTGAACTTCAGTCCAGCCGTGAATTTCGCCGCCGCCATCGGACACGCCGGGTATATTCTGCGCTCCGCCAACGGTCATAAAAGGCCAATCTGTCACAATAGCTTCAAGAATATCAAGATAACTGCAGGTGCCGGTGATTACATAGAACGTGCCGTTGAGCAGTCCTCGCTCATACTCGTGGACATGCCCGCTAAAACATATTTGAACATTATACTGATTCAGCAGCGGCACAAGATATGTCTGCATAATACTGCTGCCGGTAATCCATCGCTCGCTATATGGCGGAACATGAATAAACAAAAATCTCCACGTTGCGTTTTGTGCATCATCAGACGAAAGGTCCTGCTGTATCCAGCCAAGAGGCAACGAATCTATCGAGCCATCGGACGGAAAGGTACCTTTTATGCAATCGTCATAATCAATGCAGGTAAAGTGAGCATTGCTGTAGTTGAATGAAAAACTATGCATACCACTGTTCTGTATGACTTTGTGTATGTCTACAAGGCTGGGTACCGGCACATCGTGATTGCCAAATGCTGCAAAGAACGGTTTTTGTTTGCCGAGAATATTGCTGACATAAGGCCTAAACGCACTAACATAATAGCTATAGGAGGCATCTTCAACAAGATCGCCTACACTAACAGCGATATCAGCCGTTGAGGCCATATCTGTGAACATCGCAGTGCTGCACTCCGGATGCGAAGGGTCCCCATTTAATCTTTTAGCTACCTGCTGACTATCGCCCCACACTGCAAAGCGGAAAGGTGGTTGTCCAGAAGGAGCGGTTGTGAATGTTGCATCGGTGCCCAAGGTCGAACCGTTATTTGCCCTGAAATGATAAGTCGTCTGCGGGTTTAGTCCGCTGATTCTTACCTTACAAATATATGCCCCTGCGCCCATATAGATGCATAATCCTCTTGTCTGGCTGCCGTATGAGGCGGTCAAGCCCCAGTCAACCGTGGGGTTGACAATCCGGTCGGTTTCCCAGGCGATGGTCATTGCATCCTGACTTACGTTCTGCAGGTAGGGCTGTGATTTGAACACACCTGCGGCGTCGCCTGAAATTGTAACGCTGAAAGGCGACGACCATGCGCTAAGTGCGCCATTGGTATCACGGGCTCTTGCTCGCACGCTGTATGTGCCAAGCACCGGCCAGCTATGTTGAACAATGTAATTTGAACCTGAGCTTTGAACAGCAGACCAGTCCGAAATCTCATCGCCCCAGTCAATCTGGTAATCTACCTGATTTGCGTTGGGGTCAACGGCGGAAAATGTAAAATTCGCGTCAACACCGATGGAACCCGAACTCGGACCGGCTATTGAAGGGATGCCCGGAGCGTTGTTGCCCGGAGCTGCAACTCTGTATTCCCATACAAGGTCATCAAAATAAGCATGGCAATCAGTGCCGTTTGTGCGCTGCGCAAGAAGACGGTATTTTGCCGACCTTGTCCCCGAAGGTATCACAAATCCGTCAGCGTCAGGCAGAACCAATTGAGTCCAGTTGACTGAATCGGGGCCGACGACCCAGCCGCTGTCGGTAGTTGCCAGTATTGCATCATCAGCATCAAGGTATTCGACAATTATACGCCCCTGGTCACTATCGTTGCCGCCGAGATAGCCCCTCACGTTTGCTATGACCGAGCCGCTGTCGATTGCAGTTGCCATATACCCCAGATTTATCACCTGGTTGATTTCGGCATGAGCGGAGCGACCAGCAGTAAAATAGTAGTTGCCCGTGTGTGGATAGTGCCAGTCAGTTCTGTCGGTCGCCTGCCAGTCATTGCCATCCGCAATAATCCAGCTGTCAATATCGTTTTCGGCCGAAGGGTTCGCCAGCAAATTAGAACCGGCGGCGCCGGTGACATCTACCACAATGGGAGCTGTCGTATCACCAAGTTCTGCTACCTGCGAATCCTCCAGGGCCTGTCCCCATATGGCCAGGTTGGTGCAATATATGAGATTGTCCTCGCCGTTATCATCGGCAAAGAATAGTATTTGAGGGTCGAGCGCAAATTCTCCGTCTAACGGCTGGACAGTACCATTTTTCCACGGTAAGCCGTTTACATAAATTCTGTAAAAATTCATGTTACTGCATGATATTACAATTCGATACCATGTGTCGCCGGTGATTTTGTTTCTGGTGTATCCTGTGCCGGAGTCCCCTATCGTTCTGTCGGGAGCTATAAAGCAGTCGGCGTCGTTACTGTTGTCAGGATTTGTCTGGTATAATGCAACCCATTGACCAATGCTGGAAGCCGGTACCTTGACATCCATCATTACCGTCCAGTCGTTGACATAATCGACATACGCGCCCGGGGGATAGTCGCCATTTGGCGATATGCCGTGATTGCAGATATAATAACTGCCAAGCGGGTCTGCTACCGCGCCGTCACCGGCATTAATGCCTGCCACGGCGCTATGCGTTCCTACTTCAACCAAATCCTGTCCCAAGGCAGCCCTGGTTAAATGATTTGGGTCGTCGAACTGCCACAGACCTACAGGAGATGGATAACTTGCCAAAGCAAAGTTTGCCGTAAGCACGACAACGATAATATATAACACATTCTTCAAACCCACTCCTCCATACCCTATCAACGAACTTACAGACAACTGCGGCGGATTAACAGCCGCCGCAGTTGTCCGAAAACAATAACTAAGTTACCAGTCTTGGTCAGGGCCAGTAGCGCCTGTAGAGTCCGTGAACGAAGACATAAGCCAGTAGTCAGCCATAATCGCAAAATCCTCGAAGTTAACAAGACCGCTTCCGTCAGCGTCAGCCGCATAAAAGCCCATAACACCGGCGTGATAGGTGTCATACGGACCTAATACGTCATACTGCAAACCATATGAGAGGTCATAAGTAATCGAACCGCCGGGAACCTTTCGTTTTTCGGTTGACAGGTAAACATCACTGAATGCATATTCCGGAGTAGTTGATGTTCCGCCTGAACCGCGAATTCTTACATACATACTGGTATCCGAAGATGTCGCCGTATAGGTTGTACCGATAATCATCCACTTGGAAGCATTGTAGCCCGAAGGCCCAAGGACATTTCCTGTTGCCGCAACATTTGCCTCGGCGACCTTTACATAGTTCGAATTGCCGCCGGAAATCGCGTTGTAGATAACCGTCCCGTCTGTTATGCCGGCAGGTATTCTCCAAAGCTCAACATGGAGACGTGGAGCGGGTTTTGGCCAATTTGAAGAACCATAATAGGTGGTCATTATTCCGCAGGCCGCGTCAAGATAATATGTCGTTCCGGCCGTCAGAGAGCCTACAACCTGTCCAAGAATCAAATTATTATCAACATAAACCGTTATATCATGCATCCCTGATGTCGGCAGCGGCGAGCCATAATACCCGCTTCCCCATAGACCGCCCTGGTTATTAAAATCGAACCCGGAAGAAACCTCATATACCCAGCCGGGGGTGGTGGGATGGATGCTGCTGGTAAACCAGTTGCCATAATTGTCCGCAACGGTAAGATAGTGATATAGGGTTGGCGAAAGCGCATTAACCTCCGACAGGTCTTCAAATCCGCCATTAGTCAGAAGGTTCGGACGCTCTTCCGGCCATTCAGTCGGCATACTTGTACCAAGGTAAGCATAACCTACCAGCATGTCTCCCAAATTGTTCGGGTCGAAATTCAGATCCGCATAGGAAAATTTAATCGTTATCGATTTACCAGCATCGGCAGGGACAGCCGTATATGTGCCGTAAATCGGACGCCATTTATTTCTTGATAATACACGAGTAAAGACGGCTTTATCTACACCACCAATGGAGATAGTCATAGTGGCGATATCCTTCCAGCCATTCCATGTGTTGGTCATAACATAACCCATAGCATAATAGGTCTGACCTGCAACCGCAGTAGCAGAAGCGGTCTGAGACAATACACTGCAGGGGTCGTTGGCCTCTGTGTTGGTAAGATAAGCAGCAACATCGCCGCCAAGAGGAGTCGCTACCACAGGATATGTCAACGCGAAGGTCCAGAAAAAGTTCATTTCGCCCCGCTTGCTTACACGCTGAATACCATAATTCCCTGCAACCGTTCCTGCGTATGTCCAGCCCGTTGGGTTCATATATACTCTGGCATCGTCGCCTGAGCCAAGTGATGCGATGTCAGCCGAGAAGTCACCATTGGTAAGCAATCCGCCGCTTCTCGGGTCAAGATTGTTGCTCTCGACCCATTCATCTGCCAACAACTCAAGGTCTTTATAGCCAACAACGGTGTCAAGGTCAAAATCTCCGGGATAGAAATGAGCATACCGGTCACTAACTGCACTAAGTTCATCAATGTAAAGCACTGTATTGGCATCGCCGCCGACAATGGAAGCTTCAAACCAGTGACGCGTCTTCCACAAATTTCCGCCAGTTTCGCCGCCGATAGTAGGCGCCTTAGGAAGCAGGAATCTGAATTCCTGCCACTGGTAATCGATGCCGCTGAGGGGTATATCCACTTCGCCAATAAATGTCAGCACATTCGGTTCTGTCAACGGGTTAAAGACATCGTTTCCGATTTCTGAACCACTAGGTGTGGGATAGGTATAAACTCTTACACGGAATGAGCAGCCCTGCGTATGATAGCCGGCCACTCTTGCATAGGTCTTCCAATATGGCTTATCGTCCCAGCTATAAGTTCTTGTTGGAGAAGGATCATAAGGCACGAAATCCCAATTATTCTGACATATCGCAATGCCTGGTTTAACGTATGCCGCGAACTTGGCAATAGTCGGGTCAACCCCGCTCCAGCAGGGGTCTATCCACTCCATGCCATGCGTTGTCACATCCCCGGGAGCTTCAGTAGTTTCATTGACATCGTTGAGAGTCATCGGAAACCAC
The DNA here is from genome assembly GCA_050015775.1 of Sedimentisphaerales bacterium. Lineage (GTDB taxonomy): Bacteria > Planctomycetota > Phycisphaerae > Sedimentisphaerales > Anaerobacaceae > Fen-1362. Next base: position 21,357 of record JBEKAT010000001.1, on the reverse strand, counting down.
TTACCGGCCCAATCCCACACAGCCGTTCTGGTGCCTGGCGTAAGTGCAGAGTCGCTCCACCACCATGCCGAAGCCATCCATATAGTTTTGGCAGTATTAGACGACATGTAGATATCCAGATTGAAGCCACGGTTGTAAAAAGTCTCATCGCCGTAAGGGTAGACGTTCCAAGACATGTCACTTTCCATCGTGTAATTCACGGGCGGCAGCGGCGGCTCTTGATTATGGTCCGCAACGGTAAGAGGAGTTGCCGTGCCGTTGACCAGCTTGGTAATCTCCGTATTGGGCAGATATGTACCGGCCCAGATAGCAACATCATCAAGGTCCCCCGAAAAATATCCGCTGAAGTCATCCAAGGCGGCAAAATACAGGCCTGTAGTCGCGGTGGGCAGCGGACTTGTCGGGGCCGCCATAGCGTAAACAAGATAACCGTTGACATATTTTTTAAGGTAATTGCCGTCATACGTTATAGCCAGATGATACCAGAGCCCTGTATAGTTCTGTCCCCAATCTTCCCAGTCAGCCGGAAATGGCATATATGACCAGGCAGAATTTGCATCGGAATTGAAATAGTCATAATGGTTTACTAGGGGGCTGGAAGCATTTGGGTCTAATGCAAGTTCAATATCGTAGGCATTAGTATAAATGAGCCACCGCCAATTACCGGTTGGCACTCGTAAAACCCAGTCCTGAACCATATCGCTTCTGACCCACATGGAAATAGTAAACGCCCCGCCAAGATGGGCAACTGCGTCAGCAGTGTTAATATCCACAAATACTCTATTGGAATTTGAACTATCGGTAGTGTTGTAGTTAAATCGTAAGGCGCTTCCGGTTCCGTCATGGCCTGTTATCCACACAGGTAAATTGCCGCTGCCGTTGGCTTGCAGCACTCCGGGATTACCTTTACCTGATGAGTCGGCTACAGTTGTGCCGGCGCCTTCATCGAAATTCCAGTACCCTGCCAACTGCCCGAATGACGGCACAGCCATCAATGCCACGACCACGATAACTACTAATCTCTTCATCATTGCTCCGTCCTCCAACAAAAAAAGTCGAAACATAGAAATTCGCTAAAAACACAACACACAACACTCACTATATTCGCATCTCCTATACGCCTGTAACACTCAAAACAGGCGTCATAGCCGCTATCATATCGCCGCGTCAATTACCAGATACTAAGGCTTTCGTGCCCATTGTAGGGTCTTCCAAACTCTAAATATGCGTCGTATCCGGCCAAACCCTTTACCGTCGCGACGTGTCCGTCAACAAAAACGACGTTTGCGTATCCTTCATTTTTATTGCCTGCACTGACATTGTGATAGGTAGCAAAGTTGCCTTGAACCCAGTTCCTTACTTCCGGAGTTTTATTTATATTTGCTAATGCATATAACCATAGATCATTTTTACCTATGCCAGTCACACTGTAGTACTTGTCTCCGTCGTTGGCCCTGTGCGCTATCGTCCAGAAATTCTCTTCAGTAAAAGCACAGCACTGAGCAGATCTTTTGACCTTGGATAAACACAATGAAGGTTCTGGTGCAATCATTGCCTGTGCCTGTGGTGAATCAGTAGGATAATTATAGTAATCTAATGAAGGGAAAAAGCCAAGCCAGCGGTTCATTGAATAACAGTAAGTAGGATTATACGGCATACTTCCGCTTCTTCCGACTCTTGGATGATTTTCCGCATTCCAACACGTCCCATTTTTCGCGAGGCTCTTAAAAGTTGGGCATATATGCGCTTTTATGTTCTGCATGTATGGCCAAAGTGTCCCATCCGGTGGGTCCTTATCATAGTGCCACCTGCACTCCTCAGGGCAGGTATTACTACTTACGCCGGCGGAGATAGTTTTCATTGAGTAAAGCCATGAAAAGCTGAAAGGCGCTTTGTCATTGTTGGTATCGGCATACATATACAGGGCAGAACCATAATTTTTCAGATTGGATGCGCAAACAGTCGTTTGGGCTCGCTGTCTCGCCACATTCAACGCCGGCAGCAACACCCCCATAAGCAATGCTATAATAGCGATTACTACAAGCAACTCTACCAGCGTAAACCCTGCTTTACGGTTATTCTGCATAAAGCGGCTCCTTCCCCTTAACAAGCGTGGTTTAGAGCTTGAAAAATCAAGGTTGCCATATTAAAAAAGCTAACAAACCCCTAAAATATTAAATCTGTGTTAATCCGTATTGCTTACACATACAACACACATTGTATTGTACGCTATGCGGGGGAAAAAAAGAACGCCATTTTTTGCTTAACATAAGCCATTTTAGGCATATAATACGGGCGTGAAGAACTTAAAAAGGGTAGCGTTGACGATAGAAAACTCGCGGGCATTCGGGCGGGAGTTGATCCACGGGATTGTGAGATATTCCCGGATGCACGGGCCGTGGGTGTTTTACAGGCAGGATTTGTTTTATGTTGCGCGGGAGAGCGAACCAGCTGAATTGGAACCCCTGAGAAAATGGGGGCCCCAAGGCATCATATCGCGTGATTCAAGAAACCTCGAAGATTTGGCAAGATGGGGCATTCCATTATTTGTCGCTGTGGCCATGGAGCCGCCTTCGGCGAAGCGGAACAATATAGTAACTAATGATCGTGCGATAGGCAAAATGGCCGCGGAGCACCTTCTGGAACGTGGGTTTCGTCATTTCGGCTACTGCGGCTTCGATGATATATACTGGTCCGACCAGCGGGGCAACGGTTTCATCGCCAGCATAAAGGAGGCCGGTTTTAAGACGAGTTTATATAAACAGCCCGAATCCCCTGCGAATCGTTTATGGTTCAGGGAGGAGGCAATTCTCGCGGAATGGCTGAGGGAATTGCCTAAGCCGGTAGGAATTATGGCGTGCAATGACGACAGGGGGCAGCATATTACCGAGGCCTGCGCCAATGCGAAACTCGACGTGCCTTATGAGGTGGCTGTTATCGGCGTAGATAACGACGACCAGGTATGCGATATTTCAAACCCGCCGTTGTCGAGTGTTGCTCTGGATGTTTCGGAGGGAGGTTTCCAGGCGAGCAAGCTGCTTGACAGCATGATGGCGGGAAAAAAGATGAAGCCCCAGACGGTGATTGTTCAGCCGAACAGGGTGGTGATGAGACAGTCAACCAATATCATCGCGGTAGAGGATAAATTAGTCAGCCAAGCGTTGACTTATATTCATGATAACGCCAAACGTCTTATACAGGTGGATGACGTTGTAAAAGATTTAAGCGTCTCAAGGCGCAACCTGCACGACAAATTTATGAAAACGCTGGGACGTACGGTTTACGATGAGATTAAGCGGGTGCGGATTGACCTTATCAGCCAGATGCTGATTGAGACGGATTTGTCGATATCGGATATTGCGTTAAGTTTGGGATATGATAATACCGGTCATATCGCCCGATATTTCAAACAGAAAATGGGAATATCGCTGGTGGATTACCGCAAACTTCACGGCCACAAATAGTCGCGTAGTTTATTAAAACATACGTTATTTTTACTGATGTAGGCAAGGCAAATACGCTTGCAAACAGCTTGGTGATTATATAAATTGCGGCAGGTTTCCATATTATTCAAGAAGAAACGTAACTATTATAATGGTTCTATAACAATAGCAATGAATAGCAAACTAAAATTAGCTTGTTTACTGACTTTGATATCTGCCGCAGGTCTAAACGCTCGGAATGTGACTCCTGACGCAAATGATAAATACTTGACGCCGGTCAGGACATGCCTTGATAACCTGATTGAATACGGCAGAGACACATACGGCCCGGTCAAATCGCCTATTTTTGTGAGCATACTCGATGTTAACACCCGTAGTTGCCCGCAGAACCCCCTGCCGCTTGACGAACAGTGGCGAGTTATAAGGCGTGAAAGAAGAAATCCGGCAGGAGCGAATCTGTTTACAGACCAGCCGCTGATAAATTCGATGTTCCTGATGTCCAAATTGACCGGAAGCAGGACTTATTCAACGGCTGCGAACAATTATATTGATTATTATTTGAAAAACCTCGTCGACAAAAAAGGGCTGTTTTGGTGGGGTGGCCACAGACATTACGATGTGTACCAGGATAAAATGACCGGCCATTTATTGAATTGGCACGAAATACACGGCGGGATACAGATTCAATGGGAAAAACTCTGGCTGGTAAATCCCGACGCCGTGAAAAAAGAAATCGAGGCCGTCTGGCAGTGGCACGTAATAAATAAAAAAACCGGCGAAACAAACCGACACGACGACGGATTACAGGGCTGCGATTTTCCTTTTACCAGCGGAAGTATGATTGATGCGTTCGCGTTTTTATACACTAAAACCAAAGATACGATTTGGCTCGACAGGGCAAAACTGCTGGCGAACTATTTCTGGAATTTGCGCAATAAAGACACCAATCTTATCGCTGAAAGGCCTAACGCAGGGAGCAGCAGATTCGACGGCAGCGCATTTGCCACCGATATCACAGGTCCCTACTGCCATTCACTCCTGAAAACATATCTTAGGACAAAAGAGGATATGTTTAAAGAACAGGCAATTGCGTATCTGGCTGCCTATAACAAATACGGCTTCGACAAACAAAGCGGGAAATTCTGGGGTGCGTTAAAACTCGACGGCAGTCCGATACCCGGCCCGCGACTGCCGGCCTCGTCAGAGCCGGAACAATTTTGGAACGCACAGCAATACGCCCAGTACGAGCCAAGAGGGCATCTCGATTTGTGGGAGCCATATATTCTCGGCAGTGAGTTCCCGATAGAAACGGCACAATGCTATGCCTTTGCATACCGGATAACAAAAAATCCTGAGATGCTCGTCGCCGCTGAACGTTTTGCCGACTGTATTGAAAAGACGCCGACCGAAGCAAATGAAACAGAGATTTCCTGGTATGCGGAATATAAGAAGACCTTCGGCAAACAAGGCACTTACGCAGACAAATACGGCGGGACAATTTCGTTCTTTATCGATATGCATGCCCTGACAGGCAAGCAGAAATATCTGGAGCTTGCTCAAAAATTTGCGGATGAGGCGATTGCAAAACTATATGTCAATGGGCTGTTCAAAGGCCACCCCGCGAAACCTTACTATGAATCCATCGACGGAGTCGGCTGTCTTCTGTATTCTCTGATAGAGCTTGACCAGGTACTAAAAGGAAAAACACAGAAATTGGATTTTGATAACTGGTGACTTTGGGATTGCTTGTCGAACCCAGCCTTTGACGTTTATGTTTTTAAGGCGGCGTAGCTCAGTTGGGTAGAGAATGGGATTCATAAGCCCAAGGGGTATGGGCAAATTCAAGAGCAAATAAGATTAGCAGTTGTCTTTGCGAATCCGATGACGATACTGGTCGATTATAACAGCCACGATGATAACGCATCCGGTAATAAGGCGTTTGGTCGATTCCTGCGCACCTATCTGGGCAAGGCCGGTCCCTAAAACCGCGATAATAAGGACGCCAAAGAAGGAACTTATCACAGACCCGCGGCCGCCCATTAAGCTTGTGCCGCCGATAACCACTGCCGCGATGGCCTGAAGCTCAAGACCAGAGCCGGCATTTGGGCTTGCGGATGACATTCGGGCCGTTTGTATGACTGCTGCCGCGGACGTCAGAAAGCCGCACAAAGCGAAGACCAGAAGTTTAATCGGACGCGGGTCGATTCCCGACATCCTTACGGCCTCTTCATTTGTGCCAATGGCTATCATATATCGTCCAAAAACAGACCGCGATAATACGAGCTGTCCCGCTGCCACAATAATAACAGCCAATATAAAGGGCAGTGAAAGCCCCAGAATCGATGTACCCGTGATTGCCTCAAGCGGGCCGCCGATATATATGGTTCGCGAGTTGGTCACCAGATACGCGGCCCCTCTGGCGATTTCAAGCATACCGAGCGTAACAATAAAAGACGGAAGATTCCAGCGGATGACAATAAGGCCGTTGGTAAGACCGCAGAGAATACCCACAAAGAGGCAGGCACAAATCGCTACCGGCAGCGGCAAATTAAATTCGACCAGGAAAACGCCCAGCACGGAACCGGCCAGGGCAAGCACCGAGCCGACCGACAGGTCGATACCCGCGATTATCAAAACAAAAGTCATTCCAACAGCGACGATTGTTATATCCGGAATCTGGTTGGCGATTGTTCTGAAGGTTGTGAGGGTAAAGAAATTGTTGGCAGAGAAACCAAATATGACTAACAGCACCACCAAGGCGAAAAACAAGCCGAGATAATCAGTGACAAAGGCCCGAATATCGACTGTTTTTTTATTTTCTGTCTTTAGCATAAGCCCGCAATGCTTTCTGACGGTTTATTTATATATCCTCTGAAGGCGGCAGACATAATTTTTTCCTGACTCCACTGCCCCCGTGCGAACGTCGCCGCGATACGACCTGCCGACATTACCATAATGCGGTCGCAAACAGCCATAAGCTCCATAAGGTCAGAGGAGATGACTATAACCGCCTTTCCCTTTTCCGCAAGGTCTGCGAGAATACGATATATCTCAAACTTGGCACCGACGTCAATTCCCCGTGTTGGTTCGTCAAAGAAAAAGATATCGGCGTCTCTGTTGAGCCATTTTGCGATGACCACCTTCTGCTGGTTGCCGCCGCTGAGCTGGCCAACCATTTGTTCGCCCGATGAGCAGCGTATGGACAAGGCATCCGCAAATTTATCGGCTATGGCTTTTTCACTGGATATTTTTATCCACCCGAAATGGCTGACACCTGATAACCTGGTCAGCGAAATATTAACGCGAACAGGCAATCGCAGCAGCAGCCCCTGTTCTTTACGGTCCTCAGGAAGAAGCGCAATCCCGCTGCGAACAGCGTCGCTGGGGCTGCGTATTTCGAGGGGTTCTTCTAAACCGCCCAGGCAAATTTTTCCGCTGTCGCGGCGGTCGGCGCCGAACAACGCTCGAACCATTTCCGTGCGTCCAGAGCCCATCAGGCCGGCAACGCCGAGAATCTCGCCTTTATGAACGTCAAAAGTAACGTCTCTTACCTTATTCGCCCTGGTAAGGCCGGTAACACTTAGGGCTGTTTCTCCTGACGTCGCTGCGTGCCGCAACTGCTGCTGTTCGAGGTCACGGCCGACCATCATACGGATAATGCCGTCAACGCTTAACCGTTTTGTGTATTGCGTTGAAATTAATTTCCCGTCTCTTAGCACCGTGACACGGTCGGTTATGTGGATTATCTCTTCGATGCGATGGGATATGTAAATAATTCCGACGCCGTCGGCCTTAAGTTTTTTGATTTGAGTGAAAAGAAGCTCCGTCTCGTTGTCAGTCAAAGACGCGGTCGGTTCATCCATAATCAACAGCCGGCACCGCTGCGAAAGCCCGGCGGCTATTTCAACCAGCTGCTGCCGGCCGGTGCCCAGGAATTTCACCGGCATAGCAGGGTCAGTATCACCAAGACCCACCTGCATCATAACTTCCCGCGCTATGTTGTTGAGCTTCTTATAGTCGATTATTCCAAACCTGTGAGGAAGCTTATTCAGCAGGATATTTTCCGCGATTGTGAGATTTCCAATCAGGTGAAGCTCCTGCATTATCATACGGATACCGGCTGATTCCGCGTCCGTTCTGTTGTTCGGCCTGTAGGGTTTCCTGCAAAAGCGCATTTCGCCTGAGTCCGGGATTTCAGCGCCGGCTATAATGCGGGCAAAGGTGCTCTTGCCTGCGCCGTTTTCACCGACAAGGGCATGAACCTCACCCTGTATCAAGTCGAAATCGACTTCTTCCAGCGCCCGCACGCCCGGGAAAGATTTGCTGATTGCGCGGGCGGTAAAAAGCGTTTTGCTCGCTGTGTCAATCATTTAAGGGTTTCCGCCGTAACAAGGTCAACGGGAGTTTCTTTATCAACCGGGACTGACTTTTCCTTGAGCATCTCAAGTGCGTACTCGATGCCGAATAATGCGAGCTTATCGGCGTGCTGGTCAACCGTGCAGAGAATTTTCTTTTCTTTAAGCAGCCGCTGAACAGCGAGGATATTATCAAAACCGACAACAAGAATGTCATCCGATTTGCCGGCCGCCTTAATCGCCGATACGGCGCCGAGCGCCATACTATCGTTAGCGCATAAAACACCCTTCAGGTCGGAATGTTCGGCAACTAACGCCGAGACGAGCTGGTTGGCCTTGTCCATCTCCCAATACGCCGTCTGGGAGCTGACGATGTTTATTCCAACGGCTTTCATCGCATCCTCAAATCCGAGCTTTCGCTGGATTCCATTGAACGCATTGGGCGCGCCTTCGATAATAACCACCTTGTCCCCCTGCTTGAGCTTATTCGCCAAATAGTCGCCAGCAAGTTTCGCCCCCTTGCGGTTGTCCGGTCCCACAAAGGGAATTTTAACGTTTTTCTCCTGGAGAACATCTCTGTCAAACTTGTTATCAATATTGACGACTATAATCCCGCTATCCATTGCCTTTTTACAGACAGGCACAAGGGCCTTCGAGTCGGCTGGGGCAATAACTATGGCATTCACCCCTTGTGCAATCATCAGCTCGACAAATTCAACCTGTTTGGCCACGTCCTGTTCGTCTTTAATACCCACCACTATCAGGTCATATTCCTGCGAGTGTTGTTTATGGTGCGCCTGGGCGCCTTCCTCCATTGTCTTAAAAAACTCATTGGCCAGAGATTTCATAACCAGGGCGACTCTCGGTTTGCTCGGCGCCTGCTGCTTACAGCCGTATATTTGCGTGGCCATTATCATGGTACATAATATAAGAATTATTTTCTTCATTCCTCTTTCCTCATCATTTCTGTTTTTTTAATTTTATGAATTTCTCAACCTCTTTCATACTCGGCATAGATGATTGCGCCCCCATTTTGGTAACAGACAGGGCCGCCACATTGCTGGCAAACAGGACCGCCTCTAAAATAGTTTTGCCCTGGGCTATACAAAACGCGAGACCTCCGACAAACGCGTCGCCTGCTGCCGTAGAATCAACCGCTTTAACCTTTTTGGCGGGGAAGAACTCATTTATTTTGTTGTTGACCACAAAGCAACCTTTTGCTCCCATTGTTATGATGACCGTTTTTACCCCGCGTTCCAGGAGTTTCCCCGCCGCTCTACCGGCGGTCTTTGCGTCTGTAACTTCTACGCTGGTAAGAATTCCGGCCTCCGTTTCGTTTGGTTTCATCACGTCTGTCATCGCGAAAAGTTCTGAACTTAATTTTTGAGCCGGCGCAGGGTCCAAAATGAAAGGTATCTTGAACTTTTTAGCTAATCTCGCAGCGAACTCAACGGTTTTTACGGGTATTTCAAGCTGGGCAACTATCGCACCACACGAAGCAATTGCCGATTCGGCCCTTTTGACATCCTGCGGTATCAGCAAATGATTGGCGCCCGGGGCCACTACAATTGTGTTATTGCCCGCTTCGTCAACAGCAATCGAGGCCACTCCCGACAATGCTTTGTTCGTCCGGGTAACATACTTTGTATTCACACCTTCTTTTTTGAAATTGGTGAATGATTGCGTCCCGAATATGTCTTCCCCCAGTTTAGCTACAAAATATACTTCCGCTCCCAGCTTCGCGGCTGCTACTGCCTGATTCGCTCCCTTGCCGCCTGGAACCATCAGGAATTCACCACCCAAAATTGTCTCCCCCTGAGAAGGCAACCGCCGTGATTTCACCACTAGGTCTATGTTTGAGCTGCCGACAACGCAAATCTTTGGTTTATCAGTTTTCATCTTTATGTCGCAAAAATTATGGAATTATTATTTTCAACAGATGGTTAATTCCTGAGAACCGGGAATTCCGTGATTCTCAAATGGCTGCAGCCATAGGGAATCAGCGTCAATTCTTCCAGCGGTTCGTTAGAATCAACCGGACTTTCAGGCAATGGCCCGGCGGCATTGGTTTCGATGGTCCACTGCGGCAGGCGCCGGCCTCGAACTTTCGCCCGCACCGGGGCATCTTCTGGCGTAAATGGATACCGGCCTACGAACCGGGATTTGAACTTAATAGAATTGTCCGGCTGATTAGTATCCATAACCAGTGCGTAGTTCCAGGCAGAGGTCGGGTAAACCTCCCAGTCAGCGTAAGGTTTCTTGCCCTTTAGGTATCGCCAGTCATCGGCAATTTTCAGCACATAGACAAGCGGCCCTCGCTGAAGCGAAACGCTGTTGTGATATCGCCTCTGTATTCGCACCGGCATAGGTAATCGCAAAGTCAAATGCGTCTTGCCGGTCCAAAGTCGCTCAATGCGATGAAACGTCCCGGCAACGGGAGTTACCGCTTTATCCTTGTTTATAACCAACTGAGGTGATTGCACCCACCCAGGAATACGCAAGTAAAGTGACATCTCGACCGGCTTATCCGTCTTGACGGTAAAATCGAGCGTCTCGCTGAAAGGGTAATCTGTCTGGAGGTCAACCTGCACGGCAGCGCCTTTTATAATGGTTCTGACGCTGCTGGGGGCGTAAGCAACAGCCGCAAGACCATCTTGTCCCTTTTTCATCCACAGATGCGCGGCAAACTTGGGCCAGCCCTGATGAAAGTTCGCCGTGCAGCAACCGTAGCACGGCTCTAATCCGAAGGTGTCTGAGTCACCGGAATTGCAGGTATAGATAACTTCCTTACCGACCTTACAGATGACCTGATTGGCCTGCTGGTCAAACTGGTGCGCGCACATATCCGGCTTAAACGCCGCCGGCAGATTGTTAAAAGCGACGCTTTCGAGCCGGTCACCGAATTCGCAGCGTCCCGAAATGCTAAGCAGTGTTTCCATACTGAACATATATTCGACGACGGTACACAATTCTGTCCCCTGCGATGGATTAAGCCCCGCATAGTGCTCATCGCAGGTGTAGATGCCCGTCGCCTGGCCGTGATAGGTATCGAGCGTTTTTATGAAATCCTGCACAGCGTCACGGTCGGTCGGGTCGTGTGACTGCCGCCACCACACTGCCGGCTGCTTGAGAACCATAGCGTTATTCACGCCATGCGTGCAGTATTCCAATTTTGCTTTGTCCATTTTTTCTTTATATTTGAAGTCCGCAAAATGCCCCCGCCAATCCAGTCCCTGCTTCTGAACTTTCGCCGCCAAATCCAGCAGCCACGGCTCGTGCGTGCGGTCATACAACCAGTAAATCGACAATACCAAATCGCCCCACCGCGGTTTTGACCAGTCAAACAACGGCTGTTTATCGAGAATACTACCAAGTTTGTGAAGGAATTTCTCCATCGCCGGAATGATACGCTTGTCTCCGGTAGCCTCCTGATACTGGGTCATTGCCTTGAGTATTATGAAACAAGGCCAGGGGTCGTAAGCTTTGTGGTCTTTGGCTTTTACCGGCCCCAGCCAGCCATCCGGCTGCTGATGCTCCAGAATATAATTCATCCATCTGTTTGCTTTATCCTTAAGTGTTTTGTCGTCGAGCGTCCAAGCCAATGGTATCAAGCCGTCAAGCCAATAAGGTCCCCGTTCCCACCCTTCGGCCTTGCCGCCTATCCAGCCACTTTGTGCAACGTCAGGCCAGAACTCATCCAGATGCCCGCTTAGTCCCGCGGCCTGTATTCGAAGCTGCCCAAGCAGCCAGCCCTTGGCTTCAATCGCCGTTAGCGGCAGATTCTCAAATTCCACCGGCGCCAATCCCGACGTCGTATTGGGTTCATCCCCACAAACCACAGCTTGGGAAATAGCCAGCAACAATCCAAAAACAGCAAACTTACTCATCATAATAAGTTTTTTTGTCATACTATCTGTAAAACGTTTTGCCTGCACAGTTACGGCTTATTTGGTTCATCCCCGACAAACCTGACGGCGATTTCCAATTCGACTCGCAGACCCTCATCTGGCGCAACCAGGAGGTTCTTCACTTTGTATGGTATACGTATTTTTCCCGTGCCAGAAAACGCCTTGTCTTTTCCTTCGATAGACAATAGCACCATCCTGTCTCCGTAAAGCGTTATCTTGTCGGGAGCCAAAATGTGTTCCGGTGAACCGTTGGCGACCAACTCGAGGTCCAGCTCGGAGTTATTCCTGATTCTAATGAAGGCCTTGCCTTTACCCTTGATGGTCACTTCGGCATTGGGTATCTGGACCGATTTGTCGAATATCGGCCTGAGATATTGCTCATCGCCGATGATGCTATTTTTGTAATATACCGCCGTCCTGTGCGCCAGCAGGGCTTCCTTGATTGAATCCTCGGTGCTTTCTTTCGCGAACACAAGGGTCATTGGCCTGTGCTCACCCTTGCTGAAATCGAAAAACATGGCGGTTGGTTCGTGGACATCTGAATTACCCATAATCGTAAGTTTCTTTTCCTTCGCCCACTTGAACACAAGCGGATAGTATTCATTTTCATTAACAACCTCTATTCCCTGCATCCATCCCTTTTCGTATATCTCGTTATGGTCAGGATACCACCGCGGTACTCCGTCCGGCTGCTGCCCTTCCCACCCGGGGTGATTCCAGAAAACAAAAGCACCCTGGGCCTGGGCATTCTTCATCGCATCTTTCCAGTCGTTGGTGTCCAGCGGCTTTGCATCTTTGAGGAAAATCGCGTTGAAGTGACCGGGGGGCATATCCCTGGTGATTTCAGCGCCCCTTATAAGAATCAACCCCTTTTCATCGGCGGCCGGTTTTGCGATTTCATACGCCCTGTTGTCGTCAGAACGCACATCTTTCCTGTGAGTCTTGTACTCGATATGGTCCGTTATTGCGAAGGCATCGAGTCCTTCCCGCCACGCCTCTTCGACCCTCACCGTGGGCCATACCTGCCCGTCTGAAAATATCGTGTGCATATGAAAATCGCACTTCAACGTCCTGTAGCCAGATATATCCGGAATCTTCACCTCGTGTCTCGGCGCCGCAAAACAATCTCCCCCAAAGGCAAAGCTCAATACCAGTAAAAACGCGAGTGGTAAACCTACTGATTTGTTTCGAATCATTACAGGCCCCTTTCTTATGTTATCTGGCGTTTCATTTTTTAACATTAAAACAACCGCATGATTATATCAGATTACAATTTCAGCAGCAGGATTCATTTCCTGAATGCAAGCTTTGCGATTCGGATTCCATCGAGGTTGAGATTTAGCGCAGCGATATAATATTGGCCGTCGTAGTTGATTATTTCCGGTGCGGCGACATTCATTTTACACACAAAGTAACTATCGTCGTCAATGCCGAAATTCAGCGGATTTGCCGATTGATATACACTGGTTTGCGCGCCTGGGCCGTAGAATTGCGTCCTGAAAAGGAAGTAGCAGCCCGGCTCAAACTCGACTACGTGGGGACATTCCGCGGAGTATGGGTTGTTGCCCGCCTTGCCGCCATAGGCCACTACTACGGAATCCGACCAGTGAACCAGGTCATCCGAGGTGCGACAAAAATCGTAGCCATGCCCTGCCGGAAACGCAGTATAGTAGCAGTGCCATTTGCTGTTTGTAAAAAGCAGCATCGCGTCGCGCGGATTGTTTCCGGAGCCCTCGGTGAAAATGGCTGAACTGCCGCCAGTACCGGCCACACGCTCGAAATCTTTGCCGTTCTTGCTTTTCGCCAGGCAAATATGGTCCCAGTCACCATATGCCATCCAATATTCGTCCTTCCATTTGACCACGTGCGGGGCCTGCAGACCATTTTGCGGCTCGCCGAATTTCCCATCCGATATCATCGCGATACCCATCGGCGCCCAGTTTGTATCAGTGAGCATCTTTCCCTCCCAGCGATAAAAAAGCCGGGTATGACCGGCGGCCTTAGTGTTACGAATACAGGACCATAGCTGCCATGTCCCGTCTTGGGCCTGCCAAACAGCAAAATCCACTGGCTGCTGATTTGGGTCGGTATATTTACCGAGGTCAGGATTGCCTGCCACCTGCCACCAGTCACCTTCAATAACGGGGATGTAAATGTTGGAGCTTTGTGCCGCCCCTGTTGTGGTTAATAAAATATGGAGAAGAACAAGAACACAGACGAGATATTGTCTGAACTCGCCGATGAGGATAAAATCGAGCTTCTCTCCGCAACAGACGGCTTTGAACCTTTTCAAATCGTTCATTTAGTCGCACCCGAATACTCTGACATAGGGCCAACTTCCATTGCCTGAACGATAGCGCCCTGCTCATCGCCGCCGACAAACCGCACTTCAATAATTCCGTTTTCCGGCTCTATATCAGTAAACACTCGGTCATAAGCTTTGAATATGCCGCCAGCCGCCTTGGTGATATTGACCTGGTTCATAACCTTCTTGTTGTTGATGAGCACGTCAATAGTATGGCTGACGCGACCTCCGTCTTTGTTGCGCTCAAGAAAAGTATGCATCGGCGTCTCGGCAAACTTGAGAAGGACATAATATTTGCCCGGTGCGACAGTGACATTCGCCCAGAATTCCTTGCCATGTGCGCCATATCTGTAAAGCTCTTCGTCGATGGTGTTGCCGATGTACATACTCCGGCGTTTGGTCCACCATGCCTTTTCGACCGTATCTGTTCCATAGCCGGTCTGAATGACCCATTCGGTGGCGGGTTTCCATGCGTTACCTTTCGAATCGATATAATCTTGCCGGCCGGTATAGCCGAAAATCATCCGTTGCGCTCGCGTTGGGCCGCCTCCCTGGCCAAAATTACTGTCCGCTGTTGCATCACAATATTGCAGGGCATCGATGTAAATATTGGCGCCTTTGGATATCAGGTTGCCTTTGCCTTGTGCCGCGATTTTAATTTCGTGTTTGCCGTTATCCAGCCCGCTTCTTGAATAAAGCACCTGTTTGCACCTTTGTTTTGGATTCCAGCAGTCAATCAGCGTAGGTTGCTTTTGGCCGTCGAGATATACATCTGCCAGTCCCCCCGCTTCATCTACGCAGCCGAGGATGCGAATTTGATTGCCGGTGAAGCTATAACTCACAGACGCCTCTTTGTCCGAAGTTAAGTGCAGTCCGCCGCCGAATGTGCTGTCATCTTTCTTCTCCTCCCATTTGCCCTGATATTTGATTTCGGCATCGTCAATCTGCTGCTGCGGGTCATCAGTTCCTCTGACAACCATATTCTTTGCAAGGTCGTGTCTTATCCGCACAATCCAGTCGCCATCTTTGAGCTGCTGCAGCGTGTAACCATTATTGCGAAGGTCCGGCTGCAAAGATAACGGCAAACCATCCCCGGTAACAGCGGTCGGCTTAAACGCAAGCCGCAGGATATCGATAGTTAAACTCGGGGCATCAAACGTCGTCCAGGTCACCTCGTTTTTCGCATAGACGACGCTGTTGACGACGGAGGTGCTCCGCATAATATGGTTTTCCCGTTTGGGCCCGAAAAGTTCGGGAGTCCACGCCATCGCTTCGATAACCTGACACAAAGGCCATGGGTGAGCGAGATTCGACCATTCTCCTGTGGCAACGGCTTGGCCCAGAAGACCATCTTTGACAACGCCATTTTCGTCGCTATCGTATGTTGCCATAATCATCATTCGACGGCCAATCTCAAAGAACAGGTCATCGTCAGCCAAAACAGCATATCTAAGAATAGTCGGAGCGGCTGTATATTGATTGTAAGACAGAGACGTGCCGCAGCACGTGCAGGATTCCGGCCATGCCCAAGCGCCATGGTAAACATTGCCCATCGAGCCGGGGTCGGCACCGTTTCGATTGGCGATTTGCATCAGCATATTACGCAAATCTGTCTTCCAGCCGGCAAATACGTCCGGATGCATCATTATATAATCGCCGCACATTGAAACAATGCCGCACGTAACAGGATTGTCCCAGTCCCAGTACTGTCGGCCCCAGATATCGTTCTGTATCCAGCGAGGCAGCATCTCGTCGCGGACATAGCGACGCCCGGCATCTCTGGCCTTGACAATCAGCCGGTTTTTGCCTGTGTAGCCGAGATTGACAAGCTCATCGAGAAACTCGCAGATAATCGTTGTTGTTCCCGTCAGTTCATCGGACCAGCCCACAACCGACGGGTCGGTATAGCGGTTCCACGGCGGCATCGTGGGGTCAAGATTGCACTTCTCGGCAAAAACATCGCCCCAGTGTTTGGCCGCCTCGAAGTATTTTTTCTCTCCCGTGAGCTTGTAGGCCCGCAGCATCTCCCGCCCTACTATCGCGCACAGGTCAAGCTGATTCCTGCCGGACGGGTCGCACTTGCCATAGGCCATTCCTTTGGTTGGAGTGCTTATCGGAAAACTCGGCCATTTGCTGTCAGCGGGTGTTTGAGCATATTCAAGAATGTAATCAGCGGTGAGGGGTATGTAAAGGAATGCAACAGGGTCACCACTGTATTGATAATGGCCGGTCAGCCCTTTGATGATGCTCCATGCACGCTGGCTCAGGTCGCCGCACATCCAGTCATTGGTTGGCGGTATCAGAATAGTGCCATCGTCCTTTATGCTCCAGTGGGAGTTATATACAAAATCGGGGGCGGCCATAACCGCCTTATTTTTATCAACCCAGGGATATCGTTTCAGAACCTCGACGGCGATACGCAGACGAGTATCGAGCGGCCCGTTCTGTCCTTTGCTCCATGGAGCAATAACGCCGTCTTTATCCTGGACAGTCTTGTGAGCATAGTACTCGTCTCGCGTCGTCGCTGCTGATGCCTGTATGACAGGCAGCGAACCCGAAGGGAAAACTATCAGTAACAAAATCAATATCTTGTTGAACCGCACCCGCGATGTATAAGGGAAATCTCTGGTCGTGCGCATAAGCAATCTCCTGATTTAGAAATCATAACGGATATTTTCCATGTTTGGACCGGCAAAAGCAACCACCCGCCATAAGATTTTTGCCGATTTGGTGCAAAATCCACACTCTCCGATGTATATTTTTAAAATAACCGGTAATCGAATACAACTTTCGGTTGATTTCAAGCAATACACAAGTTACAGTCCGAGAAAGTTTAGAAGTCGCAGTTCACAGAAGGCAGCACAAGACGCGGGGACGAATAAAGTAAGCGTTCAGAAAGGAGAGACTTAAATGAAAAACAGCAAAAGTTTAGTCGTATGGGTGATAAGCATGCTGGCACTAACAAGCGGCGGCTGTCGTGCCGAAAACCGGATGACATATACTGACTTGGTGGACCATCTGACAGATTTGGAACGTATCTCTACTCTGCCGAAGCAAGGGGAACAGTGCATGCAATGGTCCAGCTACGACAGAAGAAGCCAATACAATGCCAAAACAGGCAAGTATATAAAGTGGGAAGCTAACGGCGACGGGGACGGCTTTATACGCAGAGAAGGCGGAAAACTCGTGGTTGCAGAGATGAATGGACCTGGGTGTATATGGCGTATCTGGTCTGCCATAGCGAAAAACGGGCATGTCAGAATCTATCTGGATGGTCAGCCCGATCCCGCTGTGGACCTTCCTTTTTCCGGCTACTTCGACGGAAATAATGCGCCATTCACAAGGTCTATGCTTGTTCATACCGCGGCCGGCGGCGGAAAAAACTGCTATATTCCAATTCCTTTTCAGAAATCCTGTAAAATCCTTGCAGACCCCAGTTACGGTCAATACTACCATTTCACTTACACTGTTTTTCCGAAAGGGACCATTGTTCCCACCTTTAATATGAATCTGTCCAAGGAAGAAAACGCGGCCTTGGACAAGGCCAATGAGCGACTGAGCAAATGCGGACCGAAATGGGCGCAATATGACGGGCAAAAGACAGAAATTATGACGGTTAACGTCGGGGCAGGACAGAAAGAGGTGGTTTTCAAAACCTCCGGGCCAGCCGCTATTACATCGATTGTTGTGAACGGTCCAATGCCTGACGACATTGAGGTACAGCGGAGATTACTCAGGGAATTGACGCTTTCGATTTACTGGGACGGCCAGAGTAAGCCCGGCGTCTGGTGTCCCCTGGGAGATTTCTTCGGCACAGCCCCGGGAGTAAATCAATACAGGTCCCTGCCGATGGGTATCATCGATTACAGCGGCTACAGTAACTGGTTTATGCCCTTCGATAAAGAGGTTAAAATTGAGCTTGCCAATGAAGGACAAACCGATGTGACCGCACAATTTGAAATCACATACGCGCCTTTGAAGCGGCCGGCGGACCAATACGGCCGTTTTCACGCCAAGTGGCACCGGGATGCCTTCCCGCCTGCGGAACCCGAACGACAGATTGACTGGACAATGCTGAAGACAACCGGCAGGGGCAGATTCTGCGGCGTCGAGCTTGAGGTTTGGAATCCTCGCGGCGGCTGGTGGGGCGAAGGCGATGAAAAGTTTTTCGTCGATGGAGAAAAATTCCCATCAACGTTCGGCACGGGTTCGGAAGATTATTTCGGATACGCATGGAGCAGCGCTGATTTGTTCCAGAACTGTTTCCATAATCAAACCATCTGCGAGGGCAACAAGGGGCATATCTCCGTGAACCGATGGCACATAGCCGACAATGTTCCTTTCCAGACCTCTTTTGAGGGCTGCATCGAGAAGTATTGGGCCAACGATAGGCCGACGCAATACTCCTGTGTTGCGTACTGGTATCAAGCAGCGGGCCAGCAGGACCCATACGAGCCGGTCGCGGTTGACCAGAGGGTAGATTTTTATGCAAAACTTACTTACCCCATAGAACTGTCCGGGATTAGGGTTCTTGAGAAACCAGAAGGCGCGGTTGAAGAGCAGGAAATGTCCGCATTTGGGCCTGCGAAGTGGAAGGACAATAACCAGCTCTGGTGGACCGGCAAGCTGGGAGCGAAAATGAAACTGGCGATAAATGTCAAGAACAACGGCGAATTTGAGCTTCTGACACGTTTGACAAAAGCGCCGGATTACGGAATTGTTCAATTTTATCTTGATGATGTGAAATTAGGCGAACCGATTGACCTGTTTAACAAGGATAAAGTGACAATCACGGAAGAGCTTAGTTTGGGCAAAGTGCATCTTGCCCCGGGCGCTCATGTTCTTACGGTTGAAATTGTCGGGGCAAATCCTGAGGCAATAAAGATGTATATGTTCGGAATGGACTACCTGCATGTAAAACCCTTATAAATATAAAGGGCATACTTTGTAAAATGAGGATTCCGATGAAATACACTTGTTCGTTGTTGTTTACGATGATTGTTTGTTGTTCATGTCGCGGCGAAGGGCTTAAAGTCGGTGAGTATTTTCAGATTTACGACCCGAGTATAAACGAGCCGAATAAATGGTATATCAACGACCACTGTTTCATACGCGACAGCAACGGCCTATGGCATTTGTTCGGCATAACTCATAAGGAACCCGCGTTGCCGATGGATGAGGGTAACTTCGCTCATGCCACCTCAGAAAGTTTAACGAAGAAAGGGTGGAAAAAAGAGCCATTCGCCCTTTCAGTTGACCCGAAAAGGGGCGAGGTACATCTATGGGCGCCGCACGTCATACGCCACGAAGGGCTTTACTATATGTTTTACTGTGCCGGCGCAAAAGACCATCGCAAATACAATATTAATCTGGCCACATCAAAAGACCTCTATTCGTGGGAAAGGCATCCGGCAAACCCGGTGCTGCTGGATGGCTACGACGCGAGAGACCCGTATATTTTTCGGCTTGAAGACAAATGGGTAATGTATTATACAGCCACAAGCACGCCGGCCGGCGGTAATCACATAGTCGCGACCAGAACCAGCACTGACCTCATTCACTGGAGCGACAAAAAGGTTGTTTTTGTGGATCCGTCGAAAGGAACCTGGGGCGGACCGACCGAATCGCCGACTGTTGTGCGAAGGGGCCCATTCTATTATCTCTTCATCGGGCCGCGAGACGATTACCGCTGCACGAGTGTCTATCGCGGCAATGACCCATTCAAGTGGACTCTCGAAGATGAAGTCGCCAGAATCAACTCACACGCGGCTGAAGTCGTCCGCGACGTGGACGGCAAATGGTATGTCAGCCACTGCGGCTGGGGACAAGGCGGCGTATATCTGGCGCCGCTCGAATGGAACGACGGTATCGATGAGAACGACACATCTATGCCCGTGCCGTCTGACGTCAACCGTTGAAGAGCATCACCGCTTTGACAAGCCCCAAATCTGAAGGCAACGTCAAAGCGGATTTTATCTTTTGAAGTCCCAACTACAATGACAGATGCGGTTATCCCAGCCGTTTCACTCGGCGTCGATCACACAGCGGAAGCCAACTGTGCTACAGCGGTCAAGACCCGGCCAGACCCGGATGAATTTTGCGTGATGACCGCATGGCTGCGGGCCGCCTTTGACATACCAGATGCTGCCTTCAGCATTAAAATAGCTGCCGCCGCGAATCATAGTAAAACGTTTATGTCCGTCGTCTCGGCAGCTTTCAGTCCACTCCCAGACGTTACCCGACATATGATAGCAGCCATAGGGACTCCTTCCACCCGGGCAGGAACGCACCGGCAAAGTATGAGTGCCCGTGGTGTTGCAGTTATTGGGGTCAAAAGTATCTCCCCAGGGCCATTTGCGGTTGTCCGGTCCCTGCGCGGCCAACTGCCATTCAAATTCCGTTGGCAGACGTTTACCGGCCCATTTTGCGTAGGCCCTCGCGTCGTCAATATCGACATAAACCACAGGATGGTCCGCCAGCTCATCAGGAATTTTCCCTCCCGGCCAGAGCTTCAGAAAGTTTTGTTTTTGCTTTGGGCTATAGCCGGTGCTGTCGAGGAATTTCTTATATTCGGCATTAGTGACCTCTGCTTCGTCGATGAAAAACGGTTTGACTGCAACGGGACCGATTGTGTGTCTGATTGTTTTGTGAATGACGTCTGGATATACGGCTGCGGTTTTAAGGCCGTAACCAAAACCGCCATCATCAATACGTTCATCTCCTGGGTCAGGATAACAACCGCACTCGCCGCGAATGTGCTCTATCTTGAAAGTTTTGACGGCACCCGGGACAAACACCATACCGGCAGGTTTATCAGTCCTTTTTGCGAGTGGCGTAGAAGGTACCGGGTCGGCATAAACAATCGGCTTGGCAAAATTCCTCAAATCAATCGTCGCCGCCTGTTCAGCGGAAAGCTCCGACAACAATTGAATAAATCGCTGCAAGCGAACGCCGCTTTCCGTGTTCCTGACAGCGATAACACAACCGAGCTTATCCAATGAGCAGCTAACCATCGCTTTATCTTTTTCGACCTTCGGCTCTATAGGTTTACCACCCCACAGGTCATAAAGTTTCGTCTGTGGCTCAAACGGAATCTCAAACAAGATTTCGTCGCTCAGCGCCTTGCCCTTGTTCACCAGCACGAAGATATCCGTCCCCGAACGGCTCCAGTGATTGATATACACCTGCGAATTCTTCGACTGGTAATACGGCTCTCTATTGGGATCGGCAAAGTAATCCGCAAAAAAGTGCAGAATCAGATTTGCTTTTTTCCAGTTCTGTCTGTCTCGAAAATTCCATGGATTGTATGTTCCGAAAATGTTTTCCCATACCAACATGCCGCTGCC